>JACZJC010000075.1 GCA_014860745.1 Anaerolineales bacterium
CTCGACTTTGGCTATTAAGAAGAGGTAGTTGAAAAGGGAAAGCCTTCTGAGTAAAGTTTTGGTTGAGAGACCAAACATACCCAGGAGGCTTTCATGATTAAGGATAGCACGCAGTCGGTCTTATTGCAAAAGTTATTTGAACTGCTGGAAAGGCATCGAACGGCCTTTGGGCCGGAGCGGGTCTATTGGCGGATAGTGGGAATGGTGTTGGGAGAGATCTTCAATTTTGGCAGGCATACGGTGACGCAGGGGTTGATGTCCTTGGGGATCATCGATGGGGATTGGAGTGGGTGGTATCGATTGTTCAGCAAAGGGCGCTACGAAGAACAAAAGGTGTCGAGGATATTTTTCAGGGAAACGCTTGAACACAGCAGGGAGCCAGAACCCTATGTGACGGGGGTGGATGGGGTTCAAATTCCAAGGAGCAGTTTAAGAATGCCAGGCACGAGCTGGCTGAAAGCACCACGTACGCCGGTGTTCAAAGTGGGGATTCATCGTGCCCAGCGTTTTTTGCATGGCTGCTGGTTGACACCGATGGAAGCAGGCTATAGCCGAGCGATCCCCATACGTTTCCTGCCAGCCTTTCCACCAAAGGCGAAGCCAGCGGAAGTGAAACCTCAACGAGAATGGGAGGCGGGTTTATCGTTTCTGCGTTGGGTGCGTCAGGAAATGGATGAGACAGGCCGGGAAGCACAACTCCTGCTGAACCTGGCGGACGGTTCCTTTGACGTTTTGGACTTTTGGAGAGGCTTGCCCGAACGAAGCCTTGCGGTAGTGCGCACAGCCCGTAACCGGCGTCTGTACTACATGCCCGAGAGACATACAGGTCGTGGTCGTCCTGCCAGCTATGGTGGACTGGCTCCCCATCCCTGCGACTGGTTGCACAAAGGAATCTCCTGGCAGAAACGAGACATCCCGGTCCGTGGCAAATCGATCCTGATGAAGTTTCAAGTCCTGGGACCCTTTGTGCGTGAGGGATTACCTGAGGTTCCGATGTTTCTCTTCGTGGTGAAAGGCATGCATCGCAAAGTGGGCAAGAAGAAGCCGCACTACAAACATCGCAAACCATCTTTTTATCTTGTCTCCGCGGTTCAAGTCGATGGACAATGGCAGTTGCCTCTTCCCATCGATATCATTCTCGCCTGGCTCTGGCAGAGATGGGAGCTGGAGGTCGCGCATCGGGAAATGAAGAGCGGTTTTGGCGTGGGTGAGAAGCAATGTTGGAATCCCCGCTCTGCCATTTCCTCGGTTCAATGGAGTGTTTGGGTGTATGCCTTACTTTTGCTCTCTGCTTACCGTACTTGGGGTTTATTGAATGCTCCTCCCATTCCTACACGCTGGTGGCAGGGTGCAAAACGTTGGTCCTTCAATACGCTCTGGCGCCAATATCGCTCTGCCTTTTGGAATACCTCCCAATTTCAGGCGTTTTGGACACGAACCCCAGGCAACTGGCTCAAAAAGGAGGCGTTCCTACTCGGCTTGTCCAATTCCATTGCCGCTTCTACTCGCATTTAATAGCAAAAAGGGCACTTGCGTACCCTTTTTGTTTCTTTTTCTTCGCTGACTTTGCGCTAACAGCCAAAGTCGAGTGCTTTTTATTCCGAGAAACTATGCTAAAATGTACGGCCTTTGCAGGTTTTTTGGAGAGAATATGCAGGATGTAATTTCAGTCGTCAATCAGGATATTTCATTGAGCAGGGCCATCGCAGCCCGCCGGACCTTCGCCATCATTTCACACCCGGATGCGGGGAAGACTACGTTAACCGAAAAACTGCTGTTATATGGCAATGCCATCGAACTGGCGGGGAATGTGCGCGCGCGCAAGAATCAACGTGCCACCACATCCGATTGGATGGAGATGGAACGCGAGCGCGGGATTTCGATCACTTCCACGATTCTTCAGTTTCCATATCGGGGTCACATCATTAATCTGCTGGATACGCCCGGCCACCAGGATTTTTCCGAGGATACCTATCGTACCCTCTCCGCTGTGGACTGCGCGGTGATGGTAATGGATGCGGCGAAAGGCATCGAACCGCAGACCCTGAAATTATTCGAAGTCTGCCGCAAGCGCGGAATTCCGATTTTCACTTTCATCAATAAAATGGACAGGCCCGCCCGTGACCCATTGGATTTGCTGGATGAGATCAAGAAAGTTCTGGGCATGGAACCGATTCCCATGAATTGGCCGGTGGGGGATGGGCCGAATTTTCAAGGCATATATGACCGCGAAGCAAAAGGCGTTTATCTATTTGAACGCACCGAGCGCAATGAACGTATGGCTCCGGAGGTCTTTATGCCCCTGGAAGACATGGTCAGGAACCATATTTTGAATGAAGCGCGTCATAAGGAATTGACCGAGAGCATTCATCTTTTGGATGAAGTTGGGGTCGTCTTCGATCATGAAAAGGTATTAAGGGAAGAACAAACCCCGGTCTTTTTCGGAAGTGCGGTTACAAACTTCGGTGTCCGCCTCTTTCTGGATTCTTTTGTAAAGTATGCTCCTGTTCCGCAGCCATATGTCAGCGATGCTGGCATAATTTCCCCGGAGACTCCTGAATTTTCGGGTTTTGTTTTCAAGATTCAAGCCAACATGAATCCCAAGCATCGTGACAGCGTGGCATTTTTAAGAATTTGTTCCGGCCGCTTCGAACGAGGCATGGACCTGGTCCATGCGCAGAGCGGGAAGATGATGAAATTGCTGAGGCCATACAAGCCCTTTGCGAATGAGCGCGAGATTATCGACGAGGCTTTTGCGGGAGATGTGCTGGGGATTCCCAATAACGGCGACTTCGCCATCGGCGATTCATTGTGCGCGGGGACGCCTGTCCGCTTTGCCCCATTGCCTCGGTTTCAGCCCGAGCATTTTGCCCTGCTGCGAAACACAGACCTGAACAAGCAGAAGCAGTTCGCCAAGGGACTTTCCCAATTGGAGAACGAAGGCGCGGTGCAGGTGATGTACAACGTCAATGCGTTCAAGCGCGAGCCGATTTTGGCGGTTGTGGGTCAATTGCAGTTTGATGTGGTGCAGGCAAGGTTGAAGGCCGAATACAACGTCCCGACCGAGGTGGAACGGTTGCCGCATGGGATCATGCGCTGGATCAAAGGCACAGACAAGGCTATTGAAGAATTGCCCAACCGCAGTGAAGTCATTATCGCCCGCGATTCGCGGGATGGCTGGGCGGCATTGTTCAGCACGCCGTTTTTTCTGAAATATTTTGCTGAAAAAAATCCCGATGTGAAGTTTGTGGAAATATCCGAGAGTTAGACTGCAACAGCGATTGGTTCCAATCGCTGTTTTGTTTTACAATTAACACGCAGGTTATCTCAGGAGGTTTATATGTCAAAATACGTCGCTGCCATCGACCAGGGTACGACCAGCACTCGTTGTATTATTTTCGACCACGGGGGGAATGTAATCGCCGTTGACCAAAGGGAACATCAACAAATATATCCCAAGCCGGGCTGGGTGGAGCATGACGGCCTGGAGATCTGGGAGCGGACTCAAGAAGTGATGCAGGGCGCTTTGGCAAACGCCAACTGCTCCGTTGCAGATATTGCCTCCATCGGTGTAACCAATCAACGCGAGACAACCCTCGTGTGGGACAGGGTAACAGGCAAGCCGATTTACAACGCCATCGTCTGGCAGGATACGCGGACAGATGCAATCTGCAATGAGCTCGCCAAAAACGGCGGCCAGGATAGGCTGCGCTCAAAGACGGGCCTGCCGCTTGCCACGTATTTTTCCGGTCCCAAGATCAAATGGATTTTGGACAATGTGGAAGGCGCGCGCGCCAAAGCGGAAAAAGGGGATTTGCTCTTTGGCAATATCGATACCTGGGTGATCTGGAATTTGACGGGGCGACATATTACGGACGTGACCAATGCTTCGCGCACTTTGTTGATGGATTTGAACACCCTCAGTTGGGATGATGAGATTCTGCAATTGTTGACCATCCCGCGTGCAATGCTGCCTGAGATCCATTCTTCGTCCGAAGAATATGGCAAAGCGAAGATGATTTTCGAAGGTGTACCTGTCTCAGGTGATCTGGGCGACCAGCAGGCTGCGCTCTTTGGCCAGACTTGTTACAGCGCTGGTGAGGCGAAGAATACCTATGGCACGGGCTGCTTCATGTTGATGAACATGGGCGAGATTCCCGTGCCTTCGAAATCGGGTTTATTGACCACGCTCGGGTACAAGATTGGGAATCAAAAAGCAGTCTATGCACTGGAGGGTTCCATTGCCATTGCGGGGGCGTTGATTCAGTGGCTGAGAGATAACTTGGGACTGATCCAATCGTCGGCGGAGGTGGAGGCGCTTGCGAAATCAGTTGAGGATAACGGTGGCATTTATTTCGTCCCTGCGTTTAGCGGATTGTATGCCCCATATTGGAAATCAGATGCGCGGGGTGTGATCGCGGGAATGACTCGTTATGTAACGAAAGCTCACATTGCGCGGGCAGCCCTGGAAGCGACAGCGTTTCAAACTCGCGAAGTGTTGGACGCGATGGAAATGGATTCAGGTGTCAAACTCAAGGCGTTGAAGGTGGATGGGGGCATGGTCTATAACGAATTGCTGATGCAGTTCCAATCTGATATTTTGGATGTGCCGGTGGTGCGTCCCAAAGTGGCAGAGACTACGGCTCTTGGCGCGGCATATGCAGCGGGACTCGCGGTTGGCTTCTGGAAAGATTACGATGAATTGCGCGCCAATTGGGGCAGGGACCGGGAGTGGACTCCGAAAATGGACGTAAAGCAACGCGAGGGTTTATACTCGGGTTGGAAGAAAGCAGTCACACGCACGTTTGATTGGGTTGAATAGTCTTGCATGTTACAGGTTTCAAGTAGCAAGTTGAAGGGAACAAGCTTCAAACCTTGAACCTGAAACCTTGAACCCTGAAACTTGGAACCTTCAACCTAAAACTTGGAACCAAAACAATGAATCGAAACGAAATTCTCTCCTCTCTCAAAGCAAAACCTGAAATCTCTGTTTTGATCGTTGGCGCGGGGATCAATGGCATTGGCACATTCCGCGACCTGGCGCTGAATGGCGTGGATGTTCTGCTTGTGGATCGGGCAGATTTTTGTTCGGGTGCAAGCGCGGCATCCTCACACATGGCGCATGGCGGCATTCGGTATCTTGAGAACGGTGAGTTTCGTCTGGTGCGTGAAGCGGTGCGCGAACGCAATCGTATGATTCAGAATGCTCCGCATATCGTCAAGCCGCTGCCTACGACCGTGCCCATGTTCAAATATTTTTCAGGCTTGCTCAATGCACCATTGAAATTTTTAGGATTGTTGGAACGGCCTTCCGAGCGTGGTTCCATCATCATTAAACTTGGCTTGATGATGTACGATGCATACACAGGCAAGAAGCGCACGGTCCCCCGCCACACATTCTTTTCGCGCGCTGAATCATTGAAGCGCTGGAATAAACTAAACCCCGAGATTGCCAACACCGCCACATATTATGACGGTTTGATCTCCAACCCCGAGCGGCTGGCTCTTGAAATTCTTTTGGATGCGGAAGCCGATAACCCCAATGCACATGCTTTGAATTATGTCAGCATGGTCAGCGGCGAAAAGGATACGGTCATTCTCCGCGATGAGCTGAGCGATGAAACCTACGAGGTTCAACCTAAGCTGGTGATTAACGCGGCTGGCCCATGGATCGATTTCACCAATCACAGCCTGGGACTGTCCACGCGTTTTATTGGCGGCACCAAAGGCTCGCATCTTGTTTTGAATCACCCTGAACTGCGCGAAGCGATTGGCGGCAATGAGTTCTTCTTTGAAAACAAGGACGGACGCATTGTGCTCATCTTCCCCTTGTATGACCGTGTTCTGGTTGGCACTTCTGATATCAAAATTGACCATCCCGACGAAGCTGTATGCACCGATGAAGAGATCGATTATTTCATTGAAATGATCTCGCGTGTATTCCCGACCATCAAAGTGACACGCGGGGATATCGTATTTCAATTTACGGGCGTCCGTCCGCTGGGGAGCAGCGGCGCGAAGACCACAGGTCAATATAGCCGCGACCATCACATCGAAGTGCTGAGCGGCGATTGGACAAATTTGCAATTCCCGGTCTTTTCGCTAGTCGGCGGCAAGTGGACTTCCTTCCGCGCGTTTTCAGAGCAGGTGACAGACAAGGCGTTGGAGTACCTTGGAAAGCCCCGCCTGAAAAGCACAGAAGACCTTCCCATCGGCGGCGGGCGTGGTTATGCCGCCCAAGAGGCCGAACAAAAGCGCCAAATCGATGGCTCTGCCGCGTGGACTGGTTTGAGCAAAGAACGCCTGCAAACTTTATATGACCGTTACGGTTCGCGCACCGAATCCGTTGCAACATTTATCAATCGCATACCTGACGAGCCGCTTAAAACCCTGCCCGAAATTACTCGCCGCGAGATCGCCTTTCTTGTGCAAAACGAGAAAGCCGTTCACCTCGATGATATTTTGCTCCGCCGGACCATGCTCGCCATGCTGGGACGTTTAACAAGAGAACGCATGGAAGAGATTGCCGATGCCATGGGCGCGGTTCTCGGCTGGAACGTTGAGCAGAAAAATGCCGAGGTGGGGCGAGCGCTCCGTCTCCTGGCTGACAGGCATGGGGTCCGCTTGTGAGGCGCGTGGTAAAATCTTCCCGATGTCCCCAAAAAAACAAAAACTCATAGTAGACCTTGTCATTCCCGTTTTCAACGAATCTGAAGTAATTGGACAAACCTACGCGGATATTTGCCGCGTTGTGGATCTGCTTCCATTCGACTGTAGTTTCATTTATGTGGATGACGGCTCGACCGACGGGACGGTGGATACGCTTCGAAAATTAGCAGATGACGACCCGCGCATTTTCCTGCTCCAGCTCAGCCGCAACTTTGGGCATCAGGCTGCGCTGACGGCCGGCATGGACGCCTCGCGCGGCGACATGATGATCTCTCTGGATGGCGACGGACAGCACCCGCCCGAAATGATCCCGCAGATGATTCAACTCATTCAACAAGGATATGACATTGTGCAGGCTCAACGCATGGAGGATGAGCGTTCCATTTCATTTAAGAAAGTTACCTCCAATTTTTTCTATTGGCTGATCAATAAAATCAGCGGCACGCAGGTCTTGCAGGGCGCAGCGGATTTCCGCGCGCTCTCGCGCAATGCGCTGGATGGCGTGCGCTCGATGCACGAATATCACCGCTTCCTGCGCGGCATGATCTCCTGGATGGGATACAAGAGCGTAATCCTTCCTTATCATGAGCCGGCTCGCATTGCGGGGAAATCGAAATACTCCGTGGGAAAAATGTTCCGCCTCGCTTCGGATGCGATTTTTTCGTTTTCGCTTGCGCCTTTGTATATCGGGTTGAGTGCGGGGCTGGGCTTTTTCATTTTGGCAGGCGCGCAATTGATCTACGTCCTCCTGCTATGGCTGACAGGAAATACCGAACGGGTTCAGCCCGGCTGGAGTTCGTTGATGGGTATCCTGCTGATCGCCAGCGGCATCATCATGATCCTGCTCGGATTCATTGGGGTATATGTGGGGTATATTTTTCAGGAAGTCAAGCACCGCCCGATCTATCTTGTGAAGGGGATGTTTCCAGACGATGGAAAATAAGCCCAAATCCTTTTTCATTACCCTCCTGCGCCACGGTGAATCAGTGGGGAATGCTGAATCCCGCTGGCAGGGACAGGCGGATTTTCCACTAACCGGGAGAGGCCGCGAACAGGCGCTTGCCCTCGCAGAACGCTGGAAAAAAGAAAACGTAAAATTCGACCATGTCATCTCCAGCCCGCTTACGCGCACGAAGGAAACCGCTGAGATCATCGCCTCGGCGTTGAACCTGAAAATTGAATTCGAGCCGCTCTGGCTCGAACGGGACAACGGCGATTTTGAAGGCTTGACGGCTCATGAAGTCCGTCAAAACTTTATTCACCCTTCCTTCACCACACCGTACGACCCAGTCGGTACGGACGGGGAAGGGGACTGGGAATTATTCCTGCGCGCAGGGCAGGCCCTGCACGATTTATTGAAGCGCGAGCCAGCCCGTTATTTGATCGTTTCGCATGGCGGCCTGCTTAACCAGGTCATGCATGCCGTGGTGGGGGTTGCACCGCAGGCAAATAACTCCGGAACCCGTTTCCGTTTTGAAAACACCGCCTTTGCCCAGTTGATCTATTACCCGTATCAACATCGCTGGGCGATTGACAAGCTCAACGACCACGCCCACTGGCTGGACGTGGAGTAGAAAATCGTAAGACACCCGCACCTGCGTGCTGGTAAGTACAGCCCCACGCCAATCATCCTGCGCCAATAGTAAATCGGAGAGTCATGGTTCAACCTCTTTCAAATCCATCTGGAATGAAATTTCTTGTCTTCGGGGCGGGGGCAATCGGCACATACATCGGCGGTTCACTTGCTCTGGCTGGGAATCAGGTTGTGTTCGTTGAACAACCTAAGATGGTGACTGAACTGCGTGGGAAGGGGCTGAGACTCGACCTTACCATTGACGAAAGAAGGAAACATGCCCTGAGCGGAGTCGAAGGAACGAAGGATGCGTTCGTGATCGACCCGCGCTCCTTCATCATCGAACCTTCCCTTGAATCCGCATTGAAATTCGGCCCGTTTGATGTAGGCATCTTTGCACTGAAATCCTTCGATACCGCTCCCGCTATGGAAGGGTTAAGACCCTTCGTGGAAAAACTACCCCCGATCCTCTGCCTTTCCAACGGCGTGGAAAATGAACAGTCGATTGCCCGCGTGCTCGGCCCGGACAAGGTCATTTACGGAACTGTCACCACGGCCATCGGTCGCCGCGGACCCGGGGATGTCATCCTCGAAAAACTGCGGGGCGTAGGCGTTGCGGCAGGGCATCCGCTTTCGGAGAAACTTGTCAGTGTGCTGGACCGTGCCTATCTCAAATGCCGCTTATATCCCGATGCGCACAGCATGAAGTGGTCGAAGATGCTAACCAACCTCATTGCCAACCCTACCTCCGCCATACTCAATATGACTGCGGCACAGGTCTTCGCCAACAGGGACCTGTATAAATTGGAAATCGAAATGTTGAAGGAATGCCTCGCAGTGATGAAAGCGCAAAACCTCGAGGTGGTTGATCTGCCAGGCACCCCGGTCACTGCATTGGCGTTTGCCACGAAATTACCGCTCTGGCTCTCCAAACCTTTTCTCTCCCGTGCCGCAGGCAGTGGACGCGGCGCAAAGATGCCCTCCTTTCACATTGACCTGTATTCAGGCCGCGGGCAAAGTGAAGTGGACTTCCTGCACGGCGCGGTCGTCCGCGAAGGCAGCGCGCGCGGCATTCCAACCCCCGTCAACGAGTTGCTGACAAAAACATTAACGGCGCTTACCAAAAAAGAGATTCAATTGGAAGAATTTGCAGGACAGCCTGAGAAGTTGCTTGAGAAATTAAGAGTCAAAGGTCAAAAGTCTAACAGTTAACTTTCGACCTTTGACCTTCGACCAAAATAAAATGTCCATCCAGATCACCCAACCCAGTCCAACCATTGAAATCCACCTGCCAGGGGGCAAGACTCTCTCCGGTCCTCGCGGCACGCAAATAGCCGAGTTCCTTGCCAAAGTCAAAGATGATTTTTCCGCGCCGATCGTTGCCGCCATCATCAACAACCAAATTCACGAACTAACCTTTCCCGTTGAAATCGAATCACATTGCCAGCCCGTCACCATGAACACCGCCGACGGTGCGCGCATCTATCGCCGCTCACTGGTCTTTTTGCTCGAAATGGTTTTTGCCCAACTATTTCCAAGCGGCAGGTTGAATATTGACCATTCCGTTTCATCCGGCGGATTCTATTGTGAGGTGACCGGCCGCCAGGCGCTTTCGCAGAATGAGCTTGGGTCAATCAAAGCTCAAATGCAAAAGTTGATCGAAGAGGATCATTCTTTTGTCCGCAGGGAAATTCCCATTCAGGAAGCGGTTCAATATTTTCAACAACGCGGGTATGAAGATAAACTCCGCCTGCTCAAATATCGCAGCAAGGATTACCTTACGCTGTACAGCTTCAACGGCCAGATGGATTACATGCATGGCTACATGGTCCCATCCACAGGTTATTTGAAATGGTTCGACCTCAAGCTGGTCAACGGCGGTTTTCTCCTTCAATTTCCGCGCCGCCATGCCCCCACACAACTCGAGCCGATGGGGGATTATCCAAAATTGCTCAGCGCGTTCCGTCAATATGGCGACTGGCTGGAAACTCTCAACATCGATAATGTCGGCGCACTCAACGATGCCATCGAAGCGGGACGCGCCGACGAGATCGTGCTAGTCTCCGAAGCGCTGCACGAACAAAATTTTGCGGATGTAGCTCAACAAATCGTCCAGAAAAAATCACGCATCATCTTGATTGCGGGGCCGACATCCTCGGGTAAAACAACTTCATCGCGCCGCCTGGCCATTCAACTGCTGGCGCGCGGCATTTCACCCTTCCCGCTTGAACTCGATCATTATTTTGTAGACCGCGAAAAAACTCCGCTTGATGAAAATGGTCAGCCTGATTTTGAAACCATCGAAGCCTTAAATCTCACACGCCTTGCGGAAGACCTGCAGAAATTGATCAGCGGAGAAAAAATTCAATTGCCCCGATTCAATTTCAAGGCAGGAAGAAGCGAAGAAGGGGACGTTGTCCAACTGCAAAAGGGACAGCCGGTCATCCTCGAAGGCATCCATGGCATGAACCCGCGCCTCATTCCCGACCGTTGGTCTGATTCTGTTTTTCGGGTATATGTCTCTGCGCTGACGCAGCTCAACCTCGACCGCCACAACCGCGTCTCCACCACAGACACGCGCCTCATCCGCCGTATTGTGCGCGACGCGCGCGAGCGTGGATATTCCGCACAAGCCACGATCTCGCGCTGGGAATCGGTGCGCCGCGGCGAGAAGCGGCACATCTTCCCCTATCAGGAAAACGCGGACGTGATGTTCAACTCTGCATTGGTCTTTGAACTCGCCGCGCTCAAGCAATCCGCTGAACCGCTGCTTCGCCTCGTCCCGCACACCGCGCCCGAATACATCGAAGCCCGCAGACTGCTCGCCTTCCTCGAATGGTTCCTGCCATTGGACGTGAGTTTGATCCCCGCCAATTCCATCGTCCGTGAATTTTTGGGCGGCTCCAGTTTGAAGGATTTTAAAATCTGGAGAGGGTGAAGTAAAGCGTGATGCGTAATACAAAAGAAGCCCCCGAGTTATTGAAACAACTCGGGGGCCTGTACAATATTTTATTTATGTATACCTTGCCCTGCTTTCGTGAATTGCTTCCAAAATATCCATCCTCGTAATTGGTAACTTAATACTGCGAATCTCAAACGGGGATTTCCTGGCAGGTAGTTCAGGGCGGATAACAAAGATTTGCCCATCCTTGGTTTTAAACATAACCTGCCCTTCGCTCAATGCCTTCTTGAGCAAGGCGGGAAATTGTTTTTGTACTTCGGTGGATGTATAGATTGTCATTGTCATACCTCTATTACTTGAACGCCTTCTTTGATCGCAATGTCAATTAGGTTTTTGTCGAGCGAGATAAGTGGAATGTCCTGTTCGATAGCGCATTGAAGGATGTATGCATCATATACATAAATATTATACTTGCCTGCGAGTTGTATTGCAGCTTTTAAATTGATCTCCATAATTTCCAGCGAAATCTCCTGGTAAATTTCAATTGCCTCGATTGCCTGTTCGAGATTAATTCGAGCCTTTTTTATCATTGCAGAAAAGGCGTTCCCAACTTCCCATTTGATGGAAGGCGGCGCAACGATGGAATTGGCGGGTCCAGTTTGAAGAATTTCAAGATTTGGAGAGGGTGAATAAGAGTTCCAAAGTTTAGATGCTTTGGAGCTCTTATTTAACTGTTCAAAATATTATCTATCTTTCCCAACTCATCCCCCGAAAAATCAAGCCGCTTCAACGCTCCCACCGCATCATCAATCTGCAATACATTGCTCGCGCCGATCAGCACGGAGGTCATTGTTTCGTGGCGTAAAACCCAGGCCAGCGCCAATTGCGCGAGAGTTTGTCCGCGGGATTTGGCAAGCTCGTTTAACTTTTGCACCTTCGCCAGTTTCTCGTCCGTAAGGTGGGCGGGCTTAAACTCGCTATGCGCTTTGGATGCGCGCGAGCCTTCGGGAATGCCGCCCAGATATTTGTCTGTGAGCAGGCCTTGGGCGAGAGGGGAAAAGGCAATGCAGCCGATGCCTTCTTCTTTCAAAGCCTTTAGCAAATCCGCTTCCACCCAGCGGTTGAACATGTTGTAGACAGGCTGGTGGATCAAACATGGCGTGCCAAGGGATTTCAATATTTTCGAGGCTTCGCGGGTTTTATCGGCGGGATAATTGGAAATGCCCGCATACAACGCCCGCCCGCTGCGGACGATGAAATCCAATGCCTGCATGGTTTCTTCAAGCGGAGTCTCGGGGTCGGGGCGGTGGTGGTAGAAAATATCAACATATTCCAGTCCCATGCGTTTCAGGCTTTGATCAAGACTGGAGACGAGATACTTGCGCGAACCCCAATCTCCATACGGGCCGTCCCACATGGTGTAGCCTGCTTTGGACGAGATGATGAGTTCATCACGATGAGGGCGCAAGTCCTTTTCGATGATCTGGCCGAAGGTCTCTTCGGCAGAGCCGGGCGGGGGACCGTAATTGTTGGCCAGGTCGAAGTGTGTGATGCCGAGGTCGAATGCACGCAGGATCATGTCTCGGCTGTTGACGAAGGTATCCACGCCGCCGAAGTTGTGCCACAAGCCAAGAGAGACGGCAGGCAGTTTCAGTCCGCTGCGGCCTGAGCGGTTGTAGCGCATGGTTTCATAGCGGGAACTATCGGGGATGTAATTCATGATTTCACCTAATGGAAGTTATGTGACAGTCACCTTGGTATGGATGGCCGCAAATCTGCTGGTGTCGGTGACAGGGGGAGGTTGACATACAATCTGCCGTATCCCTAAATGATGAACAGCATAGCTACAACGACCCCGAACGCGCCGCATGCAAAATTGACCCAGTCATTGTCCAGCCACTTCCAGCCGCGGATGTGAACTGTCTCTGTGCCGCAAGTGTGGAGGGGATGCTTCTCGGTTTCCTTTTTTTCGGTGGGGCAATAATACATGGCCTGAACTGTGGCGCCCAGCAACGAGTCGAAGAGCGAACCAACCAGCCCTGAGAAAGTAATCAGTAGGAACAGTGACCAGTTATCAGTTAAGAGAGAAGCGAGGAATGCGATTAAGGCGGAGCCTGCCAAAGAGGCGAAGGTGCCGATTAATGAGATTCCGCCGGAGGTGCCTTTTTCCACAATTTTATTTAGATTCGTGATCATGCGCGGAGGATTTGGATTCAATACACCGAGTTCGGTTGCCCAGGTGTCCGCGTTGACTGCGGCAAGGGAAGCTGCGAACCCGATCCACGGGATGATTGATTCCGGGAAAAAGAAATGCAGGGCGGCGAAGAAAGCTGCCACACCTCCGTTGCCAAAGACCTGGCCTGCGTCGCGTTCATGGCCTTTGGAAAATTTTTCGTCGAGACCCTGCTTGCGTTTTTTGAATGCGCGGCTTAATGCGGACGAGGTGATGAAGAACGTGAGCAATAAAATTGCCCATTGCCAGCCGCCAATGCCAAAGATAACCGTGCCGGTGAAAGCCGCTGCCAGTGCGCCGCTTTTATTTAAACTGTGTGCTTTGCGGGCGAGAAGTGCGATGATGATCGCGAGGATGAAACCAAGGAAAAGTTGCATGTGGATTTGAAAGTTGAAGGTTTGAAGATAGAAAGTTGAAAGATGGAGTGTGCTAACCGCTGCCTGTAACTTTCAACCCGTCAAACAGGAGTTGTGATGACGAAAAGCACTGCAAGCAGGAAGAGCAAACTTGTGAGCGTACCGGAACCCCAAACAATGAAGGCAAGCACACGTTCGCGTTCCCAACGATAGAAATACAAGCCTGCGACCCAGCCGATGATGGCAAGCAGGAAACTGGCCACGGGGAAGATGATCAGTTGGGAGGATGGCACGGTTTCAAGCGTGCCGCCCGCAAACTGCTGGCCCAGCGCAACCCGCGGAGTGGATGGGATGATGAGGCTGGCCCAAATGAATAAACCGATATTTAGAAATAATGCGGTCAGCCAAAGATAACGGGCAAGTCCGCTTTCCCATGCCTGGGTGACGACAAAAGAAGGATAAACCGATTTCGCTTCGACAGGCGTGAGGCTGCCCATTTCGGTGGCGCGCGCAAAGGTCTGCGAAAGGCCGGAGGGATTTTCAGGCGAAATGACAAAGACCCGCTTTGCCGTGGCCACGAGCAGGAGTTTTTTTGCGTCCGATGCGAGGAACTCGACGATACCCAACTCTGGATGGCGGCGGATTCCCAGCAGACCGCCGGGAAGCGGCAGGGAGGGCAGGGCAAGCGGGTCGATCAGGTCTTCTGCCGAGCGCATCCATTCGATGTCGGAAAGCGGAATATCTTCGATGCGCAGCCCCCAATGGATGGAGAGACTGTCGCGGTCGATGTAATAGTCCGCGCGCCAAAGTGAATAAGTGCGATAGGCAAAGAAGGGAATGGGTGAAAATGAAAACAATGCTGCCAGCAGCCAGCCTAAGAAGGCGGGCCCGACCTCGGCGTTGGACAGGTTTAGAAAGCCAATGACGGAGATGACTGTCAACACGAGCAGGAGCATGCCGTGGACGATCAGGCCGCGTCTTTTGGGTGGAGGATAGTGGCCAACGTTCATAGGCTAGAAAAGTTCAGAAATATCTTTCAGGCTCAGGATCTTTTCGACGGGCAGGACGCTGCCCCCTGCCGCTGTTCGAAACTTCAATTCAACCATTTCATCCTTTAGCGCCTTTTCACCTGCTGTAATGCGTATGGGGCAGCCGATCAGATCCGCGTCGTTGAACTTGACTCCCGCGCGTTCATCACGATTATCGAATAACACCGAGATGCCCGCGCTTTGCAGGGCATTGTAAATCTCCCCGGCTTTTTCGAGCGTGTTGATGGTCTTGCCGGGGACATGCATGAGATATACATCGAACGGCGCAATGGATTTGGGAAGCGCCAGCCCTTTTTCATCGTGATGAGTTTCCGCAAGGGCAAGCAGGATATTTTGAAATTGGAATTCGGAACGTGTCGTCAGGCTGATGGCGGAAAGCATGGAAAGCGGATTCCCGCAGTTGTTGCAAGCGTCACCCGCCCTGGCTTGAGTCACATCTGCGACGATCCCGGCGGAATAATCGCGTGCATAATTGGTGTTCTTGAAATGATAGCCTGCGTCATTCGCACCCGCAACGAGATTTGGAGAACGGGGAATTAATTCATCTGCAACAATGAGGGCATTCTGCAAGCCGATCGGCGACGCAAACCCCGCCTCCGCGCCGGCCCTGCGAATTGATTCTTCATCTGCAAGCTTTACCTCCCCGACGGCATTTCGGAGTTTGGCCTCGCTCATTTGCATGTCACCGCGGACAACGACAAAGACAAATTGGCCGTCTGAAACGCGGGTGTACATCATAGCCTTGGCGGTTTTCTCTTTCGGGACACCGAGAAACTCCGCAAGCGACTCGATGGTGTTGCAATCGGGCGTGGACACTTTCTCAAGCGGAAGTTTTTCTTCGCGGGGAAGTACCGTCTTTTTGAACAGGGCGAGCTCAAGCCGTTCCGAATATTTACACGATTCGCAATGCAGGATTTCTAGATTGCCGGTGGAAAGCGGGAAGAAGGTTTCCCGGTCGTTGAGCAGGATCGGCAGGGCGAGATGAAAAAGGAAGGAGGGGTCTTCTGAGACAAGCCGCAGCCGCGAAATTGCCTGCCGGCCAAGCGGCAGGATCTCACTTTCGCGGGTCAAATACCCTGCGCGGACGAGCCAGCCGAAGCCTTGAGTCCGGGCGTTGTTCGGGAATTCGCGTTGGGTTTGGATGTTGAGGTCTGTATATTTCATGGGATTTAATAATGTAGGACACGGCGGCGCCGTGTCCCTTTTGATGATCTAGGCTTCGTTCTTTTTCTTTCGCATGATTTTTTGGGTGGATTCGATCACGGGTTCCGGTGCGGGAATCTGGATCGGCGTCTGGGCGATGGATTCTGCCTGGGCGGCCTCCGAAGGTGTCGAATCGGGAGCAGGTTCAAGGTCCAGCTCGACCGTTTCTTCCATCCGAATTTGACCGCGCAGGAATGCGCCTTCCTCGGTCACGAACGCGGTGGTGACCACATCTCCCCAAACGCGACCCGAAGCGCGGATCTCCAATTTTTGGGTGGTGATATTGCCGCGCACGGCGCCCGCCACAATGACGGTGTTGGCGCGCACGTTCTGGCAGGTCACACGCCCCGTCTCACCGACAACGAGCATGCCGCGCAGCGCGATCTCACCCTCGAACGCGCCCTCGATGCGTACGCCGCCGGAGCCGTTGATTGAACCGTGCCAGATGAGACCCGACCCCAGGACTGAGGTAATTCGTTCAACGGCTTGTACGGGTTGCGGAGTTTCTGCAGGAGTTGCGTTGCGTTTGAACATATCGGTCTAATTTTACCGTTAAAACAAAAAAGGGCGGACACGATGCCCGCCCCTGCTATTTACCACTCACGATTCACTTTTTTCCTCTTTTGCACTCATCTGCACGCCGACGGTGTTGAAGCCAGAATCCACGTAAAGCACTTCGCCTGTGATTCGGCGGGAGAGATCGGAAGCCAAAAAGACAGCAGAATTGCCCACGTCTTCAATCGTCACATTCTCGCGCATCGGGGACATATCCGCAAAGTGTTTGTACATATCGCGGAATCCGCCCACGCCCGCCGCCGCCAATGTGCGGATCGGGCCGGCTGAAATCGCATTCACGCGGATTTTCTGCGGGCCAAGGTCATACGCCAGATAGCGGGTGGATGATTCCAACGCCGCCTTCGCCACGCCCATCACGTTATAATGCGGCGCAACTTTCACCGAACCATAGTAAGTCAGGCACATTACCGAGGCATTGGGATTCAAGAGCGGTAAAAACGCATTGGTCAATGCCACGAAAGAAAACACGCTGATATCCATCGCGGTTTTGAAGCCCTCACGGCTGGTTTGGTAGTAGGGCTTGCTCAATTCTTCGCGGCCCGCGAATGCAATCGAGTGCACCAACACATCGATCTTTCCAAAATGGTTGGCGGCTTTTTCGGCAACCAATGTGATTTGCTCGTCATTGGTCACATCACATTCTTCGACCCATTTGCAACCCACCTGCTCGGCGAGCGGTTTCACCCGGCGTTCGAGCATTTCACCGGCATAACTGATTCCCAAATTCGCGCCTTCGCGTTTGAACGCCTGCGTAATTCCCCAGGCAATCGAGCGTTCATTCGCAAGACCAAAAATTAAAGCGTTTTTACCATCCAACAATCCCATATTAAACTCCTCGATAATCGATATTGGATACTCGATTATCGAATTTCGAGTATCGGCTCTTTGACTAAAAACCGCCACGGCATGGATAGCCATGGCTCTGCTGTCTTATTTAAACCCACACGAGGGCCAATCGTCACGCTTTTATGGGAGACTTTAATCCCCGCCTCGATTCTTAAACTGGAAGCTGAATCCGTCAGATCGGCATAATTCTGACTTTTGGTGATTCCCAGCGCCTGGGTCAATTTGCCCGGCCCAAATGTATCCCGTCCCTGACGGCGTTTCATCATCACATCGATTCCCTCAATCGGCTGAATCGCGCGGATCAACACCGCCGCTGGGAATCCCTCCTCCTCGGTAACCGCATTCAACATCCAATGATTGCCGTATGTGAAATAAATATATGCATGCCCCGCAGGCCCATACATGGGATCGGTGCGAATTGTCCGGCCGGCTTTGGCATGGCAGGCAAGGTCATCCTCGCCGATGTACGCTTCGGTTTCCGTGATGAGACCATCGAGTATTTTTCCATGGGAAATATGAACCAGCCGCGACCCGAGCAATTCGCGGGCAACAGTCAGAGTGGGGCGGTTGTAGAATGAACGGGGAAGAGGTGCTTTTCCTGGCATATTTAAAGCTGGGACGTTTTAACTTGTAAAACTGGGAGTAGGATTATTTAAATCTTGTATCACGCTTTAGCGTTAACCGCAGGCCTTCTTCCAACTTAATTGATGGAGCGAAGCGTAACTTTTCTCTTGCGAGCAATAAATCCGCTTTCATGCGTGAGACTCCGCCTGAGGTTTGGGAGTTGTAGACCACGTTGGCTTTGCTGTTGGTCACGTCCAAAACGGTGCTGATCAGATCCTTGATCGAGGTCTCCACACCTGAGCCAACATTGATGACCAGGCCGTTCACATTCGGCGCTGTGGAAGCGGCTACCATCGCGCTGACGACATCATCCACGTAAATGTAATCGCGGGTCTGATTTCCATCGCCGTGGGCCACCAAGGTTCCGCCGCGCAATGCCTGCCGCAGGTAATGCGGCACCACGGGTGGATGGGATGGCGGCAGGTGCTGGCCGGGACCATAGGCGTTGAAAATCCGTAGGCTGACCGTTTCGATATTCCACAACCCGCCAATCGTGCGGACGTAATATTCCGCTGAAAGTTTGGAGACGGCATACGGGGAGCGCGGGTTTGGTGTGGCAGACTCTGTCAGTGTGGAGTCGCCCAGATCGCCGTATACAGCCCCGGACGAAGCAAGAACGACGCGTTTGACTCCCACGTCGCGCATGGCTTCCATCAAGGCCACCGTCCCGCCCACGTTGACGGAATTATAATCGCGCGGATATAAGATGGATTCCTGCACTGAAACGCGCGCTGCAAGATGGTAGACCACATCCACTTCCTGAAGCAGAGTCCATAACTTGGGGCGGTCGCTCACATCGCCGCGCGTAAAATGGACATCGGGTGCAAGCACTTTCGGGTCGCCGGTGGAAAGGTCATCCAGCCCGCGGACCTGGTGTCCTTCGCGGGCAAGGTAATTGGCAAGCGAAGAGCCGAGGAATCCCGCGGCTCCGGTGATGAGAAAGTTCATAACAAAAGATTATACTCTTAATATTGCCTGACCTTTTTTGATTGACGTTTACAGATTCGTGTGTTATTGTTGAAGCCAGATAGGAAAACGGTAGGTTACGTTGGTTTGAAGAACATCAACAGCTCACAGTTTTACTGTGGGTTGTTTTGTTTTGTCCTCCGATGGAACAAACAGATTTACCTATAAATTTCAATTGCCATAGGAGGCAAAAATGTCTGACAGAATAATTGGTACAGTAAAGTGGTTCAACGGTGACAAGGGCTTCGGCTTCATCGAGCGCGAAGGCGGCGCGGACGTGTTCGTCCATTTCTCCGCCATTCAGGGTGACGGTTACCGTAACCTGCAAGAAGGCCAGAAGGTCGAGTTCGTCGTTGAGAAGGGACCGAAGGGTCCTCAGGCCAGCAACGTTACTGTTCTGAGCTAGTCAATAAAAAGGAGCCTGATGCGAAAGCGCCAGGCTCCTTTTTGATTCCATGACTTGTAACTTCAATCATGGAGTGGTTGGTGAGACTACAATCCGATAGGAAGCGGGGATGGTGGTGTAGCGAGTCTGGCCAATCACAAAAACCACAATCCGTTTTAAGTCATCGAAATCAACATTCAATGTGCCGATGCCGTCGGTAACCTCGAGCTCACGCACAAGGATGGAGCCGTCTTCGTTTTGTTCCACGGCGCGCACGCTCCACACTTGCGGGATGCGGTTATGGATAAGTATAAAACCTTCCGGGCTCCACTGACCATCGGCTGTTTCAGCATCGTCGCTCCAATTGATTTCAGGGATGGAAATATCATCCACAGCAAAACCAAAGTTATTGGCGACAAGATCGTTTTGCATGGCAAAGCGGATCAAAACACGGCTGCCTGCAAAAGTGCTGAGATCTGCCGATTCTTCGATCCAGACCGCATCTTCGCCCTCTCCGCTTTTCCCGGAGAACCCATGGCCCAGGTTTTGATCATTCGGGTCTGTCTCACGGCTGGATGTGACGGGGACAAGGGTCCAGTGTTCGCCGTTGTCTGTGGAAACGAGCAGGTAGGCGTAATCCCAATCTTCCTCAATGTCGTACCATGCCCAGTATTTGAGCGTTGCTTTGGTAACTCCACGCAAGTCAATTTCACGGGTCAGCGTACTAAATGTTGAATCGTAGCGGTTTGACCACCAGAAATTTTCTCCGCTATGTGCGCTGGCAGGGATTAAACCAGTTACCTGGTCACCGGTGAAAGTGAGGCTCGCTTCCTGGTCGCCGGTGAAGGTCATAATATCCACACCTCCATATTGCTGTACAACACCTTCGTATATCGCGGGGAGGGAAGTGAATTCATAACGCGGCGTGATGGCTGGAATGACCGGCGTATTGAATACATATTCCCTGCCCAGTGCCGCATCGTTGAAAAATGCCGCGATGAAAGAATCAGCGTTTAACTGGTCTGCAGAGCGGGGCGAGTCGAATTTGGTAAGTGTCTTGTCTATGCTCGCAAGCCCATTCATGGAATCGGCCACGAGCGCGGAAATAAATTCCTCACCCACCTGTTCATAAATATATTCAAGGTATAGGAAAGCCTGACCATAATCCTGGGAACTACTGCTCCAATACCAAAGCGATTGATCTGGCTTTGCCAGATAATCGGCAACGGAATTGTAACCGCGCATTCCCGCCACCTGTTGGGCGAGCATGCTCAGCCCTTCGTTCATCCAGCCCTCTTCGTTCGGGTCGATTTTTTTGTGGATCATGTGCTGGAATTCATGCGCGAGAACTTCCTTATAATAGTCGCTCGCTATGCCGGAAGACCCGCTATTGGATATAAAGAAGAATTGCCCCTGATTGGAATGCGCTTCGACCTCCGCCGGCAGCTGGTCTGCCTGACCGAAGTAGCCGCCCACATTCCCCAGCGAATCCGAATGGATCACGAACAGGCGCGCATCTCCATCCAACCCTGGAGCTTCTTCATAACCGAAAACGGCGCGAACTTTTTCATACGATGAATCGAAACTTTCCCCAGCCGCGGCCCAATCCCTTTCGCTTGCAAATTCACCGGAAGCATTGACCGGCTTGCTGCCCTCATCCTGCCAGAAATAAGCGTGTTTGGAAATGAACATCAGTCTGGCAGTGATCCGTGTGAATTCAAACGAACTGCTGTTATGGACCCAAAATTCGCGGGCATCGCCGACTTGATAAATTTGAACAGGTCCGTTTGGGGGAACGGGCAGGGAGGAAGGATCGAGACCTTCGATAGCGATGGCAAGGTCAATGCGATTGGATGGGATAGGATTCATGGACGACAGCGCCGTATACAACTCCATGTCAGATTTGGTTACAGGCTCGGTTGAAACGGCAGTAAATTGCGGCTCGGTGGCGGTCGTTGTTTCCCTGCTGCCGCAGCCTGAAATAAGCAGGCCTGCAAATACAATAATAAAAATAAAATTGCGCAGCATCGTTGCTCCTACAGGAAGAATAAATACCTGCAAAAAATCCCCGACCTTGTTTGCACAAGGCGGGGATTTTTGTAAACAGTCTAAGAGCTAGGCTTTGACTTTGCGGCGGCTGACCATAAAGCCTGCCACTGCCAAGACAACGACTGCAATAATGGTGATCAAAAGGCTGTTGTTGCCTGTCTCGCTGGCGCTTTTGGTAACAACCACGGCATCAGCCAGGGCAGCGGCTTGGGCAGCGGCTGCGGCTGCTGCTTTTGCGCTCGCTGCTGCGGCAGCCGCGGCCTCGGTAGCTGCGGCGGCATTGCCGGAAGCGTTGGCAGAAGCGGCGGCAGATGCAGAAGCGGAGGCGTCAGCGGCGGCGGTGGCTGCTGACGCGGCAGCAGCTTTGGCTTCGGCATTGGCGGATGCAGCAGCGTTTACATAAGCGCTTGCTGCGGCGCTGGCAGCAGCAGCAGCGGATGCATACGCAGAAGCTTCGGCAGTTGCGCTTGCAGCGGCGGAATAATTTCCAGCGGCTTGCGCACTTGCGGCGGCTGAGGCGGCTGCTTCAGCTTTGGCAGAGGCATTGGCAGCGGCTTTGGCCTGAGCTTGTGCATCCGCGTTTGCCTTGAAATTAGCAAATGCATTGGCTGCTGCACTGGCTTCCACGGCTGCCTTGGCCGCTGCAGAGGCACTTGCAGAGGCTTTTGCAGCAGCAGATGCGGCAGCATTCGCAGAAGCAGACGCGGCCGCCATTGCATCGACATTGGCGCTCGCTGCCGCCGCTGCGGCTGCCTCAGCTTTTGCAGCCGCAGCGGCAGATGCTTCCGCGTACGCAGCAGCTTCAGACTGAGCAAGACCGCTTGATCCGGCCAGGCTTTGGGACGATCCGCAGGCACTAAGGGCTAGTACAAAAACAAGGGCAAGGGTAACAAAAATCTTTTTGGACATGATACTCTCCTCTAAAAATGGTTTTGGACTGCTCAAACCCCGGCCCTCTGGATTATTGCCTATTGAGGTTGAGTAGCTTGGTTTGCATCATTAGTTGACGAAAAGGCAGGAAAGGGGTCTACGAAACTACAGCAAATTTTCCGGGCCGGCCTATGGCTAAGGCAATCATAAAAACCCGCCTCATATGAGACGGGTTTCCTGTTCACGGATTACTGATTATTTGATCTTCCTCGGTGCCAGACGATTCCTGCCATAGCTTTTCGGCGTAGGCGCGGGGCGTGGTGGACGGCGGGAGTCCTCTCGCGGGGCGCCTCTGCCCCGGCCGCCAGAATCAGATCTCGGCGGGGCGGGACGCGTGTAATCGAATCCTTCGAGGGTCTCGCGTCTAATCGGGCTTCCCATAATGCGTTCGAGGATCCGAATCATATCCTTGTCTTCCTCTGTGATCAGGGTGAAAGCATCGCCTGTGCGTTGGGCGCGGCCGGTGCGGCCAATGCGGTGAATATAGGCATCGGCGGTGTCGGGCATGTCGTAGTTGATGACGTGTGAAATGTTTTCCACATCCAGCCCTCGCGCGGCGATGTCGGTGGCCACCATGATGGGATGCGTGCCAGATTTGAAATCTTTAAGAGCTGTTTGGCGCTGCCCCTGCGAACGGTCGCCATGCAAACTTGTCACCTTGAAGCCGGCGCGCAAAATTTGCTGCGAAACTTTTTGCGCGCGGTATTTTGTGCGGGTGAAAACCAAAACCGAATTCGTATCGGTGCGTTTGAGAAGTTCCAGCAAAAGCGCAGACTTCAAGTGCGGCGGCACAGGGTAAAGCGCATGGGTGACGGTGTGCGCGGGCTTGATGATTCCCATCGCAATTTTCTGCGGCTGTTTCAGCGCCTGCTGTGCAAGCAGTTCCACATCGGCGGGGAAGGTGGCGGAAAACATCATCGTCTGTCGTTTTTCGGGAACGGCCTTCACAATGCGGCGCACATCGGGCAGAAAGCCCATGTCGAACATTCGATCGGCTTCATCGAGCACCAGGATTTCGATATGATTCATTTTTGCATGGCCCTGCTGGATGAGATCGAGCAGGCGGCCTGGGCAGGCAACAAGGATTTCCGCCCCGTTGCGCAATGCCTGGATTTGAGGCGCGGCTCCGACGCCGCCATAAATGGTTGCGCTCTTCAGCTTTGTCCCAACTGACAGGACTTTGATCACATCATGGATCTGCTCGGCTAGTTCGCGCGTTGGTGTGACGATCAATGTGCGTGTAACATTTCTTTGACCCGTGAGCAGCTTGTTGAGGATGGGGAGGACGAACGCGGCGGTCTTGCCCGTGCCCGTCTGTGCCGTGCCGATGATGTCGCGGCCGCGCAAGGCGGCGGGGATGGCAGCTTCCTGAATTGGAGTGGCGGTGTCATATCCCGCCTTTTTGATTCCCTGCATGAGGCGGGGATCGAGATTGAATTGTGTAAAGTCCATATATTTCCTTATTAGATTAAAACCGCGAAGGGCACGACCCACATTCGGGGTCTTGGGTACACTAGGGGAGTTGTGAGATTGCGCCGCACCTTATTTAATGAGTAAGATGATACTCATCGACAAGAATCCGCCCGTAGGGTGCGACGCAGGATTCGCGTGAAACAGCGGGGTAACACTATGAGTACATTATAACCCTACATTCTTCTTTTTTACTGGATATTTACCTCAAAGTTTGCAGAGAACGCTAAGACTTAATGCTCTTCTTGGCGATCTTTGTATGCATCGCGGTTCATTTTTGTGTTTTAGTGTTCGCTGGTTTTTAGTGCAATTTGATTTTCGGTGTCTTTGCTTAGTTCTGCCCGTGTCAACAGAATTACCGCTGCCAGAATCAACCCGCCGCCGAGCAGGACGATGGGGAGGAGTTTCTCGCCGAAGAGCCACGCAGCAAGAAGAACAGTGACGACAGGCTCCAGCGTGGAGAGCATCGCCGCGTTGGTGGGACCGACCCGCTCCAGCCCTGCCAGAAATGTGACCACGGGGATGATGGTGGATACGACGATGATCCCCAGCATGGTGAGCCAGCCTGAGCTGCCAGCAGGGAAGTGTGCGCCGTTGATGAAGGTGAGGATTCCATAAACCACGCCTGCCGAGGCGAAGATTACCGTGGAGGATTGAACCGCCGAGACGTGCTTTATCACGTTTGTGCCGACGATGATGTAGATCGAATAGATCAACGCGGCGGCAATGGCAAGCAGGATGCCAGTCCATTGTCCGCCAGCAGGGCCGACCGTGAGCAATGTGCCGATGAATGCGATGGCCAATGCGATGGTTTTAACGCGTGTCGGTTTTTCATGCAGAAAAATGACGGAAAGTATTGCGACGAAAATCGGATAGAGATAGAGCAAAAGAGCAACCAAACCTGCGGAGGCATATTTGATGGCGGTGAGATACGAAAAGGACTGGCCGACATATCCCAGCGCCCCCATGCCGACGAGTTGGGCGAGAATGCTCCCGCGTGGGAAATGTTCCTTGCGCAGGATCAGGATCACGGTCATGAAAGAGGCGGAGAGTCCAAACCGTAAAAAGAGGACGGTGTAGATATCCATACCGTCTTCGTAGGCGAACCTGCCGAAGATGGCAAGCGTCCCGAAGGAGGCGGCGGAGATGGCGATGAGGAGGATGCCGATGAGTCGTCTCATTATGGGAGAATATATCATAGATAAAAAAACTCCCCGCACGGGGAGATTTATACTGAATCTGAAATCAAGTGCAATTCCTTTTGCCTGTGAGAAAAGCCATTCCAAATTTCCTGCGGATAAATGATCTGGTTCGTGCCGGGCAGCTGCTCCATCGCGAGGCCTGTGTTCAGGTCGATGCCGACGGTTTGATAGGCCTTGTAGGCAAGCTGACTGCAATAAAAAGAATCTTCAGTATCGGAATTCAAAAAATTCAGGTTATATGGCTTGCCAATTTGTGCGAGCACATACCCGGTAATAACGGCGCGCATGCGCTGTTCTTCATCTTCTGAAATTTCCAACATGGCCAACGGCGATGCAATTCCATAAAACGTATCGAACAAATGACCGCGCTGGCGCGCCATGCGTTCGGTATCCCAATGTCCATTGGGCACGTTAAATGAAATCACGCCGCGCGCGCCTGCTTCCACGCAGCGCCCATCGGGGCCGACATAGATCGCAACATGATCCACGTCGCCCGGCACGAGCCGGCCGATAAACCGCCAAAACTCGCCAGGCAGAATATCGGGCTTGCCATTCATCGTGCAGACAATGTCGCCTGTTTGCAGTGCCAATCCATTGATTTGATAAGTGTGTACCATTTTTACCGTATTCATTATACGGAAAAACTCCCCCAAAGTT
The DNA here is from genome assembly GCA_014860745.1 of Anaerolineales bacterium. Lineage (GTDB taxonomy): Bacteria > Chloroflexota > Anaerolineae > Anaerolineales > Villigracilaceae > Villigracilis. Next base: position 25,691 of record JACZJC010000075.1, read on the forward strand.
TCAGTCATTCATCACGCAAACGAACGCAGAAATTCACGAATTTGATTCGCCGTCTGATTCCATTTCGGCTGGGCGAGATATCGACTCCGTGCCGCAAGGCTCATTTGGAGGAGGACATCGCGCCTCTCATTTATCATCTGCAGCTTGGTTGCCAGCGAATGAGAATCTCCCAGCTGGATTAAAAACCCATCCACACCATCCCGAATGACTTCTCCCGCCGCGCCGGCTGTTGTGCCGATGGCGGGCAGGCCAAAGCCCATCCCTTCGAGGTAGACGATGCCAAAGCCTTCATAAGAAGATGGGACGACGAGCAAATGGGCTTGTTTAAATTTTTCGATGAGCGGTTCATTATTAAGAGAGCCGTGAAGAAAGACGAAAGAGGAAAGATCATTTTGGGCGATGTACTCTTGCATTTGCTTGGCGTATTCAGGTTCGGATGTGAGAGAACCAACCACATCCACAATGACTTTTGACTTTAGACCTTTGACTACCTCTAAAAGGGTGTGAAGTCCTTTGCGCCCCATCACATTGCCGAGGAAGAGAATATGCAGTTCTTTCTTCTTTCCTCTTTCTTCAATTTCACTTTCCGAAATGGCATCTCCAAACCGGTCCGTGGGTGGATAGGCAACTACGTCGGGTTTACTACTCCCTATTAAACTATTCACCACGTGTTTGGTCGTCTGCGAATTGAAGATGAAACCATCCACGCTTTGCAGATATTTCTTTTCGATGATGCGATAAAGTGTGTTTTGCCATTTGGGGCGAAGTTCGGAACAGCGCAGGTGATGGACAAGTGAAATAATGGGATAAGGATGCTTCCCCCGGTTTACCCCGATCAGCGAAGGATGATTTAATTCATCTTGAATCAGAATATCCAAATTCTGCGGCAGTTTGAATGATAAATTGTCGCTTAGATGCGCTGCATAATTCCGCCACGGCAGCGAAATGATCTCCACTTCATCTCCCCGCGCGCGGAGATATTCCACCAGCCGGCGGTCATACATGTATCCGCCGCTGAGGGTGTCAAGTGATCCATAGATGACGAGGCCGATTTTCATGTATGCGTGTCACTCTGAGAGGAGAGTCTCGAATATTAAATGTGAGATGTTTCGTCGGGAGAGAGTTATCTCTCAATAAGGCACAAACTAACGTTTTACCAAATACGCTGCCCATGCGTTTTGATGTTCCCACAACACCACCTTGAGGGCGGAAATATTTTTCGCCCTGATTCTTTCATTCAATGATTCGACGAGAATTCTTGAAAAATGTTCGATGGATGGATTCAATCCCGCAAACTCAGGCTTTTCGTTCAGCATCTGCTCCTTGTAATAACCAACCACTTCATCAAGATGTTTTTCCACGTCCACAATATCTACAAGGTAGCCGTGCTGGTCTAGGTCGCTGCCTTCAAGCTGTAATTCCAGAATATAGTGATGTGAATTGGGAAAATTTTCAGGCCCCCAATCCCCGCCGATCAAAAAGTGACGGGCGATGAATTCCCTGCGTACTCCAAGTGTGTACATGAGTGCTCCTATTAAAGTGAATCGTTTGAATTTAATTTGTTTTCGACTTTGGTGAAGGTTTCCATATCGGCCAGCACGATTAAGGTATCGCCTGCGCGCAGGGTGATGCCGCCGCTCGGGAGGATGAACTCATTCTCCCGAGCGATCAGGATAATGAGAAATTCCTGCGGCAGGTACATCTCCACAATGGTTCTATTGTCTGCTGGGGAACCTGCGGGGATGGTAAGTTCCTTTAGCTCACTTTTGAATCCGCTGACAGGCGTGAATTCTATCGGATAGATCGGTTTCTTGACCACCGGAACATCCACGCCCAGCCACTTCGCGACATAAGGGATGGTGGCTCCCTGCAATAAGGCGGATGTAATGACCACGAAGAAGACGATGTTGAAAATGGATTCGGCCTGTTTAAGCCCAGCCAGAAGCGGATAAGTGGCCAGGATGATCGGAACTGCGCCACGGAGCCCCACCCAAGAAATTAAGGTTTTTTCCTTAAATGTGAACCCTGTCGGCAGAAGGGTGAGGAAGATACTGATCGGGCGGGCGAGAAAAATCAATGAGATGGCGATCAGCAATCCCGTAGTGATGATCGGCGGAATTTCAGAGGGATAGACCAGCAGTCCAAGAGTCAAAAACATGGTGATTTGCATTAACCATGCCACACCATCATGAAAACGGATGACACTGCGGCGATGCACAAAGTCCTGATGTCCCGCGATGATCCCGGCAAGATATACGGCCAGGAACCCATTTCCATAAAGGGTGTTGGCGATGCTGTATGCCAGAAAAACGATGGATAGACTCAATACGGGGTACAGTCCCTCGAAGCCAAGCTGGATGCGGTTGGCGAGAAATACCAACAGTTTTCCAAAAATATAACCGCAGATAATCCCCACAAAGATCTGCAGGACAAAGGTTCCGAACAGGTCGGTGATCTGGGCTTCGGGTTGCGTCAACAACTGGATCATGCCAACTGTCAGGAAAACCGCCATCGGGTCGTTGCTTCCAGATTCCAGTTCCAGCAACGGACGGAGTTTGCCTTTCAATCCCACGCTTTTCGAACGCAAAATCGAAAAGACTGCTGCCGCATCGGTGGAGGAAACAATGGCTCCGAGCAAAAGCCCTTCATATAGAGTGAAGCCTAAAAGATATTCCGCGGTAATTCCCACTACCAACGCGGTGATCAATACCCCAAGCGTGGAAAGCACAATGCCGTATTTCAACACGGGGCGCACATCGGTCCAATGTGTATCCAGCCCACCGGCAAACAGAATTAGGTTCAAAGCAAGAATGCCGATAAATTGTGTTAGTGCGGGGTCGTCGAAGTAAATTCCACCAGGTCCGTCCGAGCCTGCCAGCATCCCAATTCCCAAAAACAGCAAAAGGGCGGGAATCCCGGAGCGGTCGGATAGTTTGCCTGCCAGCACACTGACAAGTAAAAGACCGGCCGCAATGATCAGGATGAGCTCAAACGACATTTCGCTCCTTTACATCGTGTAAGATGAAAGCGGGTGTAGTTGAATTCCATAAATCTGTATCTCGGAAATTCGTTGCAGCTTCTGGGAGACCGATCTCATCGAGTCAGGTGCGACATACTCGATTCAATAACTAAAAATAACCTGTATCATTTCCTGCGGATTCTCATCGAGAAATTGATATGCCCTGCCTGCCTCCCCGATCGAAAAGCGATGGGTGATCCACTTTTCCGGTTGGATTCGTGCCAACGCCTCCCACGCGACCTCGAACCTGCGTGTTTTATCCCATCGCCCGCTCAACGCGGGTGATATCGTGCTCACCTGGGATGAGATGATCTGAATGCGCGAACGGTGAAATGCACCACCCAGATCGATCTCCGCGCGTTTTTGTCCGTACCATGAGCCGATGACGATCCGCCCGCTAAAGGCAGTCAATGCGATGGCATCATTCAACGCAGAAGGGGAGCCGCTCAGTTCAAAAACCAGGTCGAATTTATTCTGCGCGTAGGCAGATGAGCCTTTGCGAACCTCCTCGAAACTCGGATCAAACGTTTTCACTTTTCGGTCAATTTGAAGCGAAGCCTTGCGTCTCAATTCAAAATGATCGGCCGTCACCAATCTCTCCAAAGGAAACTCGCTTAATAAGGAAGCTGTCAATAATCCCAACACACCCTGGCCCAACACCAGGACCCGTTCCCCAAGGATCGGTGCGCCATCCTGCACCAGATTCACAGCCGTCTCCATATTTGGGAGGAAGCAGGCAGCTTCAGGTTTTAGGGAGTCGGGAATGGGAATTAAGGAAGAGGGATGAATGTGGAAGGATGAAGCGTGGGGATGAAACGCAAATACCAGCCGATTCAACCATTCACTGTTCACTTCCTTCCCTACTTCCCTTACTTTTCCCACACACGCATACCCATACGCCAGCGGATACATTAACTCGCTGCTGACCGAATCGTGTGCATCCTTCAACTGTGGGAATTGACCGCGATACACCAGCATCTCGGTCCCTGCGCTGACGGCGGAGCAAATGGTTTCCACGCGCACCTCATCCGCTTTCAACGGAGGGAGGATCGATTCTCGAATCTCAACCTGCTTTGGAGCGCTGAAAAAGATCGAACTGGCGTTTGGCATGATTGGAAGTTTAACATAAAAGGTGACAGTTCCACTTTGGAGCTGTCACCTTTGCCTTGCCTTATTCCTTCTGCTAGGTTTTCTGACCCGGGCGGGGCGGATAATTCGGCGTATCGCGGCGGAACTCATAATTTTGTATGATTGCCTCGATCATGGCTTTTTGCTCCGCGCTTACTTCCTTGAACTCAAATCCGATGTTGAAAAACTGCGGGCTAAGGTCCTGCTGACACCATACCACCCGTACCGGAATTGTCATGCGCGTGGCACGGATGCCGGGCAGTTCCGGCAGTTCAATGGAAATTGTGAGCTCAGAGTTTTCCTTCATGGTCTTTTCCCCGATCACCATCGCGCCATGTGAATTCATCTCACTAAGATACCCAAGCAGAAAACCGCCATACAGGTCGAAGACCTGGGTGTAGGCCATTAAATTTTTGCGTGCCTCTTTGCGTCTCTCTTTCATGCTGCCTCGTGTTTATCCGGGAAGTTTACAATACATCCTATTTTATTACCATTGCTATTTTGTGGTAAAAATGCGCCCATGCGTTGGGTTTATATTTCACCTCACTTGGATGACGGCGTGCTCTCAGCTGGCGGCCTGATTTACGAACAAACACAGGCTGGCACACCGGTCGAAATTTGGACGATCCTATGCGGCTTTCCGCCCTCGGAGGAGCTTTCGCCGTATGCGCAAGTGCTTCATTTTGAATGGGGAATCCCATCGGCGGGGGATGTGATTCGCGCGCGCCGCGCTGAAGATGCCCGCGCCTGCCAGATCGTCGGCGCACAGCCCGTCTACTTTGATTTTTTGGATTGCATCTACCGCCGCGGCAAAAACGGCGACTGGTTATACGGAGATATTTATTTGCCCCCGCATGAAGACGAAGCGGATTTACCCGCCGAAATTGCGGAAGCCATTTCCGCACGCCTCGAACCGACCGACCAACTGGTCTGCCAACTTGGTCTTGGTTCACACGTTGACCATATTCTTGTTCGTAGGGCTGTGGACTTGCTGGGGCGGCCTGTGCTGTATTATGCCGATATTCCCTACCTTTTCAAGGTACCGGAAGAACTCGGTCCGCAGACAGCTGGGATGGAGGCAAATGCTCATGTGGTAGGAGAAGCAGGCCTAAAGCGGTGGCAGGAAGCGGTTTTGGCGTACGAATCCCAGATCAGCAGCTTGTTTGATGGCCCGGAACATGTCCGCTCCCAAATTCGGAAATATTGGTCAGAAAATGGCGGAATCCGACTTTGGTGGTCTGTCTAGACAAATGTTGGGTTGTTCGCAATACTTTTGGCACTTGAATCTCATTTTGAATCATGATATAGTAAACGCACCTTTCCGGACAAAACCCCCGGAAATTTTTAATCGATTGCATCTCTGATCCAGAGATGCAAAATTCTATTAGTGCAGGACAATACTATGCCAACCAATTTCCTTACCAAAGAGGGCTTTCAAAAGCTACAAGAGGAACTGGATCATCTGCGCACAACCAAGCGAATGGAAGTGGCCGCGAGGCTGCATGAGGCGATGGAAGGCGGGGAATTGATCGAAAATGCGGAGTACGAGGCCGCCAAGAACGAGCAGGCTTTTGTGGAAGGCCGCATTCAGGAGTTGGACCTCTTACTCGCCACCGCTCAAATCATCGAAGAGAACGGCAAAACCAAGAAGACCGATGCCATTCAAGTAGGGACCAAGGTGACCATTAAGGAAGGGAACTTCGAAGCGGAGACCTTTACCATCGTGGGAGCGGCAGAAGCCAACCCCCGCGAAGGGAAAATTTCGAACGAATCCCCGATCGGCAAGGCCATTTTGGGACACAAAGTCGGCGAAGTTGTAAAAGTGGAAACCCCCGGCGGAACATACAACGTTAAGATCATCAAAGTCGGCTAAGAACAGGACGCGTACCCATTCGCCCCGCGTGCCTGTAGTTTTGGGTCGCGGGGCTTTTTATTTTCTCCTTATCCCTTTTTTCTTCTTTCGTGACTCTTGCTGCGAAAGAAAAATGACGAAAGAACACTTACGATCATGGCAGAATACAACTCTCTCGAAAAAATCCGTTTGCAAAAACTGGAGGAACTCCGCGCCGAGGGTGTGGAGGCTTATCCCACCCGCGCCGCGCGGACTCACACCAGCGCGCAAGCCATCGCTGCATTCGAATCCGATGAGACGAAGGAAGTGAAAGCCACGCTTGCGGGACGCATCCGCTCCATGCGCCCAAAGGGCAAACTTTCCTTTGTTCATATTGAAGATGGCGACGGCAAGATTCAGTTGTTCTTCCGCGTAAACGAAGTGGGCGAAGGCCGGCTGGCATTTCTCAACAAGATGTTCGACCTGGGCGATTTCATCGAAGCAGCGGGTGTGATGATGCGCACCAAAGCCGGTGAAGTGTCGCTTCATGTTCACGACTTCAAGCTGCTTGCCAAATCCATCACTCCGCTCCCCGCTGACAAAGATGTGACGAAAGAGGACGGCACCGTCGTCCGGTATGCCACGCTGGATGATCCCGAAATTCGCGCCCGCCAGCGATACGCCGACCTTGCCGCCAACCCCGAAGTCCGCGAGACATTCCGCAAGCGTGCGAAACTGGTCAAAGCATTGCGGACCTTTCTCGATGACCATGATTTTCTCGAGGTGGAAACGCCCATTCTCCAGCCGTTATACGGCGGCGCCGCGGCGCGTCCGTTTGTTACGCATCACAATGAGCTTGATCAGGATATGTACCTGCGGATTTCATTCGAGCTATATCTCAAACGACTGCTCGTTGGAAATCTTGAAAAAGTCTACGAGCTTGGGCGCGACTTCCGCAACGAGGGTGTTTCGTTCAAACACAACCCCGAGTTCACGCAGTTGGAATTCTATTGGGCGTATGCCGATTACCTGCAAGTGATGGAGCTCACCGAGCAAATGGTCTCCTATGCGGCCGAACAGGTGACCGGTTCTACCAAGGTCAAATATGGCGAGCACGAGCTGGAGTTCAAACCGCCGTGGAAGCGATTGGAAATGAGGCAGGGAATTTTGGAAACCAGCGGCATTGACATTGCCCAGCATAAAACTGCCGAGGCGTTGCTGCGAGCCATTAAAGAGAATCAACCCGGAGCGGCGCCCGACCCGAAGGCTACGCGCGGTAAGCTGATCGATTTCCTGCTCAGTGAGTTTCTCGAACCGACTCTCATCCAGCCGACATTCCTTTATAACTACCCGCGCGATATTTCCCCGCTGGCGAAGTCCATCCCTGGCGATCCGCTTACTGTGGAACGATTCGAGGGATACGTGGCGGGCTTTGAGTTGTGTAATGCCTTCACCGAGTTGAATGACCCGCTCGACCAGGAACAACGCTTCCTCGAAATGGGACGCGATTACGCCGCCGATGACGAAGAGAAGCATCCGATGGATGAGGATTATCTGCGCGCTATGCGATACGGCATGCCACCAAACGGCGGCTTTGGCATGGGCGTGGACCGTCTTGCAATGGTGCTGACCAATAAACATTCCATTCGCGAGGTGCTTTTGTTCCCTGCACTGCGAAAAGAAGAATAAAGTTTGAGGCGGATCACATCCGCCTCTTTTGATTCAAAAGGTAAAATAAGTCCATGACCTCATTTTCCTCCTCTCGTGATTTTGCTTTGCAGCTTGACTCAGAGGATAAGCTCGCCTCTTTTCGCAACCAGTTTTTGATTCACGACCCAAACCTGATCTACTTTGACGGCAACTCGCTTGGCATGATGCCCAAAGCCGCGCAGGACGCGTCCCGCCAGATTGTTGATGAACAATGGGGCGTGGACTTGATCCGCGGCTGGAACAAAGGCTGGTGGGAAGCTCCTTCCCGCGTGGGCGATAAGATCGGGCAGCTCATCGGCGCGGCTTCCGGTCAAACCCTTGTCAGCGATACAGTTTCGGTAAACCTCTTCAAGCTTGTGACCGCTGCGCTTACGTATCAGCCTAATAAAACTCGCACCATCACCGACACTTTCAACTTTCCATCTGACCTTTATATCTTGCAAGGCATCAACGCTGTACTATCCCCCTCACCCTCTGGGAGAGGGGCTAGGGGTGAGGGCAATTACGAAATCATCCGCATTGGCGCGAGCGACAACGACATCACCCCCGACCTCGCCGCGCTAGAAACCGCCATCAACGAAAACACCGCACTCGTCACGCTTTCGCATGTTGTCTTCAAAAGCGGCTACATGTATGATATGCAGCGCATCACCGACCTCGCTCACAAAAAAGGCGCACTCGTTTTGTGGGATTTGTCCCATTCCGTCGGCTCCGTCCCTGTCCACCTCGACGATTGCAACGCCGACCTCGCCATCGGCTGCACCTACAAATATCTCAACGGCGGACCCGGCGCGCCTGCGTTCTTATACGTGAATAAAAAGATTCAAGAAAAACTCTCTTCGCCCATCTGGGGTTGGTGGGGGCAAAAAAATCCCTTCGACTTCGATCTCGATTACACCCCCGCCCCCGGCGCGCAACGATTCCTCGCCGGCACCCAACCCATGATTTCTTTATTAACTATGGAAGCTGCACTCGAACCGACTCTGCATGCAGGCATGGATGCGCTCCGCGAAAAATCGATGATGATGACCGACTACGCCTCCTTCTTAACGGAAAACTGGCTCGTCCCCTTTGGCTTTTCCCTTGGCTCTCCAGTTGACTCTGCTATGCGCGGCTCACACATCAGCATCCGCCACGCGGAAGGCTACCGCATCAACCGTGCGCTTATCGAAGAGATGAACGTCATCCCCGACTTCCGCGCTCCAGATAACCTCCGCCTCGGCTTTGCGCCGCTGTATATTTCATTTGCCGAGATTTGGGAAGGCTTCAATAGAATCCGCCGCGTGATGGAAGAAAAGAGATACGAGAAATATCCAATGCAGAAATTGGCGGTAACGTAAACTGACCAAGGACATTGGACCGCGATCATGTAAGTCGAAGCAGGGGATTAACTCCTCGAATCAGCGGAGCGAGTAGTTAATCAAACAAAAACCAGAGAGTCAAATCTCTGGTTTTTGTTTTAAGCGGAATATTTTTATTTACGTGCCAGCGCTACAACCGATGCACCGTCTGTGGATGTGAGCGTCAATTGATCCCCATCAATTTGGTAGCGAACTGTTTTGTCGGTCAGAATACCAAGCACTATACTTTCTTGATCTGAAATTCCTTCGCAGAACATCATGGTGGACATAATCGAGCCGAAGGTGATCCTGTCACCGTCCACTTTGTAATCGGCGCCGAAGGAGTTGCATCCCACGTTTCCGCCGAACGCGCCATCTTCGTTGAAGTTGATGGATGTTTCCACATCTGGCAAGGCGGGTGTCGGGTTGGATGCGTCGCCGTAGGAAACCAATGTCCACTCTCCTGTAGGGGAGGTGGATGCCGCTCCGCCAGAGCAGGCGGAAAGAATTATTACAGAAAGCGCGAAAAGTGTAACCAAAGCTAGGGAAGTCTTTTTCATGTTTATCTCCAGGATATTGTTTCATTGATTCAACGTCAAAATATGAAAAATGTTCCCCATTTTTAATGGGAAGAGCCAGAGATGCAACGCAGTTCTGGCTCTTCCTTATTAATTTTCACTTATTACTCTTTACTCACAAACTTTTACTTCTTCCCGTCCACATACACCTTCACTGCATCACGCATGAACTCAGCGAGGCGCAGGTCCATCTTATCGAAGTTGGCTTTGAACCTCGGGTCGTCGCTGTAGCCATTGGCAATGCCAAGTAACTGCTCCAAATTCGGCGTCCAGAAATAGTCCATGTGCTTGCGCCAGCGTTCGACAATGGCCTGGACTTCGGCGCTTTTGGCACCCTTCGGGATGACCGCGATCATATCCTTGTAGATGGCGCTGCCTTCGGCCAAGATGACTTCCTTCTTCGCTGCGGAGTACGCCTTCCACTTGCGGTTGGATTCGCGCACGGTTTCAGGGTCGTATAACTGCTCCGCCTCAAGAGCATATTTCTCCTGCTCTTCTTCGCTAAAGCCTTCAAATAATTTTTCGTCGCTCATTGTTGTGTTTCCTTTCAAATGAATAATTGTGTTGTCCACTGTTTGAATGAGACGGTTGATGCGCACAGCCTGTTTGCTCAGAGCTTCCTTGTGGCTTTGAAGCGCACCCATCACATCGTAGTCACGGCGTCCCATGATCTTCTTGATGTCGTCGAGTGGAATGTCCAGCTCACGGTAGAACAGAATCTGCTGCAAGCGCAGCACGGCATCCTCCCCGTAGTAGCGATAGCCATTATCGCCCACGCGGGATGGCTTGAGGAGGCCGATCTCGTCATAATGATGCAGGGTGCGGGGGGTGATGCCCGCCAGCTTGGAGAGTTGTTTTACAGTGAACATGGCGCTACTATAAACCCTGACGTAACGTTAATGTCAAGGTTAATAACAGGAAATTTCTGAATGTACCGGAAGTATAATGACAATAATATTCCGGCAGATGAGCAACCTAACCTTTGCCAGGACATTTATAAATAGTAGTGAAAGAGGCACAAATTGAAAATCACCGGACAGCAAGGCCTATTAATTCAAACCGGCTCCACTACCCGAACCGATTTCACTTCTACTCCCCTCGAACCGGCATGGATTCTTAGGGGCAATCCAGTCTCTAGGTCGATTCCGCTGGCTAAGGCGAAGGATAACAACTTTTCATGCGGATTGTGGGAATGCACCGCAGGCAAGTTCAAGTTCATTTACTACGAAGATGAGATCGTTCAAATCCTTGAGGGCGAAGTAATTATTCAAGAAGAGGGCGCTGAGTACACCCTGAAGGCTGGTGACACGGCGTACTTCCCTGAAGGGCTGACAGCGATTTGGACTGTGCCAAAGTACGTGAAGAAATTCGCGGTTTTTCATTCCTCCCCTCCGCCGTTTCATGTACGGGTGATCTCAAAATTAAAGAAATTCCTCGGTTTACGGCCCCCCGAAAATATTAAAGTGATCGGTTGAGCTCTCGAAATTAAATTGGATACCGCCGCTCTGCGGAGGAGACCCTTCGCTGCGCACAGAGCGACATAAAAGGTCTTTCTTGAATTTGGGTGATTGCAATCAGTATTTACTTCATGACCGGGCTGCCTTCTGTGGTTTAATTCAAGTATGCAGATAATCCATTCCGATGAGCAAATCCTGGTTATTAATAAACCCGCCGGTCTTTCGGTTCTTCCCGAAGGGTGGGACAAGGATGCACCCTATCTTGTGAAAATGCTCGAAGAGCAATTCGGCAAGGTCTGGGTTGTGCATCGCATCGACAAGGTCACCAGCGGGATCCTCGTCTTTGCATTGACAGCCGAAGCACACCGTTCGTTGAACATCCAGTTTGAAAAGCATCAGGTGGAAAAAATATATCATGCCATCCTCAACGGCTTGCCGAAATGGGACGAGAAAATCACCAAATTTCCGCTGCGAGTGAATGTGGGTCACAAGCACCGCACGATGGTGGACAACAAGAGCGGAGTCCGCTCCGAGACGAGGTTCAAGATTCTGAAACGCTATCAATCGTCGGCTTTGGCGGAGGCGGCGCCGATGACGGGGAGAACGCACCAGATTCGCGTCCATGCCTTTGCGCTGGGTCATCCACTTTTGGGCGATGTCCTTTACAGCGCCCCGGAGACCGGGATCATCGCGCGCCCAGCCTTGCATGCTTATTCGTTGAAATTCACTCATCCCAATACGAATGAAGAGATGAACTTTAACGCAGATTACCCGGAGGATTTCAGAACGGCTGTGAAAGCATTGGGAGGGAAATAAGCAATCCGAAATTATGGTATATTTTGAACAGGAGTAATGCCATGAATGAGCGAATCCTTATTATCGAAGACGACCAGGCTATTCTAAAGCTGTTGCAACGCGGTTTGGCTTATGAGGGCTACACGGTGGATACAGCCATCGACGGGCGCATGGGGTTGATCGCGGCGCGTGATCATACGCCTGACCTTGTGATTTTGGATTGGATGCTGCCCGGCATGGACGGTTTGGAAGTGTGCCACCGGCTCCGTACCGGCGGCTCGATCCCGATTTTGATGCTGACTGCCAAGGATACTGTGCAGGACCGCATTCAGGGGCTTGATGCAGGCGCGGACGATTACATGGTGAAGCCGTTCAATCTGGATGAATTGCTGGCAAGGGTGCGGGCTCTGCTGCGCCGAACCCAGCCGGAGCGCATTCCCGTTTTGAAATTTGCAGACCTCTCGCTGGATACCGGCTCACGCCAGGCTTCGCGCGGAACCCGCGTTGTTGCGCTGACCGCGAAGGAATATGAATTGCTTGAATTGTTTCTGCGGCACCCGAAGCAGGTGCTGACCCGCGAGGTGATCTTCGACCGCGTGTGGGGATATGATTTTGGCGGCGAAAGCAATGTGTTGGAAGTGTATATCCGCTACCTGCGGCAGAAGCTGGAAGGGGAAGGGGAGGCGCGGCTCATCCATACCGTGCGTGGGGTGGGATATGTGCTGAGGGAAAATCCGTAGCAATCAAGCGGCAGTTCAACCTGCCGCTTTTCTTATTCTCAGGTAATCTTAAACTCACCACGTTACACTGGTCTCATGTCGTTACGCCTGCGCCTTACCTTGTTATATACAACATTCATGGGTGGAATTCTTTTGATTTTCGGCGCGGCGGTTTATATTCTCGTCAATGTAATTCTTCTTAATCAGGTGGATACCATGCTGGAAGGCGTGGCGCGCGATATTACACAAGTCACCAAGGTCAACTCAGTAGGGGAGTTGAGCCTGATCAGCCTTCCTCCATTGGATATGACTTCCAATGCCTATGTTCAGGTCTGGGGACCGGATGGGCGGATCGTGGCGACATCCCCCAGCATTGGGGCATTGGTCAAACCTCTCGATCCCATCGGGCTGACAGCTGGCGGCCCGATCTATGAAGATTCCTACCTCGACGGAGCCCACCTGCGGGTGTTGAGCATTCCCCTTCAATTGGGGGAACGGGTGATCGGGACGTTGCAAGTGGGTGCAAGCCTGACAGTTGTGGATGCAACACGCAGCAACCTGCTCTCGACCATGGTGGTGATTTCGGTGGTGGCGGTTTTGCTCGCGGCCATTGGCTCATGGGCGGTGCTGGGACGCGCCTTGTCCCCGCTCGAATCCATTACGGAAACAGTGGACCAGATCAACCGTGCGGATGACCTTTCGCGCCGCATCCCATACAAGGATGCGGCCGAGGATGAAATCGGCGACCTGGTGATTTCTTTCAACCAGACACTGGAACGTTTGGAATCCCTGTTCACATCACAACAGCGTTTTCTTGCGGATGTCAGCCATGAATTGCGCACGCCTTTGACTGTGATCAAAGGCAATGTGGATTTGATCCGCCGCATGAAAGAAGCCGACGAAGAGTCACTGATCAGCATCGACCAGGAAGCCGGCAGGCTGACGCGTTTGGTAGGCGGCTTGCTGATGCTTGCACAGGCGGAATCAGGCAAGTTAGCACTGAACTTTGCGCCTGTGGAATTGGACCTTTTGCTGACGGAAGTCTTTACCGAAATGCGGGTGCTGGCGAAGACCAAGGTGAATGTACATCTCAATGACATCGATCAGGCGATGGTGAGTGGAGACCGCGACCGGCTCAAGCAGGTCTTTCTGAACCTTGTTTCAAATGCGATTCAATACACTCCGCCCGGCGGAGACATCTTCCTAAGCCTGTCAAAATTAGGCGACCAGGCGCGTGTCATTGTGCGGGACACGGGTCCGGGCATCCCTGCCGAAGATCTGCCACACATATTCGACCGTTTCTATCGCGCGGAAAAATCGCGCACGCGTTCGAAGGCTGGCGG
>JACZJC010000076.1 GCA_014860745.1 Anaerolineales bacterium
CGGAATACAACGCGGTGTACACGAAGCATTTGCCGAAAATGAGGCAGATGCCATGGAAGTTGATCGGACAGGTATCGAAGGCGGCGATTCCGTATTTTAAGAAAAACGATTTCTAATGTCGTTGCGAGGAGGAGCCCCGAAGGGACGACGACGAAGCAATCTTCTCATCAACTGGAGATTGCTTCGGGCTGGGGTCTCGGTACGGACTTCGTCCTACTCGACCACCAGCCCTCGCAACGACATAAATAAGGAGAATCATGCAGGTCAACATCCCTCTCAAAATTATAGGTTTGGGAAGATATTTACCGAAACGCATCGTGCCAAGCTCGGAGTTGGAAGCGATGTGCGGTGTGCCATCAGGCTGGGTGGAGCGGCGGAATGGCGTGCGCGAGCGCAGATGGGTGACAGATGAAACATCGTCATACATGTCTGCGGAGGCGGCGCGCGAGGCGTTGGGGGAGGCCAACCTTAAACCGAATCAACTCGACCTCATCATCAACGCGTCCGGGACGGGTGAACAGGCGATTCCGGACACCGGTGTGTTGATCCAACGTCAGCTTGGGTTGGGGAAATCCGGCATTCCTGCCATGACCGTCCATACAACCTGCTTGAGTTTTGTCGCGGCAATGGATATCGCGTCAAATTTTATTTGCACAGGACGATACAAGAACATTCTCATCGCCAGCGCGGATGTGGCTTCGTGCGGAATTAATCCAAAGGAACCTGAGTCTGCATCGTTGGTGGGGGATGCGGCGGCGGCGGTTGTGGTCACGCGAGCGGATGCGGGCGATGCTTCGATGATTCATCATGCTCATTTCAAGACCTTTGGCGATGGCGCGTATCTCACCACCATTATGGGCGGCGGCTCGCGGTTCCATCCGCGTTTCGCAGGACACAACCCTGAAGATGACCTCTTTCACATGGATGGTCCCGCTGTGCTGAGGATGGTGCGCGGAATCGCGCATGAGTTTTTGGAGGAGTTGTATCCGGGCCTTTCGAAGAGCATGGTGGATGTGGATGTGGTCGTGCCGCATCAGGCGAGCAAGGTTGGTCTGATGATGCTGGAGCGTTTTGGCTGGAAAGAGGATAAAATCATCCAAACCATTGAAACCCTTGGAAATTGTGTCGCAGCGTCGATTCCTGTCACGTTATATCAGGGGGTGCGTGATGGACGCATTCAGCGCGGAGATAAGGTGCTGTTGGTTGGCACGGGCGCGGGATTATCCATTGGCGGGATGGTGTTGACGTTTTAATTATCGTCATTGCGAGGGCGTGTTCTTCGCCCGAAGCAATGACATAACTCTATGAACATTCTCCTCACCGGCGGGCGCGCGCCCGCAACGCTGGAACTGGCTCGCGCATTTCATCGCGCGGGGCATACCGTTTTCATGGCGGAGTCTTTGCGCAAGCATTTGAGTCAGCCGTCAGTGGCGGTGAAGGCCAATTTTTTTGTACCGGCTCCCCGTCAAAACAAAGAGGCGTTTCTCACGGCGTTGAAAAACATCATCATTGAAAATAATATCGATCTGCTCATCCCCACCTGCGAGGAAATTTTTTACGTCAGTATGGGGCGCGACAGTCTGCCGTGCTCTGTCTTCGCCGAACCGATCCAAAAATTAAACCAGCTGCACAACAAATGGAATTTCGTCGTCAACGCGATTGGGATGGACCTGTATGCGCCCGAGACGATCCTGCTCAACAGCCGCGATGACCTGCTGCATGCGTATGCACACTGGCGTGAACTGGTGTTGAAGCCCGTCTACTCACGCTTCGCAGTACGGACCCTGGTCCTGCCTCCGCTTCAACAGGCATTATCCACACTGAAGTTTGATTCGCCGTGGATCGCGCAGGAATACATCAATGGCCGCGAGTATTGCACGTATTCCGTCTGCCACAATGGAGTTATCCATGCGCATACAACCTATCCTTCGCGCTTTACGGCGGGATTGGGCGCAGCCGTTTCTTTCGAGCATGTGGAACACCCCATCATTTTCAATTGGGTGAAACGATTTGTGATGGAAAATCATTTCAGCGGGCAGATCGCCTTCGATTTCATTCAATCGGCGAACGGCCGATTATTTGCACTGGAATGCAACCCCCGCGCGACGAGCGGCGTGCATTTGCTGGCGTCGCATCCTCAATTCGTGGAGTCGTTCATCAACCCGCAGCCCGGATGCATCACCCCCGCGGATAAATCCACCCACATGCTTTCCACCGCCATGCTGATCTATGCCCTGCCTGCCGCAATAAAAAAGGGTCGGTTTCTGGATTGGCTGAAAACCTTCTTCACCAGCAATGATGTGATCCTGGATTTTAAAGACCCCCTGCCGTTTCTTTTGCAGTTCCGGAGCATCTTTGCCTATCTGGCGCTGGCGCGGAGGGAGGGGATTTCGCCGCTGGGGGCATCCACCTTCGATATTGAGTGGAACGGGACAACAAAATAACAAGGATAAAATTCCATTCGCGTGAAATGAACGCTGGAAACACGAATTCTCCGCTTCCATTGGTTATGAATCCTGCTACAATTCACTGCAACATCGCAGAAAATCAATAACATCTTCAGTCAACCTCCCTTTGTGAGCCTTCATACATTTCGTGGTTAAGAAAAGGAATCCCCCATGACTCAATCCTATAATGCCATCGTCATCGGAGCGGGCGTAATGGGTGCAAGCATCGCCTTTCACCTCGCCGAGCGCGGACTCAAACCCGCCATCCTGGAACGTAAGACTGTTGCCTCAGGGGCCACCGGTTACTCCAGCGGACTCGTCCGTATGCACTACGACCTCGCCGTGGAGGCAGAACTGACTTTTGTCAGTTATAAAAATTACTACAGCAATTGGAAGGAACGCGTCGGCGGTGAGTGCGGCTTCATCAACACCGGCTTCTTGAAAATCGTCAAGCGCGAGTATGAAGAAAAACTCCGCGGCAATGTCGCCAACCAGCAGCGCATCGGCATCAACACCTCGATTATCCCGGCCGCGGAGGTGAATCAACTTTTCCCCGACCTCGTCACCGACCAGTTCGACTTCGCCGCCTACGAACCCGATTCAGGCTATGCCGACGCCACCCTCACCACCAATTCGTTCATCGAGTCCGCAAAACGCAACGGTGCAACGCTGATTCAAAATTGTGAAGTTACTGCTGTCCACACGTCAGGCGGACGCGTGACAGGCGTCAGCACCACACAAGGGGAATTCGACGCGCCCATCGTCATCAACGCAGCCGGGAGGTGGGCAAAGCAAGTCGCGAGCCTCGCAGGAATCGAAGTCCCGCTTGAAACGTGGACTCACGATGTCGCCTTTCTGCATCGTCCGCCGTCGCTTGGCAGATTCCCCGCGGTGATCGACGATATCGCCAATTGCTACTTCCGCCCCGAGGGCAGTGCACTCATCCTGGCCGCCAGCGAAGACGATTCTCTGCGCAACGAAACCCCCGAAGCCGACGAACAAACGCCCTCCCCCTCATTCCTCGAAAATCTCATAGACA
Organism: Anaerolineales bacterium; assembly: GCA_014860745.1. Classification (GTDB taxonomy): domain Bacteria; phylum Chloroflexota; class Anaerolineae; order Anaerolineales; family Villigracilaceae; genus Villigracilis. Next base: position 3,487 of record JACZJC010000076.1, read on the forward strand.
ACATGGTCAGGCGTATACCCAAGATCGAAGAGAGCGGCTTGCAGTCGATCCATGTGGGACGCGACGGGCTGACCCCCGATCAGCGCGCCATCTATAGCGCCTCGGGGCTTGACGGGTTCTACCTTGCCTGTGGATTGAGCGGCACCGGCTTCAAGACCTCCCCCGCCGCGGGCGCAAGTATGGTGGAGTTGATATTGGACGGCAAACCCAAGACTGTCGACATCACTCCCTTCCGCTTCGAGCGCTTCGCCGAAGGAAAACTCCTCGAAGGTGAATACGGATATGGAAATCTCTGGAGATAGGGAGCAACCCACTTGATACGAGCAGGGTTTACCTTTGAACATCCCGCCACCAAAACCAAAACAGTGGTTTTGGAAAGCGATGCAGAGACAAACGGAATGGGCTGGCTGTTGGAGGTCACCCGCACCTCCAAGCTCGGCTCCGATCTGGGGGAACATCTCCACCAAACATGGACAGAAACCTTCGAGATCATCAAAGGCACCGCCAAATACAAACTCGATGGAATCGAAAGAATTGCGAAAGCGGGCGAGTCCTTTGTTGTGGAACCCGGTCACTTCCACCTCCACCCGTGGAACGCCACCGACGAAGAGTTGGTCTATCGTCAGCGCGACCACTTTGCAAAACCCAGTCCCGCCGCAGTGCAGGACATCCTTGGCATCTTTGCCACGCGGACCGGCATGGCGCTGGATCGTACCCGGCCTAAAAAGGGAGTTGCCAAACTATTCCAAGAGGCAGTGACCGTCCGAACGGCCATCAAACACGGGAATTACATGGCGAGTCCATCCATGGTTGCGCAGAAAATACTTGGCTCCACACTGGGTTTGCTTGGTGAAATATTGGGATACAGGGCAGTCTATCCGAAATATGTTGGGGAATAAATGGATTAGTCTGTAACGGAAAAGAAAAATACGCCCAACCTTGAGCGTATTTTCAACGGAGCGGGTGGAGTTCGAATACCATCCCCTCAATGGGGGCACGCGAACGGAAAAGAAAAATACGCCCAGCCTTGAGCGTATTTTCAGCGGAGAGGGCGGAGTTTGAATACCATCCCCTCAATGGGGGCACGCGAACGGAAAAGAAAAATACGCCCAACCTTGAGCGTATTTTCAGCGGAGAGGGCGGGATTCGAACCCGCGACCGGTTTAACCCGGCACTCACTTAGCAGGCGAGCCCATTCAGCCACTCTGGCACCTCCCCAATACAAGTTACGAAGGGTATTGTAATCGTAAATCCCATGTCGTCAACACTTGCCAGCGGAGGGAGTGGGATTCGAACCCACGTTGGTGTGACCCAAACATGTTTTCAAGACATGCGCCTTCAGCCGCTCGGCCATCCCTCCAGATTCATCCCGAGGATTTTCGGGGGTGCGAGCGGGATTTTACCATACTCCCGCCCTGCGCCGTTTGCCGTGCGGCCTGCAAGTTTGGCGATGAATGGATGCATTAAAAGCAAAAGCAGCGCCCGCCCTGCGCCGCTTTATATCTTCCGTCTTCTATACTAGATCACACCCAATTTCTTTCCCACAGTCTTGAACGCCTCCAGGCCTTGATTCAAATCATCCTTCGAATGCGCGGCAGAGATCATCACGCGAATCCGTGCCTTGCCCTGTGGAACGGTCGGGAAACCGATCGACATGGCAAACACGCCCGCTTCGAACAACTCGCGGCTGAACTGCTGTGCCAGCGGCGCTTCACCGAGCATGATGGGCGTGATGGGAGTCTCGCTCACACCAGTATTGAATCCGAGATTCTTCATTTCTGCTTTGAAGTACTTGGCGTTCTCCCAAAGTTTATCCACAAGCTGAGTGGAATCTTCGAGCAGATCCACCGCCGCGAGACATGCCGCCGTGTCCGGGACAGTCATCGCGGAGGAGAACAGGAACGGGCGTCCGCGCTGACGCAGCCACTCGATGATGACCGATTTCCCAGCCACGACTCCGCCCACTACACCGAAGGCTTTGGAAAAAGTACCCACCTCAACATCCACTTTGCCGTGCAGGCCAAAATGATCCACGATTCCGCGTCCGCCATTGCCGAGCACACCCTCACCATGCGCGTCATCCACCATCAACAAAATATCGTACTTCTTCGCCACTTCATAAATATCGGGCAGCGGCGCAATATCCCCGTCCATGCTGAAGACACCGTCGGTGATGATCAACGCGCGGCGGAACTGACTCAAATTTGCCTTGATCTGTTCCTCCAGCGATTTCACATCATTATGCTCATACGCAACGATCTTCGCGCCGGACAAACGGCAGCCATCGATGATGGATGCATGATTCAATCGGTCTGAAAAAATCACATCCTCTTTCCCAACCAGCGCCGGCACGGTCGCCAAATTCGCCGTGAAACCGCTTTGAAACGTAATCGTTGCTTCCGCGCCTTTGAATTCCGCAAGGCGTTTTTCCAATTCCACATGCAGGGTCATCGTCCCTGCAATCGAGCGGACGGCGGCGGGGCCCACGCCCATTTCATCAGTCGCTTTTTTGGCGGCCGCCGTCAACGTGGGATGGTTCGCCAATCCCAAATAATTGTTCGAGCAAAAATTCAACACCTTCTTCCCGTCCACGATCAGCCACGCGCCCTGCGGCGAACCAATGGTACGGATGTTATTGTACAGTCCCTGCGATTTCAGGCCATCGATCTCTTGCTGGATCCAATCGGTCTTCGACATGTTTATCTCCTTGTTGGAAATGCAATTTGATTATAGCGATTTCCCCATGCGCGATGTGTCATGAATCTATTTGTCACTTATCACTTCCGCCAGCAGACCCAGCTCGGCCAACGCCGCCATCACTTTTTCGATGGCTCCACTTTTGACGACCACTGCCGTCGGACTTAATAATTCGCCCAAAAATTTCCCTGCCTTCGAGCTGCGCATCTCTTCCATAACCTCCGGCCTGCTGACTCTTAGCACAAGCAGACTCTCCACCCGGGCTTCTGCGCCGTGTGAGTCCCAGCGTTTTAGCGCCTTCACCATTGCAGGCGGGACGCTGCCGTTTGTATACTTAACTAAAAGCGCAAGCAATTGCTCTGCTTTCAATCCCTGTTCACCCGCGCGCCGCAGAGATTGTGCACTGACGGAGTAAAGATAATCATCTCCTTTTTCACTATCCCAATCACAAAACCGTGAAATTTGATAGCGAACTGCGCGCGAGAAATAGCGGGAGATGGTGATTCTTCCATTGGAGGAAACATTCAATTTTCCGTCAAAAGTCGAAGGTCGAAGGTCTCTTGACTTTTGACCTTCGACTTTTGACTCGATTACTCGAAACGCCGTAAACTCCTTGCCTTCTTCTGGCGAAGCAAGATCAACTGCGCCCATCCAATGCAGCACATGGATAAAATATTTCACCAATGCGCCATCCACCGCATCCCAATAGGCAAAGCCGCGCAGGAACTGGCCGTCCGATTCGCGTTTGATGAACCAGGAATCATAATCACCGGCGGGGCGTTGATAATCGGGGTATTTTTCCTTGACAGCTTTGAGAAGGGCGGGGATGCTCCACCATTTCCCCTGCGGAATATCATTAACCAAATTCATCAAGAATTCGCGGGTTACTTGCGGCTGGTTCTTCCACTCGCCTTCACAGATGAGCCCCGGCATCAGGCGCAGCTCATCGAAAGTATCCGAAGCAAGCCACGCTTTATTAAGCAGCATCAATGCTTCTGGGCGGGAGGCTTCCAGGAATTTTTTGACCGATTCCGTTTGCGGAGAATCTTTCTTAATAAGTTTTGCTGTTGTTAATAGTTCAACCAACTTCGGGTCGGGTGTGAAACCTGCCTTGCCCATTCGCAATGCGGCAAGGCAGGTTGCCGCATCATCGAGCACATGGTCGGTGGCGGGGATTTCACGGGCTTTTTCCACCGGTGTAGCGGGGCGGCCCAGCGGCTCGTTTTTCTTCAAGGGCAGGGCATGTTGCATCCCCGCTTCAACGATGATTTCAAACAAGTCATCGGGGATGAAGACGAATTCCTGCAAGCCTTTGTCCGTTTCAAAAAATGCCCTTGCGATCAATGCTCGATAAAAGAGAAGTTCAGATGTGGAAGTTGGTTTGAGGTGCGGATGTTCCCGGTCTCGTTTGCCTGGACCCATCTCGCGAATCTCGCCGTGCTTGCGGGCGAAGGCCGGCCATTCCATTTTGCCGTCGGATTCTATAAGAGCGGTCAGCGCAGAACGGGCTTCAGCGGGGAGAATGTCGATCGTTTCAGTAACAGCTTCCAGATCCAGCAAGGAGGCGGCGAGTTCTTCAATGGCGGAATCTGAGTCGATGGATTCCAATTCGAGTCCCCAGAATCCGGCCACGATGCGGAGATGTCCCAGGTCATGTTTTTGCAGGGAAGCGGAAAGGTCCGGCATGGTTCGATTCTATCATCCCTCGCGCGGGCGGGGAACTTTACCGAATTGTGTATCGTCATGCATTGGTTTGTGTTCTAGCAATTGCTGTAAAACTCTATTTCTTTAGACAAGGAGAGCAATAATGGTATTCGCGGTTGTACGTTTTCTTCACATCATCGCTGGGATCGTCTGGGCGGGAGGGGCCATCCTGATGAATCTGGTAGTGGGTCCGGCCATCGGCGCGACGGGCGACACAGGCAGGCAATTCGCCGGTCATCTGATGACGAAGACCAGCCTTTCAAAGGTCATGCTTGGGTCCGGGATGGTGACGGTGCTGGCTGGCACGTATTTGTATGGAGTTAACTCCAACTGGTTTAGCTCGGGCTGGATGCAATCCGGCCAGGGAATTGGATTCGGCATTGGGGCGTTGGCCGGCATTATTGCGCTGGTCTTTGGATTCATGATCGGCAATACCAATGGCGCACTGACGGCGCTTGGCGCTCAGATTCAGGGCAAGCCCACAGATGAGCAAATGGCAAAGATGGGAATGCTTCGTAAGCGGCAGGTGCTTGTTACCACTGTGAACACAATCGCCACCATTATTTCGATTGCGATGATGGCGTCTGCGCGGTTTTTGGGATAAATTCCAGTTAAGCAATAAAATCGGCTGAACTTGTTTCAGCCGATTTTTTGTTTTAACCTCGCACGACCCTCAATGCCTGCGGAAGTATCTCAAAACTGACTTTTTTGAGGTTGCTCCCAAAGCTCGTGAAGATTTCCCCGTCGGCATGGATGTAGAGCGGGAGATCGGAGGTAAGGGTAAATTTTTTGAACTCGCCCATGCGGACCTGCCGGAAGCGCATATGCGTGCCTTTCATGAACTCCGGCACGAGGCGAAACATCATGGCGCGCGAAACCTTGTTGACGATGACGTATTCCATTTTGCCGTCGTTGTTCTTCGAATCGGGAGATAGCATGAATCCGCCGCCTTCGCGCGGACCGTTGCACAAGGTGACCATGAGCGTATTACCCTCCCATGCTTCGCTGTCGGTTTCTATTTTTACTTTGGCGGGGTTGTGATTCAAGAGGATGGTCTGGATGACGGCGGTGAGGTACATCAGGAAGCCTTTGACAATGGGCAATTTATGCGAGCGGATGGTGACAACCGCGTCGAAGCCGATGCCAAGGGTGTTGTCGAAATGTTCCCGATTGCCGTGCTGATCGGTCATCAATCCGATATCCACCGCTTCCACCTGTTCCGCCTTGAGCATGTGGGCCAGCGCATGCGCTGATTTTTTTGTGATTCCGATGGAATAAGCAAAGTCATTGCCGGAACCGATGGGAACAACGCCCATCACGGGACGCCTCTCCGCAGGAATTTGCATGAGACCGTTCATTACTTCGTGGGCGGTGCCGTCACCGCCCATGGCAATGACCAGGTCGCAGCCTTCCGCAGCGGCTTGTTTGGCCAGCTCAACGGCATGGGTGGGATAGACCGTCCCGCTCCAGGTGAGTTCCCCCTGAAATTCCCGCGCGATCGGGCGCAGGTCGTTGGCAACTTTCCAGCCACGCCCCATATCGGCCATGGGGTTGAGGATGAGTTTTACTTTTCGGGGCTGGAAGGGTGAACGTGTCGATATCATGTCGACTCCTGAAATTGAATTTGTAAGGATATAACCCCGCTCTTCCAATTTTGGTTGCAGGGAGAATATAAATTTCCCGGCTGCCTGTTATGGATGCTATCGATCTTTCTCCTGCCAGCCCATTCTTTTTACGGAACGGGAAGGAGTGTTGAATCCAACGGCCCGGTGGCGCTTTTTGCGATGACAAATTTTCCGCGGAAATATTTCTTGGCATGATACAGGGCCGCGTCTGCGGCGCGCAGCAGGTCGCCGGCATTGTGGGAATGTATGGGATAAACGGCAATACCGGCGGTAAGACCCAATTGGATGGGCACACTGCCCAAAACCGGGTAACTGTATTCCTTCATAAGGTCAAGGATCTTTTTGGTCACTATCTCCGCCACATCCAGGCCGGTATCTCGCATGATCAAGGTCAGCTCATCGCCGCCGTAGCGGGCCAGGAAATCGGTCGAGCGCATCTTTTCGGCAAGATAATTAAAGACATCCGAGAGAACCTCATCGCCAACGCTGTGTCCCAGATTGTCATTAACGCTTTTGAACCCATCCAGGTCCATCATGACAACGGAAAACTTCGAGTTCATGCGCCTGGCATAGCGCATTTCCTCTTGCAAGCGCTCGTCCAATGCGCGGCGGTTTGGCAGGCCGGTCACGCTGTCGGTATTCGCAAGTTCGGTCAACCCTTTATGGGCATTCCCGTTGGAGATCGCCACGGCCGCCTGGTCGGCCAGCAGGCCAATGAGGCGCAATTCCGATTTGGTGAAGCCTCCCGTGATCGACCGCGAGATGTTCATCACCCCCACAATGGAATTGCTGAATTTTAGCGGTACCCCAATAATTGAACCGATCCAATCCGTGGGGGATTCCTTATATAAAGGGTGGTTTTGGATGTTCTCAACCATGATGGGCATTCCATTATTCGCCACCAGATAGGTGAGCCCATTCACACGCGGCAAAGCCACCGGTTTATTGCTGACTCCATCAGAGTTTAACGAAGCTCCAAATTCCAGCTTCCCCTGGGAATATAAAAAAATGTGGGCGGCGCGCGAATTCTTGATCAACTTCATCGCTTCGGTCACCACAGTATCAAGCACGGTTTGCAGGTCCAGGCTGGAAGTCAGATTCAGACTGATGCGTTTCAAGGCATCCAATTCATCCGCCTGCTGCTTGACCAGAGTCATCAGCGAATGTTTGGAAATGATCTCCTGGGTGAAACTACTGACCTGGTTTTCTTTTTCTTGTGGATTGGGGAATGCGCCGGCGGCCTCAACTAAAACCTGGATGAGTTTGAGTATTCCCTCTTTCTCCTCAGGCGCAATCGATGTGTCTTGATCGATAATCTCCCATGCACGACGGAAAACATCTTTCCATTCTCGCTTTTTCTTTTCCATATCACCCTTTGTAACATCCATCTCAATTGAAGCAAGCCTCCGTTTGTACTATCGCCTGGCACATGCAATACTAAACCGTTATGCAAAATTTGTGAGTAATGTTATAACCCTGGTTTAGAAATACTCACGGAAGTTGACTTATTATAACGGTTATTTTCGTCCTTATTTGGACTGTGTTAGAATGACATTCTCATATTGATTTAACGAGGTACTTCGTGTCCGACTCACCCAAGCCTGCTCCCGCCACCCCATTGAATCCCCGCCGCTGCGGCATTATCGTCGGCGCATCCGATGGGATCGGCGCGGCCCTTGCCAGAAAAATGATCAAAGAGGGGTTCACCCTTGCACTTGTTTCCCGTCAAAAAGATAAACTAAATGCCTTATGCGGGGAGATCAATTCTTCGTTGAACGCAATGCGCGCCCTCGCTTATCCACATGATGTAACGAACTACAATGAAATCCCCACTCTGCTCCGCAAAATTGTAGCGGATCTCGGCGGGCTGGATACGTTCGTCTTCATGGCCGGGATTAACCTGCCGCCCGGCGGCGTGGAAAAATATAATTTCGAAAACGACCACAAAATGGTCGAAGTTAATCTCATCGGCGGGATGGCCTGGCTTACCCCGGTGGCTGAGATGTTCCAACATGCCAAAGCGGGGCAAATTGTCGGCATCAGCTCCGTGGCCGGGGACCGCGGACGAATCGGCAATCCCGGTTACAACACATCAAAGGCAGGGCTGGCCACCTATCTCGAAGCGCTGCGTAACCGGCTCACCCGTCATGGCGTGAACGTCTTGACCGTGAAACCCGGCTTCGTAAAAACAGAAATGCTCAAAGCCGCGCAGGGCGCAACTCCCTTTGTCATCACTCCCGAAAAAGCCGCGGACGATATTTATAATGCCATGCGCAGGCGCAAACAACTCATCTACACCGCTTCCCTGTGGCGCTGGATCATGCTCCTCATCCAGCACATCCCATCGGTGATCTTCCGCCGAATGTCATTCTAAATCATCACCAGACCCTAAAGGTTTTAAAAACCTTTAGGGTCTTACGATAACCATGCAAAATACCTTCACCCAACTCGAAAACTTCGGACATTCGCTCAGCGCCCAGTCGTATCTCATTCAACCCAAATCTGCCGAGGATATTTATTCGGCTTTCAAGCTCGCAAAGAAGATCGGGCTGACAGTTACCGCGCGGGGAGCGGGGCGCAGTTACAACGACGCCGCATTAAACGGCGGCGGCATTCTGCTGGATATGTCAGCGATGAATCAGATTCTTGAGTGGGACCAGGTCACAGGTCGGGTACGATGCGAGCCGGGCGTCACATTGGAAAAACTATGGCAGCATATCGAGCCGCAAGGTTGGTGGCCGCCTGTCGTCTCTGGCACGATGAAGACAACGCTGGGTGGATGCCTTGCCGCGAACATCCACGGCAAAAATAATTTCAAGATGGGCACCATCGGCGAGCATGTGCTTGAGTTCACTGCGGTTCTGCCCACGGGCGCGGAGATCACCTGCACTCCGAAAAAGAATGCGGATCTGTTTTACGCGATGATCGGCGGGTACGGGATGCTGGGAATCTTTACGTCCATTACCTTGCAGATGAAACGCATCCACTCCGGACTTTTGACTGTGGACGCATTCCCCGTGCAGAATCTGCACCGACACCTCTCCAGCCTGCAGGACGACGCTCCCAATTACGATTACATCGTCGGCTGGTTGGAAACCTTTGCGGGCGGCTCATCCCTCGGGCGCGGACAGATCCATGCGGCACGTTACCTGCACGAAGGCGAGGATAAGAATCCGCAGGATACGATGAAGGTCTCCAATCAGGTATTGCCTTCGCGCATCTTTGGTGTTTTTCCAAAGGGATTACTGCACTACTTCATGTCGCCTTTCATGATTAATTTGGGCGTGTGGGGAGTCAACACCGGGAAATATATTGCATCGCTTCGCAGGCACACCTTCCGCCAGTCCCACGCGGCGTTTCATTTTCTTTTGGATTATGTTCCCAACTGGGAACTCTCCTATGGTCGTAGCGGGTTGATCCAATATCAATCCTTCCTCCCGAAAGAGACCGCCGAAGCCGCGTGGACGGAAATCCTGCAACTCTCGCACAAGAACGGCCTGCCTTCTTATCTCGGCGTGACAAAACGCCACCGCTCGGATAAATTCCTGCTCACTCACGCCGTGGACGGTTTCTCGCTGGCGATGGATTTCAAAGTGACCGATGGCGGCCGCGCCAAAATGCGCGCGATGTTACAGGAATTCGACAAGATCGTCCTCGTAAATCGCGGCAGGTTCTATTTTGCCAAGAACAGCGAAACCACAGCCGAGACCGCTCTCGCGTTTTATGGAAAAGACATTGTGGATAAATTCAAGAAATTGAAAAAGCGCTGCGACCCGAACGGATTACTTGAATCAGATCTGTACCGCAGAGTATTTGGAGAATAATATTGCAGGGGCGGGGTTCATCCCGCCCCTCTTTGATTTAATACCATGAATTTTATTGTTGAAGACCTCGGCTTGATCGAATACGAACGCGCCTGGAAATTACAGGACGAATACGCTGCGGAGATTGCAGAAGGGAAACGCCCGCCGACCCTGCTTTTGCTGGAACATCCCCATGTGTACACATTTGGAAGGAAAGGCCGTGCCGAGAATTTGCTGTGGGGCGAGGAGCAGTTAAGGCAAAAGGGGATTTCCACTTACTGGGTCGATCGCGGTGGAGATGTAACGTATCACGGCCCGGGACAATTGGTGGGCTATCCGCTTCTCCCGCTCGGAAAAGTAAATACAGACAATAAACTTTCTGAAGCCGATTATGTCGGTTACGTCCGCAAATTGGAGAAGATGCTGATCGTGGCGATGGCGAATTTCGGCATTGTGACAGGCCAACGGCCCGGGTTGAGCGGGGTGTGGATCCAGCCGGATGTGCATTCAAGATGTGCGCGTTGTAAGCCCGAAGATAAAAAGAAGCCCGCCAAACTCGCGGCCATCGGCATAAAAGTGGATGTGCATGGCATCTCCCGCCATGGCTTTGCTTTGAACGTGAACCCGGACATGGAATATTGGGACGGCATTATCGCCTGCGGTTTGCAAAATGAGCCCATCGTTTCGCTCACGGACCTGGCTGACCCCGCACCTTCGATGAAGGATGTGAAGGAAAAAGTCGCATCCGCGTTTCGCGAAGTGTTTGAAAGCCAATAAAAAAATCTCCCGCAAAATTCGGGAGATTTTTATTCAGCAATTGCCCAGCCATCGCGCCCGTCACTTTTTGCTTTATACATGGCATTGTCCGCGCGGTTGAGCAGGGTATCCCACGTATCCGCCCCAAATTGGAACTGCGCCACGCCAATACTTAACGTGATGTTCACATCATGTCCTTTGACGTGCACCACGGTTTCCCGCACCCGTTTGCAGAGCCGGTCCGCCTGCTCCGCGGCGGCATTGGAGTCTGAACTCGGCAGGATGATCAGGAACTCTTCGCCGCCATACCGCCCCACCACATCCGGGTGACGGACGCTCTCGCGCAATTGGCTGGCAACCTGCCTTAAGACCTCATCCCCAATGGAATGACCATGGCTGTCATTCACAGCTTTGAAATTATCCACATCGACTATCGAAACGGAGAGCATGGATCGATACCGTTCCGCCCGCAGCACCTCGCCCTGCAATTCCCTGATGATCGTGCGGCGGTTGGGCAAAAACGTGAGCGGGTCCACCTGGGCCACTTCGCTGGCCTGCACCATCACCGCTTCCATTTCGATCTGCTTGTTGCGCGCGATCTTTTTGGTGAACTCGCTCTCGGTGCGGAATAATTTCACCTGCCGGTTCAGGCGTTCGATCATTTCCTGCAATGCTATATCCGATTCCATGCGCTCGGCTATGAACAGAATCTGTCCATTTCGAATCGGGATGAATATGCAATCGTAAAGATTGGCGGGGGTTGTTCCATCCAATGCAAAATACGCCGTCCAATGTTCGAGTTGTCCGCTCGTCAGGCGGGCGTGCAGGGCGTCCTCCTCTGTTTTGGAAAATAAATCATTCAATTTCACGGAAGGGACAGGTTTTTTTTGGCAGGATTCAAAAGCCGCGTTCCACGAAACCAGTGTACCGTCGCTTTCCACAAGCGCCACCCTGGCATGAATGGTTTCAAAGATTGCTTCTACATCCTCGCTTGTAATGATTTCCACCAGCTTTTTCATAAGAATATTTTAGCGTATCCGCTCCGGATTTATTTTGACCTTACAAAACTAGTAACCCCCACCTTGCATATTTTAGAAGTGGAATTATCTCGCCCCTTTTCTCCCAAACTGACGTTCCAGCAGATCCACCGACAAATGGATCATCGTCGGCCGGCCATGCGGACAGGTACGCGGCGAATGGCAGGCTTCCAAATCATTCAGCAGACTCCTCTGCTCCTCGGATGTGAGCGCCTGCCCGGCCTTGACCGCCAGCCTCTTGCAGACTCGCGCCGCAAGTTTCGCTTCCACCTCCGCCTGAAGCGGACTCTCGTCCTCTTCAAAATCCTCCACCAACGCCCTCAGCGCGGATGCGGGGTCGCCGCCTGAAAATAAAACCGGCATGGCACGCACCTGGAAGGTATTCGTGCCGAACTCCTCCACTTCAAAACCGAAATGATTCAAGAAGGGCAATTGACCGGTCAGCGTTTTCGCGGATTGCGGCGGCAGTGTGACAACTTCCGGGGAAAGCAGCGCCTGCGATGGAATACTCTTGCTTTCATGCTGGGCCATCAACTTCTCGAACAGCACCCGCTCATGCGCGGCATGTTGATCGATGAGATAAAGTCCATCGGGACCTTCTGCAACGAGATACGTTGAGCCGATCTGCCCGATGAGACGGAGCAAAGGGATGCCGGTTGAGAACGACTTTTGACCTTCGACTTGTGACATGTCACTGTTTGCTGGCGTCTGGTCACTGTCCACGGTCTGTGGTCTATCGTCCATCGTCGAAGACTCATCATGCGCAATCGACCAATCGATACCCACCTCCCTCGGCTCCGATGGTACAGAACGCGTCCCCCACAACTGCGGCGAAACAGACGGAACGGGTGTGTATGCCAGCAAAGCCTTGCGCGTCGAACGCTGCACAAAACTAAAGATCTTATCCTGGCTTCGAAAACGCACCTCCGCTTTGGTCGGATGCACATTCACATCCACATCTTCAGGAGCCATCTCCAAAAACAAAGCCGTGAGCGGATAGCGCCCCACCATCAACAAGGTGTGATACGCCTGCAAGAGCGCCGAATTCAACGAGATTTCCTGCACCCAGCGGCCATTGATGAAGAAGGTAATCTCCCTGCGATTCGAACGCGTCAATGATGTAGGGCTGATAAAACCAGATAACGACATGCCATCTTCGGTTGCCATCACCTCCAGCATTTGTTTGGCCACATCCACGCCATACAAGGCTGCGAGAATGGCGCGCCTGTCCCCGTCCCCGGCCGTTTGCAATGTGACTTGTTTTCCGTCCGTCACTTTGAAACGCACATTGGGATACGCCAGCGCATAGCGTGTGATTAATGAATCAATGGCGCGGCGTTCGGTCACATCGCTTTTCAAAAATTTCAAACGCGCGGGCACGTTGTAAAAAAGGTTTTCCACGCGCACCCCTGTCCCCAGCGGTGCGCCCACTTTTTCAACCTTGCTGGAAACACCCCCAGCCACCTTCAGGCGCGCGCCTTCCGTGGCAGAGTCCGCGCGTGAAGTGATGGTCATGTGCGAGACGGAACCGATCGAAGCCAGTGCTTCGCCTCGGAAACCCAACGTCTGGATGTGGAACAGGTCTTCGGACTGAACCAGTTTCGAGGTCGCATGACGCGAGGCGGCCAGTTCCAATTCGACTGCGGGGATGCCGTGCCCATCATCCGCCACTTCGATCAGTGTCCGTCCCGCATCCACAATCGAAATGGAAATATTTTTCGCGCCCGCATCCAGTGAATTTTCGGCAAGTTCTTTCACAACCGAAGCGGGTCGTTCCACCACTTCGCCGGCAGCAATTTGAGAGGAGACCTCGGAGGAAAGCAATCGAATGGGCATGGCGCGATTATAATCTCCCAATGCGATTCACCACCATTTTCTTCGACCTCGACGACACCCTTTATCCGCCTGAAAGCGGTTTGTGGAAAGCCATCAAGGAGCGCATGAACAATTACATGCGCGACCGCATGGATATCCCGGAGCATGAAATACCGATCCTGCGTGAAAAATATTTTATGCAATATGGCACCACCATGCGCGGTTTGCAGGCCAACCACAACATCGATTCGGATGATTTCCTCACCTATGTGCACGACCTGCCGCTGAAGGAGTATCTGACTCCCAATCCGACTCTACGCTCGGTCCTCGCTTCGCTCCCGACCCGCAACCTGATCTTTACAAACGCAGACATTAACCACGCGAAGAGAGTGCTGGCCGCGCTCGAGCTGAACGACCTTTTTGACACCATCGTGGATGTCAACACTGTCGCTCCATACTGCAAGCCAATGCCGGAGTCGTTTCAGATCGCGATGAAAATCGCCGGCGAATCAGACCCGTCGAAATGTGTGATGATTGACGACCTCCATCGCACCACCCGCGCTGCGCGCGAAGCGGGCCTCTTCAGCATTTTGTGCAATCCCTCTCACGTCAATGGCGACGCGGATGCGCACCTGACAGATTGGGCTGAATTGAAAGGTATTTTGGAAAGTGTCTGAAACGTAGGGACACAGCGAGTCGATTCATAGCTTTGACCATAAACCTTTTCGCTGCGTCCCTACAAACCAGTATCTAAAATTAAGTTTTCAGGCACTCTCTTGGAAAGGCAATAAAATGGAAGAAAACAAGGTCCTGATTGGCGCGTTGATTTTTATTGTCATGATCGTTGGCGCGAATTTCATTATGTACGCCATTGCGCGCGGCGCGACCCGTTCCAGCCAAAAAGGATTTTTGGAGACGTTAAGCCAGTCCCTGAACGCCTCGCCAAAAAAGAAGGATGAGTCGATGGACGAACTGCGCCAAAAGATCCAGGAACTGGAGAAAAGTAAGAAAGACCCGGCGGAGGATTCTGAATAACCAGGGAGCATCCGCTTCTTACGAAAATCGTATATGGAATTCAGCAAACTTTAATCCCTGAATGGTATCGTTTGGGGTACCAAATCCAAATTGGAGACTACCGTGAATAAAACGTTAAAAATTATTTTGCTTATCCTGGTCGTGGCTGTGATTGGGCTCGGCTCGTTCGCAGGCGGATTTGTCACCGGGCACCTCATGCCGTTTGCAAATTTGCCCGGCCTGCAGAACCCAACCACCTTTACTTCACCCACCACCTCCCCGGACCAGCAATCCGCCACGCCGGAAGAGCTTCAAACCCTCTTTGCCCCATTCTGGGAGGCGTGGACCCTCGTCCATGAAAATTATGTAGACCAGCCGGTGGATGATATCGCCCTCATGCGCGGCGCCATCACCGGCATGATGCAAGCCCTTGGCGATGAACATTCCTCTTATATGGACCCTCAAAATTATAAGGATGCGAATGCCAGCCTCGACGGTTCGTATGAGGGCATAGGCGCGTATGTGGATACGACCACCGTATTCCTTACCATCATCAGCCCGATCCCCGGCTCTCCCGCCGAACGTGCGGGTCTTTTGCCCGGCGACCAGGTGGTAGCCATCGACGGTGAGGATATGACCGGCATCACAGCAGAAGCCGCGCGTTTGAGAGTGCTCGGCCCGGCCGGAACGAAAGTCCGCCTGACCATTCTGCGCAAAGGCGAAGCGGATTTGATCGAATTCGACATCACCCGCGAAAAGATTACAGTTGCATCCTCTTCCGGTAAAATGCTCGAAAACGATATAGCCTATATTCAAGTAACCACCTTTGGTACGAACACCACCCCGGAACTTCTCGCCACTCTGGATGAATTAATGGCAAAAAACCCCAAAGGCATCATTCTTGACCTGCGCTACAATGGCGGTGGATTCCTCTCCACTTCGGTGGAGGTTGCTTCTCAATTCATCGGCGAAGGCGTTGTGCTCTATGAAGAGTATGGCAACGGAACCCGCACAACCTATGAGGTAATCCCTGGCGGCCTCGCAACCGATGTAAATATTCCGATGGTGGTGCTCGTCAACGAAGGTTCAGCCTCGGCTTCTGAAATTGTCGCCGGCGCATTGCAGGACCTTGGTCGCGCCAAACTGGTGGGCGTGGTTTCCTATGGAAAAGGCTCCGTCCAAAATTGGGTTCCGCTTTCCGGAGATAATGGCGCAGTCCGTATCACCATAGCCAAATGGCTGACCCCAAATGAAAAGACCATTAATAAAGTCGGCCTCACCCCGGACTACGAAGTGGAATTGACCGATGAAGACCGTATCGCCGGGCTCGACCCCCAGCTCGATAAAGCTGTGGAAGTATTACTGGAAATGATCGGAAAGTAAATCAAGGAGAAAAAAATGTTCTTCAGCCCAAGCTATCTAATCTATATGATCCCCGCCTTCATTCTCATGGCGCTCACGTCATGGTATGTAAAGGCGGCCTACAACAAATGGAGCCGCGTCCCCGCGCAGAGCCGGTTGACCGGCGCCCAGGCCGCCCAGAGATTAATCTCCACTGGCGGCATATACGGCGTGCAGGTTCAAGGTGTGGCCGGGAATTTGACGGACCACTATGACCCGCGCAACAAGACGCTTTTTCTTTCGCCGGGTGTCGCCAATGGAGCCTCGGTGGCTTCCATGGCCATCGCCGCTCACGAACTCGGACACGCCATGCAGGATGCGGAGGATTATCTCCCGCTGCGGTTCCGCTCCGCGCTGGTGCCCGTCGTCAACATCGGCTCGAACCTCGGCTGGTTCCTGATCATGATCGGGCTCTTCCTGCGCTTTACGGAACTGGCCTGGCTCGGCGTGTTGATCTTCGCCGGCGGCGCCGTCTTTGCACTCGCCACATTACCTGTGGAATTCAACGCCTCTTCCCGCGCGAAGCAGCTGCTTGCCCAAACCGGCATCATCCAAACGGACGCGGAAATGCGCGGTGTCAACAGTGTGCTCAATGCCGCCGCCCTTACCTACGTGGCCGGCCTCGTCACCGCCATCCTGCAATTGCTGTATTACGTCTCCCTCGTCGGCGGCGGCAGGCGCAGGTAATCGAAACGGATTTTCAAGCTTGAGATTCTCGAGAGCGGGTGAAAGCCCGCTCTTTTTTTATGTGTATAATCCCTGAAATGAAAAAATTAGTCCTCGTTGTTGTTCTCTTCCTCGGCATTGCAGTGGTGGCGATCAGCTTAAGCGAATTGGAAACGATCCTGCTGACCCTGCGGAAGGCGCACCTGGAATTTTTCATCCTGGCCATCCTGATTCAATTGTTATGGTTTCTCGGCATAGCCCGCATGTATCAGTCCATTTTTCATTTACTCGGAGTCCACGAGGGCATATTGACCTTAAGTCGCATTGCCACAGCGGCGAACTTTATCAATGTGGTGGCACCAACTGCCGGCGTGGGAGGAATCGCACTCTTCGCTTCCGAAGCGCGCCGGCGCGGGCATCCTGCCGGCAAGGTAACCGTTGCCGCTGCCTTATTCCTGCTGCTCGACCAGGCCGCGTTTCTTGTCATCCTTTCCCTCGGGTTGATCGTACTCGTCCGCCGCAATGACCTGGACGCCGGTGAAATTTCCGCTTCGTTTTTTCTGCTTTGCATTGCGGTCACATATGCAATCGTTCTCTACATCGGCTACCGCTCGGAGGAAAAACTGGGGAATCTGCTTGCAAAAATGGCGCGGGGAATTAACCGCCTGGTGAAGTTATTTCGCAAACGTGAATATCTCAGTGAAATTCGCGCGCGCGAATTCGCGCATGAAGTTTCCGAAGGCTTTGCGGGGCTGACCGAAAAGCCATCCAGTTTGGTGCGGCCGGTCATGTGGGGAATTTTCAACAAGGGGCTTTTGATGCTCATCCTGGTCAGTGCCTTCCTATCGTTCGAAGTCCCCTTTTCGACCGGCACCATCATTGCGGGATTTTCGCTTGCCTATCTTTTCCTGATCGTTTCGCCCACCCCATCGGGCATTGGCGTGGTGGAAGGCTTGATGCCGATTGCGCTGGCTTCCCTGAACGTGAACTGGAGTCAGGCGGTTGTGATCACTCTTTCCTATCGCACCGTCACGTTTTGGGTTCCCTTCGGTGTGGGCGCGTGGGCTTTTCGCTCCCTGCATACAGACGGCGAGGAACCTTCAGCGCGGGCGGCGCAATGAACTGAACCATGCTTTCCTCTTTATTTGATTTGTGGAAGCAGGACCCGGAGACCGCGCCGAATTTCGCCGCCTGGCGGACAACTCCCGCGCGCGCCGCGCAGACGCATCCCCTCCCGACCGATCTGCCTGCCCCGCTTCGAGAGACATTATCCACCCGCAACATTCACTCGCTATATTCCCATCAACTCGGCGCATGGAATCAAACTCGTGCCGGAAAAAATATCATTCTTGCCACAGGCACCGCCAGCGGAAAGACTCTCGCCTACAACCTGCCCGTGCTTGCATCCATGCTCCAAAACCATGAAGCGCGCGCTCTTTATCTTTTCCCAACCAAAGCCCTTGCGCAGGATCAACTTTCCACTCTCTCAAACCTGAAACCTGACACCTGGAACCTGACACCTGCCATCTACGACGGCGACACTTCCCAATCTCAACGTCCCGCCATTCGCAGAAATGCCCGCATTGTTCTCTCCAACCCGGATATGCTTCACACCGGCATTCTCCCGCATCACGCCAACTGGAGCGATTTCTTCTCAAACCTGAAATTCGTCGTCATTGACGAGGCTCATACTTATCGCGGAGTCTTCGGCTCGCATGTGGCCAACGTCATTCGCAGGTTGAAACGGGTTGCGAATTTCTACGGGGCGAAACCTCAATTCATCCTCGCTTCGGCCACCATCGGGAATCCGAAAGAGCTTGCCGAAAAACTGATCGAAGAACCCGTGGAATTAATTGACAACGACGGCTCCTCGCGCGGCGAACGTCACTTCATCATCTACAACCCGCCCGTCACTGACGCTGCTCTTGGCCTGCGAAAAAGCGCCCTGCTGGAAAGTGTGCGGCTGGCGAATCACCTTCTGGCGCGGAATATTCAATCTGTTGTCTTTGCGCGGACGAGGAGAAGTGTGGAGATGATTCTCACATACCTTCAAGGTGGAAATCAAAACGCGATATTCGATACTAGAAAATCGAATAACGAATTGTCAAATATCGGCTCTTCAATCCGCGGTTATCGCAGCGGCTACCTCCCCGCACAACGCCGCGAAATCGAGCAGGGACTGCGCGATGGCTCGGTCAAAACCGTGGTTGCCACCACGGCCCTTGAACTCGGAATCGATATCGGCGGACTCGGCGCGGCGATCCTGGTCGGGTATCCGGGAACGATCGCCAGCGCAAGGCAGCAATCAGGGCGGGCGGGACGCGGCGATGATCCCGCTGTGTCGGTGCTGGTCGCGTCGCCCAATCCGCTCGATCAATTCTTGGCGCATCATCCCGATTATTTTTTCGGCAGGTCGCCCGAACAGGCCCTGGTGAATCCGAATCACCTGCTGGTATTGCTTGAGCATTTGCGCTGTGCGATGTTCGAACTTCCTTTTCAGCAGGGCGAGTCGTTCGGTTCGTTGTCATGGGAGTTGATCAAGGAGTATCTCCACTTTCTACTTTCCAATAACGAGGCGCATTTTTCCAACTCGAAGTATTACTGGATGCAGGATGCCTATCCCGCCGCAAATATTTCACTGCGATCCGCATCGCCTCAAAGTTTTATTTTACAAGCCACCACAGCCGATGGACGACCGTCTACGATCGGTACGGTGGACGGCGAATCCGCTTCATGGATGATCCATCCCGGCGCGATCTACATGCACGAAGCCCAGCAGTATTTTGTGCAGGAACTCGATCTTGAAAATCACGTCGCCCAGCTCGTGCCTGTCGGTTTGGATTACTACACCGAAGCTCAACAACAGTCAGATATCCAGATACTTTCAGTCAATGAAGGGTCTGTAGCAAAGGGATGTGAAAAAGGCTATGGCGAAATTCAAGTCACAACGCAGGTGGTTGGCTTTCGCAAGATTCGCTGGTTTACGAATGAAAATCTGGGACAGGAACCGCTGGATATGCCTCCCTCCCAATTGCAGACGACCGGCTACTGGTTGACTCTCGCCGAAGCGACTCTCTCGCATCTGCGCGAGGCTGGTACCTGGTCCAACGACCCAAACGACTACGGACCCGAATGGCCGAAGATCAGGCTCGCCGTCCGAAAACGGGACCAGTTCAAATGTCAGGTGTGCGGCGCGGTGGAGACTGCACGCGAACATGATGTGCATCACAAAACTCCGTTCCGCGCTTTCATCCAAAATGGAGTCATCCAACGCGAGCAGGCCAATCGTTTGGAAAATCTCACCACGCTTTGCAGCGGATGCCACAAGAAAGTGGAACAGAACGTACGCATCCGCAGCGGGCTGGCCGGGCTGGGATTCGTACTCGGCAACCTCGCGCCTTTGTTTTTGATGTGCGACCCACGCGACCTCGGTATCTATTCCGAGCCTGCGTGGCCTGCCGTCGATGGAAAGCCGTCTGTCGTTCTGTATGACCTTGTGCCGGCCGGCATCGGCTTCAGCCAGCGGTTATTTGAAATCCACGACGAATTGATCCAGCGCGCGTTTGAGCTGGTGAGCCAATGTGAGTGCGAAGATGGCTGTCCTTCCTGTGTGGGGCCCGGCGGGGAAAATGGTCATGGAGGCAGGCAGGAAACGCTGGCGATATTGAAGGAAATATCGCTTTCATAACTACATTGTAGGGACACAGCGGTCTTTTTATGATTGTGACGATGGTTCGTCCTGCTGTGTCCCTACAACATAAAAAAGGAAAATACAATGAAATGGATCACCCGCTCTCACGTTCATGTGGACCGAGTCGCCTGTCCCTGGCTGATTACCCGCTTTATTGATAACGAAGCCGAATTCTTGTTTGTCCCTGCAAATCAAATCGAAAAAGTTGCAAAGGAAACAGGCGCTATCCCGTTCGATGCGCCCGGTGTTGAATTGGGTCACGTGGATGGGCGTTGTTCATTTGAGTCCATCATCGTCAAATATGGTTTGAAGGAACCCGGCTTGCTTCGCCTCGCAAAGATCGTCCATGCCGCGGATGTGGCCGAAGATATTGATACCGATCCCATCGCCCGCGGACTCGAAGCGATTGCCTCCGGTTACAGCCTGCGTTTCCCCGAAGACATGGAAAACCTCGAACATCAATTTGAAGTGTATGACGCCTTGTATGCATGGTGCAGGCTGGATGCCGTAACGTCCGGCGTGAACCCCGGATAACTTTATGATCACCCTCTCTGAATTTTTCGAGCTCAACCGCGAGATCATCCTGTTCGTTTATGGCTTGGTATTTTTCCTCTTGGGCTTTGCAATTATTTTGCAAACGCGCAAATCTTCACGGCTGGATCTGGCCCGTAACTTGCGCTGGCTGGCAGCATTCGGCATTACACATGGCTTTTATGAATGGGGCGACTTGTTCATTCCCATTCAGGGGGAATATTTGGGCGAAGCCACCATGCGGATTCTATATTTTGTTCACAAGGTTTTGCTGGCGGTTTCATTTGTCTGTCTTTTTGAATTTGGGGCGGCTGTGTTTCCCTCCGGCAAAAAGGCGCGTGGACTTCATTGGCACTCCATTGCGGTCTTTATTTTATGGGTGTTGCTCGTCTTTTTCTTTTTTCCCGGTGATCCGATTGATCGCGAATGGAGACGGAACGCCAACGCCCTGGCGCGGTATTTCATCGGCTTTCCCGGCGGGATGCTCGCCGCGTACGGCTTACGAAAGCATACCCTTCAGCGGATTCGTCCCTTGAATGTGCCGAAGATCGTGCAAATGTTTCGAATTGCCGGGCTTTCATTGGGGGTATATGCAGTGGTCGGCGGGCTGGTCGTGCCCCGGGTTGGTTTTTTCCCGGGTACCATCGTCAATACGGATACCTTTACAGAACTGGTCGGTGCGCCGCCGCTTGTCTTCCGTTCCCTGGTGGGGATGATCATCGCCTTTACGATCATCCGCGCGCTGGAAATATTCGACCTGGAAACCGAACGCAGGATCGAACAATTGGAACAAAAACAGATCATCAATGCCGAACACGAGCGGCTCGCCCGCAACCTGCACGATGGCGCGATCCAGAAAGTTTACACAGCCGGCCTGCTGGTGGTATCGGCGGAGAAAATTGCCGAACCTGAAAGCGAACTGGATAAGCGACTCAAGCGCGCCGTGGCCGCACTCAGCGATTCAATCGTGGACTTGAGGCGGAATCTGTCCGAACTGCATTCCCACACCCCGGTAACTCAAGAGTCCCTGCCCGAGTTGCTGCAAAAGATTGCTAAAAACCCAAACTACAATACAATGGTGGACATTTCCATTCAAATGGACCTGCCCGATGGGAAATCCATCTCGGCGGTGCGGGCGGGTCATGTCTATGCCATTGTGAATGAAGCGATGGCAAACGTGGTGCGTCATGCAAAAGCAGCAAAGGTGAATATCCTTGCAAACGATGCTGGTGATTTTCTGAAAATCCAGGTTCGGGATGATGGTGTGGGTATGAAGCCCAATGCGACTAACGGATATGGGTTAAGGAATATGCGCGACCGCGCGCGTTTGTTGAACGGCAATATCGAGTTTGAAAACAACAGAGGGCTTGTTGTTAACCTTGTCCTTCCATGGAAAGATTAGATGAAAAAAATTCGCATCCTGCTTGTGGACGACCACGATATTGTCCGCCTCGGCCTAATGACCCTGCTCAACGATCAAACGGATATGGAGGTGATCGGTGAGGCCAGCACCGCCGGTGAGGCTGTGAAAGCGGCGGAAAAATTAAACCCGGATGTTGTATTAATGGATATCCGTCTGCCGGGCGAAGGCGGCATTGAAGCGACAAGGCAGGTTACATCGCAATTTCCAAACATAAAAGTGGTGATGCTTACTTCCTTTGCAGATGATGAATTGGTGATGCGTGCCATCAATGCGGGAGCGGTTGGGTATGTGCTGAAACAAGTCGGGAATGAAGAGTTGATTCGGGCGATTCAAGCTGCAGCGAGGGGCGAAGCGGTACTCGATCCCTCCACAACGGCGCGCTTGTTGACACGAGTCCGCGAAGCGGAGCGAAAAGCGGAGGAGGATGCGTTTCGCGATATATCTGACCGCGAAATGGATGTGCTGCTGCACCTTGCAAAGGGCAGGACGAATGCCGAGATTGGAAGGCTGTTGAATTTGAGTGAGAAGACGGTGGGGAATTATGTGGGCAATATGTTCGAGAAATTGCATTTGAATAACCGCATCGAGCTTGCGGCTTATGCGTATGAACATCACTTGTTCGAGAGGATGGGCAGGGAATAATATCGTCCCCCGCAGTCTAAACTGCGGGGGATTTTTTACTCAATCAAAAGGAGAAGTTTTATTGAGGTTTGAAAACGAGGAAGGAAGGCGCGGTTTGTGTTGCATGGCGCACCTGCGCATTCTCGAAGACTGCCACGCCGAAGTAGTAGGAGGCGGCAAGGTCGGTGAACTGCACATCGAATTCAGAGCCGGTATCGAGCGCGCGGCCAAATTCAATCGTCCATACGCCATCGGCCCATACCCAGCCGGCAGAGATATTGCCGCGGTCGCCGACAATTTCAGATTTCACAATGCCGGGGATATAGGAACCGACAGGCATTGCATCGAGATCTTCCTGGGTCAGCGCCACTTTTTCGCTGTCAAGGATGTAACCGGGCGCGCCAGTCGTCATGTCGATATTGGGGGAGGTAAAGCCGGGCCTGGTCTTGTCTGGGACGGTCTTGGTAGAATCGGCCGGGTCGGGCATGGTGGCAAAGTTATCTGCATAACCGCCGCCGTCTTTCGGGTCGCTCTTGCGGCCGGCTTCCTTGGCTGTTTCAGCATTGAACTGTGTCCAGTCAAGATATTGGTCATCAATTTGATTCAGGTTGCGGATCGATTTCCAATGCCAAATGTCGCCCAGTTGGCCTTCGCCGGGAGTGTATTTATTTCCGTAAGGCTTCAGATCCGGGTTTTCACCGTCATGGCAGGCGGTGTAACAGCCTTTGGTCTCGAACTTTTCGATGCTGTTGTTGATCGGCCAGATCATCGAGAATTTGTCTTCGTAAACAGTATTGTTATCGCCGCCTTTATCATCCGGGTCTTTAATTTGCTTCCACGTGCCGTCTTCCTGCTTCTGCCACGGAGAGCGGAACCAGGATTCGGTGGGATCCTCGTAGCTCAAGAGGAAGTACACACTGTCAGCAGTATAAACAGACTTAATATTGACCTTGGTCTCGTAACCGCCAAAACCGCCGTCCACATCAACAACGAAATCTTCGGCATCCGCCCAGTAGGCTTCATCAGCAACGCCGTCGAGGGTGGGGGCCGCGTCCACAAAACTGGCTACCAGGGCGCCTTTTGGGGCATCCCACATTGGCGCAGGGGCCTCAGTGGGGGCGGGCGGTTCGGTTGCAACTAGTGGCGCTTCCGTTGCCACCGGAGCTGGCGTGCCGCAAGCTGAAAGGATCAGCGAGGCCAGCACGATCAGGGAGAAAACGTACATAATTTTTTTCATGGTGAACTCCTCATTAATATTTTTGGAACGGTAGTTTTTCAAAATATCTTTTCTTTCATTGATAAGTTTATGTATCTTCATGGTTGGGGGGTAGAGGCATCCTCCCCTAATTCGATAGGGGAGTTTATGCAGTTTTTTGATTTCATCGCCACAGGTGATTTTTCCAGGATTTCAGGTCTATAATTCGCACATGACCCATCGGAAAGACATAACCCTGCTCTTCACAACCCGCATCATCCGCCTGTTTTGTTACGGATTTCTCTCGGTGATTCTCGTGCTGTATCTCGCGGAGACGGGGCTCACCGAAAAACAGATCGGCCTGCTCTTTACCCTCACCCTTGCAGGCGATGCTGGCATTTCACTCTGGCTCACCACCCATGCCGATGGATTCGGGCGCAAACGCACATTATTGATCGGAGCACTGCTGATGCTGGGCGCGGGCATCATTTTCATTCTCACCAACAACATCATCATCCTCATGGCCGCCGCCATCATCGGTGTCATCAGCCCCAGCGGCAATGAGATCGGCCCCTTCCTTTCCGTGGAGCAGGCAGGACTCACACAGCTTGTCTCAAACGAATCGCGCACAAACACCTTCGCATGGTACAACCTCGTCGGCTCGTTCTCCACGGCAAGCGGCGCGCTGGCCGGCGGCTGGCTGGCGCAGCTCTTGCAGTCCAACAGCTTGAGCGCACTGGAAGCATACCGTTCCATTTTGATGGGTTATGCAGCCGGAGGCCTGCTGCTGGCGATCTTGTTCCTGGCCGTTTCCCCCGCCATCGAAGTCACAAACTCCAAACCGGAAGTCGACGTCAAAAAGATGTTCGGCCTGCATCGTTCGCAAAAGGTGGTCGTCAAACTCAGCATGTTGTTCGCGCTGGACGCCTTCGCAGGCGGCCTGATCGTGCAAAGCATGATCGCGTATTGGTTCCATGTAAAATTCGGGGTTGAGTCGGGAGTGCTTGGCAGCATCTTCTTCTTTGCCAATGTGCTTGCGGGCATCTCCGCTCTGCTTGCGGTGAAAATTGCGGAAAAAATCGGCCTGATCAATACGATGGTCTTCACCCACATCCCATCCAACATCCTGTTGATGCTCGTGCCGTTGATGCCGTCCCTGCCCCTCGCCATCGGACTTCTGCTCCTGCGCTTCAGCATCTCCCAAATGGACGTGCCCACGCGTCAATCCTACACGATGGCTGTTGTGGCTCCAGACGAACGGTCCGCCGCTGCGGGAGTCACCGCCATTGCACGCTCTGTCGGCGCGGCTGTTTCCCCCTCGCTGACAGGTATCTTCTTCAGCATCCCCGTTTTATTCAGCGTGCCTTTTTTCCTCGCAGGTGGATTGAAGATAATTTACGACCTCTTACTTTTCAGGGAATTCCGTTCCGTCAGACCGCCGGAAGAAAAATAAATAATAATCGGAGAAACCATGTCCACTGCACCAAAATCACAAGTTATGCTTCTCGCTGAAATGGTTGACTATCAGGAAGGTTCGGTCGTCAGCCGCCAGATCACCAAGGCCGAGGCCGGCAATGTTACATTGTTCGCCTTCGACAAGGAACAAGGCCTAAGCGAACACACCGCTCCATACGATGCGCTCGTTCACATCCTTGAAGGCGAAGCGGAGGTGACCATTTCCGGCCAGCCGTTTCGGTTGAAGATGGGCGATGCGATCATCATGCCGGCAAATGAGCCCCATGCTTTGAAGGCGATCCAAAAATTCAAGATGCTGTTGACGATGATCCGCGCGTAAAGCAGGGAACCGTACCGCGAGATTTATCTCGCAGGGGAACGACATGAATGTCGCCGTACTTTTATTTCCGCAAATATCTCTCAAACTCATTCAGATCCACCCGTGCGGTCATGTCCAGGTTGATGGGTGTGACCGCCACCATTTTTTTCTTCCGCAAAACGAACACATCTGTATTTTCCTGTTCGTTTTCCATGTTATTTTCTAGTCTATACCCGATCGAGCCGGGCACATCCCAGGATTCCCGATTGGCGGCGACCGGTTCATAATATCGGTGGCGGGAAAGCCTGGCCATCTGCCACCCGGTTTCCGGCGTGGCATGCCGCGGCACTTCCACTTTCAGCAAGTCCACGCCCTCGAATGATTCCTTTTCCAAAATCAGTCCGGCAAAGTAGGCGGTAAAATACCCTGCCACTTTGAAATCCACTTCATCCGAATGGGTAAGGTGATGATGTGTATCCGTTTCCAGCGAGACCGCCAAAGCCGGGTAACCGAGAGAAGCGGCTTCCATGGCCGCGCCCACGGTGCCGGAGATGGTAATTCCCAAACCCACATTTTCTCCGTAATTGATTCCAGACACGATGAGATCCGGCTTGTGCGGGACGATCTCCAAAATACCGTGCAGGACGGCCTGAGCCGGGGAACCGCCCACCGCATACACGCTCCATTCCTGACCGTTGACCTGCACCTGTTCCTTGCGAATGATCCCATCTGACGTGCTGGGCAGGCTGCGTCCCATACCGGTGGATTGTTCACGCGGCGCAACGACGGTCACATAGCCGATCTTCGAGAGTTCGCTTGCCGCCGCCCACAAGCCGGGCGAGCGAATGCCGTCATCGTTTGTTAAAAGGATGTGTGGTTTTTTCTTTTTCATAAGGATTCCATTATAAACAAAAAGAAGCGGAGGGTTCCGCTTCTTTTGTAGTGGTGCTCTCGGCAGGACTCGAACCTGCGACCTATTGCTCCGCAAGCAAGCGCTCTAATCCACTGAGCTACGAGAGCATTGATTAGGCGGGTGGTATTTTACTTGAATGCAGGGTGAAGGTCAAGGTGCTTGACTGAGATGGGGCATCACAGTAAAATCAGGCTCTCGCGGGAGTCGCCAAGTGGTAAGGCATCAGCCTTCCAAGCTGATATTCGTGGGTTCGAATCCCATCTCCCGCTCTGTTCAGCGGTTAGCAATTAGCGTTTAGCAAAATTTTGGATAAAACGCTGACTGCTAATCGCTACTTGCTATCAGGGCCCGTGGCGCAGTGGTTAGCGCAGGCGACTCATAATCGCTTGGTCGCAGGTTCGAATCCTGCCGGGCCCACAATTTGATCTGCACGCCCCATCGAGGGATAATCCGAATCCTGCCGGGCCTACACCTTTTGGTCTCACGCCCCATCGAGGGATAATCCGAATTCTGCAGGGCCCACACATTTTGGTCTCACGCCCCATCGAGGGATAATCCGAATTCTGCAGGGCCCACACGTTTGCGGAAAAAATACCCGTCAGAAGCGGGTATTTTTTATTTGGTGAATCAACTGTCCCGTTGGAATGAGGCGAGGGTTATGGGGTGCAGGTAACAGGGAAGGTCACTTGTTCCACTTGTTCATTGGGGGTGAGAATCAGTAGTTTTGCCCAATAATCTCCGGGGGCATTGATCTGATAGTATTCATTGATCACCTGCGTGCCGGCCTCCTCAAAGATCATCGCACCTTCGTTCGATGAAACCCCGGTGCTGAGTTCCCATTTCCAGGTTAATAAAGTGGGGCCGCTGGCGGTGATCTGCGCTTCGAAAAAGACCGTCTGGGGGAATTGATCGCAGGCGACTACGATGCGGTTCGGTTCCACGCGCAAGTCGACTTTAGTGATGGTGACGAAAGGCGGCTGCGCCACTGACAGTTGGCTGGCGTCTCCTTGCGCTTCCGTAACTTCCGCAGAAACCCAGCAGTGACCGCCGGGGTTGCCGGGATCCTTCACATACCACCAGGTGGAGGCGTCATTACGGCCGACTGCCCGGACTATTTGACCCTGACGAAGTTCGTTGACAAGCTGATAGTCTGTGCCGGGTCCCAACCGGCAGTTGACCAGTTCGCCAGTTACACGTACCGTCAGTGTTGTAGGCGTTGAAGTTGGAGGAACGGAGGTTGCAATGGGAAGGATTGGTATGTTTGTCGATGTTGGGATGATGGTTGGCAATGATTCGATCGTGGAACGGCTGCATGCCGCCAGCAGGATAGAAACAAGGCCTGTGAGAAGGACGTAGCGCTTCATAAGTTCCTCCTTTTATCGATGAATATCATACTTCATCAGCGCTTTTCAAGAAAGACGACCCGGCAGAATTACCTGTGTGCTTATTTACCTGTAACAGTGAATGGAACGAGTTGTTGCGGTCTTTTGAGTATTTTGGGGGCAATTGGTACCTAAGGGTGATATAAAACTGTCCATTTCAAAATGACGGAGCCATGGTTGATTTCGTTTATGAAAAAGCATATACTGATGATGTGGAATTCTTCAGGGATATTGCCAGTATTGCCCAGTCTATAACCACCATATTAGCTATCGTTGTGAGTGGTTTTTGGGGGTATTGGGTCTTTGTGAAAAACCGCCAGCAGTATCCAAGGGCAAATTTGTCCCAATCGATCACCCATCGTAAAATCGATGGGCGGAATAGATTACTGCATGTGATCGTTATCGTGCAGAATGTCGGCGAGATCCTGCTTTGCCTCCGAACGGCGGAAACCCGCGTTCAAAAGGTGCTTCCATTGCCAAAACCGGTGGCGAAGACACTCCGTAAAGGAGACAATCCTGTTTTGAAAGGGGAGACCGAGATCAATGCCTGGCCTTTGCTGGGATGCCATGAAACAGGTTTTCAGGAGAATCTTTTTGAGATCGAACCCGGGGAAACCCAAGAGCTCCATCATGATTTTGTCATTCCGAGCGGAGTCAAGACCATTCTCGTTTATAGCTACCTGAAAAATATCAAGAAGCGAAACCGTGAGATCGGGTGGAATACAACCACCTATTATGACATCACTTAAAAAAAGGAGATTTTATGCCACAGTCGACAAAACAAAGTCCTCCGAAACCGCCCCCAACCGGCGGAGGCGTCAGTATCAAAGCCATCGAGGGGATTGGCAATGTGTATGCGGCTAAAATTCGCAAAGCCGGGGTGCGAACCACTTCAACCCTTTTGCAAAAAGGAAGCACGCCTAAAGACCGCAGATCGCTTGCAAAAGCTACCGGTATAACCTCCAAGTTGATCCTTGAATGGGTTAACCGCGCAGACATGTTCCGGGTGAAAGGCATCGGCACACAGTACTCGGATCTGCTCGAAGCCGCGGGGGTGGATACGGTCGTCGAGCTTTCAAAACGCAAGCCCGAGGCATTGTTCACATCCCTTGCAAGAGCGAATGCGCAGAAAAACCTGGTCAACCAGCTGCCGGGGTTAAGCCAGGTGGAAGCCTGGGTGAAACATGCCAAGTCGTTGAAGCGGGTGGTGAAATACTAAAATAAAAACTTCCGATACCAAAAGTATCGGAAGTTTTTAATGCCATTGGAAATTAAGAGCCGCTTTCCAGCCGGCCTGGTTGAGTTGTCTTAATCGCACGGCGTTCAGCAGTTCAACCTGCAATGCTCATATATGGTTTGAGAGCCTCGATGATGGTCTGCATAAATTGCCATTGGTTGTATGCCAGAAGGATCAGAAAGAGCAGGAATCCAGCTTGAAAGAAGCGGTTCTCGCGAACAGGGGCAAGCCCGAATGCCACAAAAAATATGACCGCGTAGGCCCAATCTGGTGAATAAAGAAACAGTTCCTGACCATAATCAATGTGAAGAATAAAATTAAACGCGATGCATAGTGCGAAAGCGATCGGCAGGTCCACCTTTCGAGTGCGAACCAGGTTCCAGATGACCGATGACCCTGCAACCAGGAGAATGGCTACCCAGACAATGACGAGGAATTGCCCCAAACCGTCATAGCCGCTATGAGAGAATGTGCCGGGCACGATTTTATAAAAATTGAATTCCGGGATGTAACTGCCTACTTCGTCGCGGAGCACAAAAACATCCGGTGCGATTACCGTATAAAGGGAGAAAGTCCGCACGAGCTGAATGATGCGCCCAATAATTCTCCATGTGGGCAATTTTGAAAGTCCGGTAAAGAATTTAAACTCATTCTCCACGCTGGATGGGAGTAAAAATAATTTGCTAGCCGGATAAACCGCGGTATGGAGAAAACTAAGGATGATGGATATCGAAAGCGCCCATGCGATGAAGCGGAAAATATCCCTCCAGCGCGGGCGAAAGACAATATACCCTACGCAGTTCTGAATAAAATTCGTTAACGTTATGCCAAAGGTCATGACACTGGCGAACACCACTGAAGCTGTTGATGATGGATTGGTTTGGAGGAGGTAATAAAATAAAATCATGGACAAGGCCGAAAAGATATAGGTCTCCACCACCGAACCAAATACCAAATGCGATGTGCTTAACCCAAGCAATGCGGCTATTAAAAAAGCGTAGGTACTGTTCTGAAAGCGATGTTTTACGAACAGCCATGCCAAAAACACACACAACCCTCCCGCAAAGGTATTCAAAATAATCGCGGAGAGGGGCGGAGAATTTGTGATCAAGTTAAGCAGCCAGCCAAACGGGCGAAAGATAAAATATGTAAAAGGATGCGGCCCCCGCATTTCAAAATCCTTTACATCCGGTGCGGAAATGCGTCTGATCCATGAAGCGACGTCGGCATCGAATAAATTATCAACCTGGGCGACACTTATTTGTTTAAGTTGCATGCCGTAAGCCAGGTAAATGCCAAAAAACAACAGTCCCAGCAAAATTCCCGGCAGGTTATCGAGGAGGGGATACTTCCACGGGATGGGAGCGGCGGCGCGTTCCCCACTTAAGGTTGTCTTTTTGTTTAGGATCGAAAAAAATATAAATGCCAGGGGTCCTGCCAAGAAAAACATCAAAAGCGCCTGGTCAAGCGGGGGGCGCTCCAGCAGCCCAAGAAAGCAGGCATTGAAACCGGCCGCCAGAGCCAGGGCGGGAAGTCCGGCAAGGATGAACCGGGTCATTTTATTCATCGCGAAATCGTACCATGGATGCTCGCGGACGGGATAGCCGCCAAGCCTTTATCCAGGTGATCAAAAGATATAAATATAAAAGGAGGCCGCCAGCAAAGTGAGGGGAAAGAAACAGTGGTTGACCAGTTTGCTCAAAAAGCGCGAGCGTTAATTTTATTGGAGTGGTAAGGAGCACCAGGCTGAATCCGAGTAAAACATTTATCCATAATTTATTTGGTCGCAGCTTCTCATCCGCCATGCAAAATGCCGCCGGTATCAAAAGCAGCATGAAATAATGCGTCCATGAAATGGGGCTGGTCAAAAGGGAACAGACAAGAACAATAAAGAACTCCAAAATAAACATAGCCGGGTTTTGTGATGATTTCCCGCCCAGGAACAAAATGACAAGGACCGGCGCATAAATCAAAAGCAGGGTTATATTCGAAACCCATGTAAATTGAACAGTAGGGTTCAATGGATCCCAGCCTAAATTTCCAGGCATGAACTCGCGGGCTAAAAAGCCGATGGCCGATTGGTTGTTGTAGGCAGCGATTGGATGCCCTGCAAAGGAAAGGATGCATCTCTCCAGCCAGATGCTGTTGAGAGAAAAAGGCACAAGCCATAACGACAGACCCAACACCAACCCGAAAACCAAAAGCCCGCCGCCAACCACGCGCCAGCGCCGGCGGATGAAGAAATATCCTGCGGGCAAGATCAATGGAATTTTTAATAAACCGTTTATTCCAAGAAGGATTCCGGTCAGACACTCCCGTCCCTGCTTGAACCACCAAATCAAGATGAGGACACTCAGCGTGATGATGTGGGTCACGTTTCCCAGCCAGACGCTATAGTCCAGCGGGCCATTAACCGCGAGAAGGGACAGGAAGATCCAACGCGGCCATCCCTTCAAGTTTGCGGATTTCACCAGCCAGTATGCCAGCGGAAGAATGGATACGTACCCGATCAGGAAAAAGAGGGGGCCTGCTATTTCCTTCGGAAGGTTGGCAAACGGGACAAAAAGGTAAGCCAGCAGTGGAAAATTGACATATCCATAACAACTTTCATCATATAACACGTCCGTGTTGCGGAAAATTTTCCGCCCGCTATGATAATACCCTTTGAAAAAATCATACCAATACTGGTCGTGAGAGGCATACCAGCCAACCGCCAAAAGGATAACGACGCTCATGGCCCACCAGGCCCAGCGCATCCAGGGTTTTGCAAGGCGATTCTCCAGGAGGAAATAAAGCCCGGCCAGAAGAACTGGCAAAATCAAATAAGGGGCATATGGTGAGTAATATGGCATATTTATATTTTAACAACTTTACGGACAGGTAAGAGGCTGCTGTGGTTCCTGTAGTATGAGCTGTTCCCCATTTCCCGTTTGAATAAATACAGCCAGGGCAGAGACATAGGCACCGTCGGCGCAGCCGATAACCGAAACCTCGGAGGCGTGGGGGAAAAATTCGGGAGGCTTTTGGCGGGGAAAAACGATTTGTATATCTCCATCATTGATCAGCCAGAAATGTAAGTACCGGAAGTCTTCGGGCATGTCCGCCAGGTAAATTCCCCCCTCCGGTTTGAAATAACGGGGGTACAACGCAATACCGGAAATAAAAACCGCATTTTTATGCTCAAGAAATTTTGAGAATTGTTCGGATGTAAGAACGTTTTCTTCAAGCAAGACGGTTTGAGCTTTGTCTGCTACTAAATTGAATTTCCTTTCAGAAATCAAGCGCTCGGCGAGGGGCAGCGAAATTGCCATCAAAAATAAAATCAAAAATATGGATGGGTAAATGGAAAATGCCTTCGCAGGCGGAGAAGAATCTTTATCGGTTGGATGATATTCGATTGCCTGACCAAATTTGGGGAAGAGGGAAGCGAGCGCAATACAATAATAAACCAGGATAATCCAATCCACCGGGAGCGCGAATCTCCATCCCGACGTGCGGGCAATCGCATTCCCGGCCTGGTAAACCACAAAGACTAATAACGGATACCAGCCCGCTTGTTTGTTGTTTTTTTGCGCAAGGCTGATTCCAAATGCAAGGATGGAAAGATTGCCCAACAGAGAGAGCAGGCTGGCGGGAGTCAATGCTCCGTTCCATACATCCCAAAACGGATTTTGATCGACGAGACTCTCCGGCGAGTTGGTGGAAAATAGCGGGGCAATATACACTGCGCTCGTAGCAAGGCTGTGCAGGAAATGATTGGCGATGAAATAAGCCGCATCTCCGGGATGCCCGGCGATAAAGGAGAAAATCTCGTGGGTGAGCCGGTCTGAAAATTCTGAAGCGGTTTCCCCGGAGACCGGCTGCGGATATTCTATGGGATGCAATGAATAATTGCGAGCCATCAGTATTTTTTCGCCGGGGTCGCCAAGTGTAAGCTCGCCGCTGACATTCCAATTTCGCCATACCCATGGCAGAGTGACCAGCGCAAACCCAATAAGAATAAACGCCGGGCTGACAAGCAGGGGCTTCCTTATCTTTTGTGGAAACAGAGCAAAAAAAAGAATCAACGGCAGAAGAATCAGGGATTGTGCGCGTACCATGGCAGTTAACCCCAGCAGTGCACCCGCAATCAACAACAGCCAACGGTCAGGTTTTGGTCTTTTGAAAAGAAGTATGCATGCATACACAAACGCCACGATCCCGAGGGTGGCAGTCAGGTCGCTCATGATTAATTTGGCATGTGCCGCGACGATCCGACCCGATAGCTCGATGGCATTTGTCTCGCGCAAAATGAAAAGCCCGCCCGCCATAAAACCGGCCAGGCGGTTCGACAGCCTGGTAGTCAGTAAATATATGAAGCAGGGAATCAGAGCAAGGAATAGAATTTGAACAAAGACTGTTTCATTATAGCCAACCCCGCCAATCGTATGGAACAGGGCGACGAGGCCAACGTACAAAGGTCTGCGGACCAATGCGTTCGTAAACCCCACTCCGTTGGTTAGGTGGTAGGACATCCTGTCAAAAAAGGCCGCATCGGAGTAGGGATAGTATTCATAATTCGGGGCGGACTGGGCCGGGGCGAAATGGGAGGGGCTTATGGTTTGATTCGACCAAAGCAGCACAGCCAGCCCCCAAAACAAAAGAAAGATACAAACATCCAGAATGGAAAGCCAGCGAGGGAAATTACTTTTAATCCTTATCCTGATGATGGAAATTAATAAAGCCAGCAGGAAGCCGATGGAAAAAACGAGATTCACCTGGGCAAATGTCAGCGGCGTTCCCGCGGGACCCCAATTAAGTCCAACGTTATCTTCAGTGAATCCAATTTTTGTGAAGGAAATAAAAATCGCTATGCAGGCAAACGCGCCAGTGATAAAAAGAAAAGTTTTCCAGATGGGTTTGAACGACTCCTTGAATGGCCAGGCTTCGAGATGCGGGAGCAAGACTACAATTCCAAGCTCCATGCACACCAGCGACCCAAGCAGTGCAAGCGGGGCAAGCCGGAGATAGGCCGCCTCACTTATGAGAGGAGTTATCGATTCCTTGTATAGAAATGCGACCCACGCCGTTAGAGAAATGGCAAACAAAAGTAAGGATAAGAGATCGCTTGATTTGAACCTTTTGATTCGTTCGGTTAATCCTTCCGCCTCTTCGCTGGATTTATATCGAAAAAAAACGACGACACTGGAAACAACAACTGCCAAAATCCCGGCCAGGGAAATCAGCCGAAAGGGGGACAAATTCAGGAAGCCGTTTTGAGCTTCTCCGGGAAGCGCCGCCAGATATGCAAATGCGGATAATCCGCCTGCAATTGTCAGGGCGGAAAAGATGCGCAGGGTTTTATATATCATCCCTGCATCACGTCATTGCTGGCGAAGTAAATTCTTGAATGGTTGTTCACGGGTATCTTCTTTTCTTTATCCAGTTCGGCATGAACCTGTTAACTTTACGATAATTTTCGATTCGCCTCATCCATTGCCAGGAATAATTCGCTCCTCATTTCGGAAATAATCGAAGAAAATCTAGGCTTCGAGTATTTATCCTGCAATTCCTCGGGATCCTCCTTGAGATCGTAAAACTCGAAGTAGTCCTGATATTTATGGATATATCCGGAATAATAGATCAGCTTGTAATTCCCCTTGATGATCGAATAGGTGGCTTTTGTAAACGGCTTGTGGGCAGGACTTTCCTTTGCATCCATCGTGATAATGGCGCGGTTCGAATCTCCGATTCCGCCCAGGCCGGGCAGCAGAGTCCCCTCACAAGAGGCAGGGATTTCCATTCCTGTCAGGCCTAGTATTGTGGGCAGTAGGTCAATATTGCTGGTGGGAGCCGGAAAATCCTGGCGCGTCTGATTGCCCGGAACAAGAACGAGGAGCGGGATTCGGATCACAGGATCATAAAGCATCGGCGTAGTATGACCAACCGTACCCCGTTCAAACATTTCACCGTGGTCTGAAGTAATTATAAAATACGTATTATCCAGAACTCCGCGGCTTTTCAGGGATGCGACAAGGCGGCCAATTTCCATATCAATATTGGCAATAAAAGCGTCATAACGATTGCGCTCGTTATCAAGGCTTGGCTGAGTGGTGCCGTCGGAGAGCACATGGTCACGTTTTGCCATTGGTTTGTAACCGTCATCGTCGAATCTCCCGGCAAAATCCTTATGCGGATTATAAGGATCATGCGGCGGGAAAATGTGAAAATAGGAAAAGTATGGCGACTCGTGTTCATCCAATTCTAATATTGTGCTTGAGATTCCGTCGAAGAGATCCTCCATAGTGAATACATTATCGTAAAATTGAGCAACTGGAAAACCGGCAGGATAATTTTCTGAAGAAACAGCATTGATCTTAAACTTATAATACAGGCCAAAAATGAAGCTCAACAGGAGCGATTTGCGGTAATAGAACATTTCTTCAAGCGAATGGAAGGCGATTACCGGGTCTTTTTGGAATTTCTTGTAAATTGCTCCGCCATTCACTGAGCCGAATTGAGATGCTGGGAGCAGGGAATTGATATCAGATGAAAACTGGTGAAGCAGGTCAGCAGCCCAATAATTCTGGGAAAATGCCAGTTTAAAATATTCATTTCCTAATAGCCGAAATATGTTGTGTTCTATAGATTTTTTTCCCACAACTCCTGCGAGGTTGATTGCCTGGTGGGTCCAGGGTCTTAAGCCCGTCAGTAGCGACGAAGTCCCCGGGACCGTGAAATTTCCACTGGAAAAATGATTGTGATAGACAAAAGCCTGTTCAGCCAGTTTTTCGAGATTTGGCGTTGTTTTGCGCGAATAACCATAGATCGATAAATTTCGTGCTGTCATCGCGTCGCAGACAAGTACGACGATATTCGGCAATTTCCCGTCATATTTATTCAACCGAGCAGGTTTTGGAATCAAGGTGGAGACGAGCCCTCCCCCAAAGATACTCCAACCTAACTTGAGAAAATCACGTCTTGAAAACTTTCTCATTTCTTATCCTAAATTCCTGACAATAATTATGACTATCGAGGCAAAGGAGATAGGCAGGTAAATATATAAAAAAACTATAAAACGATCCGCCATGAGTCTCACAAATCTTTCAACAATCTTGATCGACTCACCAATTGCCAGGAGAACAAATGTAATCACAAAAAACATGCCCCATTTATTGATATTTGCCAGCGCCTCTCCCATCGGGGTCTGCGTATAATAATACATTATGAAGCCAAGAAAGGTTATTGTAAGAATCGTCCCACGGAGAACAAACTTAATCCCAAATATTTTTTGCGGCAGGATAAAGCTAAGCATCAATAAACTGGAAATCAACAGCAGGCTTTCCAAAAAGGCGCCTGCCATTACATAGGCAAACAGGCTAAGAATATCCGCGACGCCAAAGTACAATGCCCAGTTGTTAATGGCAACCTCAATTGTGGTGACGATCGCCCAGGAAAACAGGATCGTTACGCCCACAGAATAAACCGGGGTGATTTGTTCTATTTTCGGGAGCCTATTTAATAAAGCCAAGGGTTCTCCAGTTCAGTCGTATATTTTGATTTTATCATCTTCAATTTCCAGCTTTATTCCTGCATCTTCTCCCATTCCGCCAGTTTGACATCCATTTCCTTCTGCACGCGCTCGTATTCTTTCCCTAATACAGCAACTTCTTTCGTATTCACCAGCGGACTCTCCAACTGTGCGCCGAGATTCGCAAGCGTGGATTCAAGTTCAGCGATCTTGTTCTCCAACTCCTGCAACTGCGCCATCTTTCTTCTTTCCTCTTTCATACTAGAACCTTTGGGTTTCTTTCCCTCGTTACTCGTCCCTCGTCTCTCGTCACTTGCCCCTTGCGCCGCCATAAAAGCCAGATACTCCTTGTGTTCGCGTTCTGCTCTCAATTGGGAATAGGTTCCATTGAACGCAGTGAGATGTGCATCTTCGGCATCGATCTCCCAAATTTGGGTGGCGACGGCATCCACCAGATAGCGGTCGTGGGTGATGAGCAGGATCGTACCTTTGTAATCATCCAGCACGGACTCCAATACTTCCTGCGAGGGAATATCGAGGTGATTTGTGGGTTCATCGAGCAGGAGGAAGTTCGTATCCTGCAAGGCGAGTTTTGCCAGGGCCAATCGACCGCGCTCGCCGCCGGAGAGCATTTCCACTTTTTTGTAGACATCATCACCGCTGAAAAGATATTTGCCAAGATAATCGCGGGTCTGCCCCGGCAGCCAATGCGGCATGACCGAGTCTATTTCCTGCAGGACGGTTCGGTTCGGGTCCAGACCTTCATGTGCCTGCGCGAAGTAGCCGATCTGCAAGCTGGAACCCAGAGTCACCTCACCGGCCAACGGTTCAAGTTGACCAAGAATCGTTTTCAGGAAGGTCGTTTTCCCTGCACCATTCGGGCCGATCAATGCGGCGCAGTCCTGCCTGCGTAGTTCAATGTCCGGCGCTTTGAATAATAATTTTTCAGGGATGCCGGGTTCGGCGCGATAGCCCACCTGCAAATCCTTGGTGCGGATCACCAGATCGCCGGAACGCTTTTCAGAACCGAGGCGCAAATGCAAATGCGGCAGCACACGCACAGGCGACCGCAGCGCGCGCACGCGCCGCTCCGCTTCCTCCACACCAAAATTGGATGTGGTCACGCTGACTTCACTGGCTGTCTCGCTCCATTTTTGGTTCAATGCGGCTTCAAAACCGATCTGCTCCACGGCCTGTACAAGGCGCGAGAGCCGCTTCAACTTGCCTTTGGCTTGCAGCGTGTTCTGTCCCGAAATATTACGCTTGATGTATTCAACTTCCTTGAGGAGTTTTTCCTTCTCACTCTCGAAGATCTCCTGCCTGCGATTGATCCGTTCTTCGCGCTGTTTCAAATACGCGCTGTAATTCCCGTGATACAACTCGAACGCACCGGGCAGCATTTCCAAGATCACGTTGCTGGCTTTATCCAAAAAATAACGGTCGTGCGAAACGATAACCGCCGCGCCCTCCCATTGACTCAAATATCCTTCGAGCCATTCAACGGCGCGAATGTCGAGGTGATTGGTCGGTTCATCGAGCAGAAGCAGGTCCGGGTCAGAGAGAAGGAGGCGTGCCAAAAAGGCGCGGGTGCGTTGTCCGCCGGAAAGATGATCGAGCGAGAGGCTGTAATCCTCCGCATCGAATCCCAAACCTGTGAGCACCTGACGGATGCGCGTTTCATAGGTGTATCCGCCGCGCCGCTCGAAATCCTCCTGCAATTTCCCATACCGCTCGATGGCATCCGGGTCGGTCGCCATGAGGCCTTCGAGCCTGTGCAGTTCCTCCTGCTGTTTGATCAATTCATCGAAGACGGAATGACACGCGTCCCAAAGTGTGCCGCTCATTTTGAAATCGGCCTCCTGCGACAAATATCCGCTTCGGACTCCGCGTGAGCGGGATACAGTTCCCGTCGAAGCTTCATCCTCGCCGACAAGGATACGGAGGAGGGTGGTTTTGCCAACGCCGTTCGGACCAACCAGCCCGATGCGTGCACCCTTGTCGATGCTGAAGGTGAGGTTGGCGAAGAGGTCGAATGCGCCAAATGATTTGGTGAGGGAGTTTACGGTGAGGAGTGACATGGTTTCCAGCTTTTTCGATTTGAACGCCCGGTATTATACGCTAACCCGCTGTTCGCTCCTGTCCTTGACAGGGCACTTTGTAGTCCCCAAAATCCGCCAATTTTCATTATCTTTGCAAAACTGGCGGATTTACAATGCTTTCAAATATCGTTTATTTTACTCCTTCGAGGAGACTGTAAGCTATAGTTATTTATAACAGCTTATTTCTTATTGTTCATCTTTTCTATCATAAACGGTCTAGGATTTCTTTGCTTCGTGATACTGTTGCCGTAAACCATCCCAAGGTATTGGAGCTTCATTCAGATGGCCAAAGTCCTCTCTCTGCGCCCGCTCAAGTTGACGAGAGATTTCGATTTGCTGTTTCCGCCAGACAGGATTCTGCCATACATCGGTTTTTTTCACCTGCGCCTGGGATGTAATCAATAGGCTACGTCCAAACTGAATCATTAGAATTACAAATCCAACTCCAAAGCAAAAGGCTACAAATACACCCGCGCCTACCCATAAATAACTAGATAATCGAGCCAATTCCAATTCTTGGGCAGCTTTTTGTTCCTGGAACTGTAATTCTTTTACGGCTTGTTCCTGTTGGGCAAGAAGCTGCTGATTTACTGATAGTTGATAGGCTTCAAGATCAATAGCATTTTTCTGAGCCTGCAATTCGTTTTGCTGCTTAATAGCTTCTGCTTTAGCGCTATTGGTGATGAAGTTTGTTATATCAGAACCAGTAAGTACCAAGCCAACTAGGATGCCAATAGCTACTAAAATCAGGATTACTTTGGCTAATCCTTCAAAAGGGGAATTATTGGGTGGAAACATGGTGTGCCTCCTTTACAAATATTCGATACCCGGAATAACTCTTGCACATACTTGATGGTGTTCTTTGTTTCAGTTGCATCATACTTCAACAAAAAGCCGACCATGTGATGGTCAGCTTCCAATTAAGTTCCATACTATCAGTAAATTCTCTATAGATACTCACCTCTCTGTGACATTTTGCATCTCAACATAACAAAGTATTGACAACAATATTACATGCTACTCTTCTAGCTCCCCACTCGCTTGTAAGCGATATCCTCTTTCCCGTACCGTGAGAATATAACGAGGGCGTTTCGGGTCAGGTTCAATCTCTTCTCGCAGACGGCGGATTTCTTGCCGAATACGTTGATTCTGGCTGAAATCCGCGGCATCGTATTTTTCGCTATAGGCGTTTTCCACAATTGTACGATTGCTCACCGCCTGCCCTTCACGCTCATAGAGGCAACGGAGGAGTTTCAGACGCAACCCCGTCAAAGTAGTGACTCGGTGTTCTCCAATCCAGACTCTCCCATCCTCTTCCAGACGTAAGCGCCCCTCGGGTTGGGAGGTGTCTGTCACAGTACCTAATCGTTTTGCCAACATGGCCGCTCCGAGCAGTAAATGGGCGCCTCGCTGGTTATCCACTTGGGTTGATAAGACTCCTGGGTCATAGCGGGCTATCGCTCCAACTGTCCAAGCGAGCAGGCCAGCGTAATATGGCAACGGGTCTGATCCTGTTTCTATGCTTGCCTGCCGTCGAATTTGTTCGATTAATTCAATGTTCATGCGAAGTTCAGGAATAACATTCCCTTGATCCAGTTTTTCATCAAGTTGGGCTGATTTCACAAGACATTCTTCAAACTCCAGACAAGCAAGCAAATCTGGTGCTTGGTTGCTATCAAAGCGGATAATTGCTTCTAGACATACATAATCCCACCATTGGGGTGCCTGATTGGCGTGCAAGAAATCAGTTAACCATGTTCGCCGTTCCGAATCTACCAACACATTGTCTGCTGTAAGTATGCCTGGTGAGACTCGACAAACCACTGGCGCATCATATTGAACTAACGGAGCATATACTATCGCAAGAGGATCAGGAAAGGACTGTGCTGCTTGGTGAGGAAAATTAAAGATTATTTGGTCTTTATTACGCTTGACTTCTATAGCGCCAAGTGTGCGCACTGACTGTATCAGTGATTCTACACGCTGCTCAACATTGACGCGAGGCAAACTCTCCTCATTCAGGTCTACCCACTGACGGTAAATAGACATCAGATCGTCCGATCCTTGCACCATTTGGCCATGTGAATGCCAAGCCTTAAGAACATTTCCCAACATATTCGTGAAAGCTGCTTTGAGTGGTTCTTTTTTGCCCAATTGTAGGAGATCATGTAAGGTCTGCACTGTTTCAATATTTGCTCCAGGCAAACCGTAAAGAAGAGCACTAAAATTCATTGTTTCTGAATAGTCTCGCAATTGGGTTCCTTGAGCTACCTCTGGGGTCAGCTTTTCCATTTGCAACTTTTCCAATGTCAACAATTTCCGATCCCCACAAATCAGGATACGGAGGTCAGTTACGCCATCATGAGACAGAGTCATAACTGGCAGGGAAAACCGCTGACGATTGTGCCAAAGTAATCGACCAAATCGGATCAACTTGAATTTATAGAAAAGCTGACGAACTAGATCTTCCAATTCACTCGCCCTGTGTATCAGGATGTCAATTGACAAATCAGGCTGCATCAGATTGACTAGGTGGGGAAAGGATAAGGGTTCTCGCGGATCCCATTGAATACCAAGATCCCAATTGATGCGTACAAATTGGGCGAAGGCGTCGTCCACTGCATCAATCATTGCCTGATACTCGTCTTTTTTGGAAATGAAATTCACCGCTGGTGGCAAGCCTTCAAGCACAGGTCCAAGAGCTTCCTTTACTGCCTCTACAGTGGGATAGCTGGTCAGAATAATTTTAGGAATTGAACGATAAGCTGGGTCTTTGGCCAGGGTCAAGCCGGATACATCCTTCTCATCGTCATCATTCTGCATACGTATATCAAGTATGGCGAGATGAAAATATGCTTCGGTTAGCAATCGTTTTGCTTCTATAAAGGTGAAAGCTTTCTGTACCCGATATCCTTGTTTCTCTAAAAATTCAGCTCGAGTAATCAGAAAATCAGGAGTATTATCGGCAAAAAGGATTTGTTTCATATTCTGCTCAATCGCTTTCTGACGGAGTAACTGTCAATGCTTTTGAATTATGTTGCGCTTTATGATCCCGGAACCCAAACCAATATATTCTTGCTGTTTCTATGACTTTCTCTTTGCTCGTTTCGCGTCTCTCCGATGACGTGATTTCATCACATGATGCCAGGAGATTCTCGAAACGTCTTGTCTGCAAGGATTCGGTATGATATTGATCCATTCGCTTGTTGGCAACATCTACTCGTTTAAAAAATAAATAGCTCACGGCCTCAGTAACAACACCACCTATTGCACTTACAATGCCAATTGCTTGAATTCCCCACAATGTCAAGGCAGTTCCCACAAAGATAATAATAATCCCCATAACAGCGACACTTAGGGATGCCCAATAATTCATTCGGGATTGTTGACGGGCATCAAGATAATCTGTTTTAAGCTGATCGGTGATCTCATCCATGGTTTTTTGTAACCAAACACTGCCAAACTCCAAAGCTCTTTGGACTGCACGCAACATGGCCTCTGGGCCTTCCTGTTTGGCAATAAAATCAACAGCAGCAGGTAATCCCTCCAGTTGAGGTCTCAGTATATTGCGTACATATTCATAGCTCGGGAATTGTGTCATCATAATCTTCGGCAGCGTTGGGGTACCTTCTTTTGCAAGGATTAAGCCGCTGGTATCTTTCTCATCGTCATCATCTTCAAGGCGAATATCGATAATCGCAAGATCAATGTTCCCGAATTCAAGTGCTCTTCTAGCTTCTTCGAGATTTAGAGCAGGTACAACTCGGTACCCCTGTTTTTCTAAGTACTCGCGACGGGTATTTAAAAAATCCTTGTCGTTATCTGCAAAAAGAATGGTTATCATAAAGTATCTCCTAAACTTTTATTGATGCCTAGATGGTGATTTCTTGGCTAGGGCATCTTTCAATATTGAAGCATACTCTCGTTCGCTCAATGACTTTTTTATATAGTCTATAACTCCAGCTTGCAAGGCCTCGCGAGCTCGTCGCCAAGTGGGCGAGGCAGTAAGGACGAGAATGCGTGCTTGTGGTTGCTGGGCATGTATTCGGGAGACTAGGAGTATCTCGTTGTCAATATAGCTTGTATCTACTATGATTACATCATACTCTTGCTGAAGGATTTGTTGCATGGCATTCTTTTCTGGCAGCACCAATAACTCACCAAGATGCATCAGCGTATTCTCCAGATTTGTAAACGAAGGGGTATTCTCTCGATACCCAATCAATAAAATATTAATTTGCACGGGTGTAATGCTCCTTGACGTTAAACTTCAAGCGGAAGCCGGATAAACATTGTAGTACCTGCCAAGCTAGTGGAAAATATCCCGATTTCCCCACCATAAACTTGCACAATAACTTGTGCCATCAAGAGACCTACGCCCAACCCATGAGAACCTTGTGGCTTTTTGAT
The DNA here is from genome assembly GCA_014860745.1 of Anaerolineales bacterium. GTDB lineage: Bacteria > Chloroflexota > Anaerolineae > Anaerolineales > Villigracilaceae > Villigracilis. The sequence goes on from JACZJC010000076.1 coordinate 46,791, forward strand.
TGGATTCAAGAAGAGTTCTGGAATTTCTTCCTTTGGGATACCTTTCCCGTTATCGTGTATGAATATCTCAACTTGGTTACCCTTCCGGCAAGTCTCAATAACAATCTGTTTCTGACCTGAATTAACCTCAACATAAACGGCATTATCTATCAAGATATCCAGAGCCCGGCGTAACCATTCTGAACTAACCCGAACAGTCAAACTATTATCAAGTTTCAGGTCTAATCGGAGTACACTTAATTTGTAAGGCTCGTTCTCCCAAAGCTGCTTAACTCGTTCTTGAATCAAACTATTAAGGGATATAGAATCAACACCTTCTTCTGAAGAAAGTGGTGGGGTAATCGGTTTCTCCTCAATTTGGCGAGCCAAACGTTGGATCATAGACAGCCGTTCAAGAATATGTGAATAACCAGTTGGTAGTGTTGCCTTTGTCAAGTCTGCACGGAGGTGATCAATTTGTTCTACTATTGTGCGTGCATGCTTATCACTTGAGTGACGCCAAGCACTACTTGCCATCCCCATCCAAGCCAACGCAGTGCGAGAGCCTACTATGCCTTTTGTCTGTTCCAACTCTTTGTACTGCCGAGCATTTTCGATGGCGTTGGACAGTTGGTCGGCTAAGATTTGAAGTATATCCTTATCCGCTTCTGTGAATGCGCCTGCCTTGATACTTTGAACATCCAACACACCAATGACTCGGTCATGCACAGTAAGAGGAAGCGCCATCTCAGAACGAGTATTCGGTAGATAAGGGTTATTAAAGAACTCAGAATCCTCACCAACATTGAGGGCTATTCGAGGCTTCCCGCTCTGCGCTACAAAGCCAACAATACCGACATTAACTTCCAGTTTATATCCTTGTTTAAGCATATTTTGGCCATCCTCAGACGAGGCTGCTTGAAGAACTGCATACTGACCTTTAGTATCTAGTAGAAAGATTCCGGCATGATAGAAGGCGAAACGCTCAGAGATTAGTCGTACAGTTGAATTGAGAAGCTCTCCGATATTAAGAGTGGCAGTAGCATCACGAGCTACTTTGGATGCTGTATCTAGTTGTAGGGCACGATACTCGATCTCGGTGAATAAACGAGCCTTTTCAAGAACGATAGCCGCCTGTGCAGCTAGTGCCTCCAACGCACGCTGATCTTCTTCGTCGAACACCATATAATCTTGATGTTCAACATTGATAACCCCAATGACTCTATTGCCAATTATGATTGGCACAGCCAACTCAGAATGGGTTTGGGGATTCCCCCCAATATAATCCGAATCTCTTGTCACATCATCTACTAATTGAGATTGCTTTGTCCTAACTGCTCGGCCGGTAACGCCATTTTTTTTGTCTTTTTCTAAGCTAATTTCACCCGCTTGTGCTTGCAGTTGAGGTAACCACTTCTGTGGGTAAGCAGCTTTGATACTCAGTTTGTTTTCCTCTACAATTGCAAGATCGCTGAAAGTTGCTTGTTCGCCAACACGACCAGTGAAAAGCCATGCTTGCTCTGCAATACGATTCAGAATTTCATCAAGGGCCAAGGTGCTGGAAAAGGCCTCACTAGCCTCGTAAAAGGTTTGTAAATATGCCGTTCTTTTAGCTATCTCATCATGCAACTGAGCAGCGCGAATCGCCACAGCAGCTTGGTGAGCAAATAACTCAATGTCGTCAACCTCCTCGCCAACAAATCGATGAAGTGTGCGGTAGTTCACAAACAAGACTCCAACTCGTTGTTCTGCTACAAGTAATGGGATTGCAACACATGAGGCGATGTGTTCGTCTTTGGCAAAACGACGATCTCGAAAGAGTGGATCTCGTTTGATATTGTCAACAATATAAGGCTTATCATTCTGTAACATTCTATAAACAATCGAGTCTTGAAGTACTTTTCCTGCTCTGGAAGCAGCTTCAATATTATAGACATCTACTATGGTAGGTGGATGTTCCAATCTACCTGAAAATTGGTTGTAAACATATAGAAGGACCGCATCACAAAATAGCACACTCTTCAAACCTTCTACGACAGTTTTTAATGTCTGCTGTAGGTTGTTTAGCACGCTCGCTTTGGCAATTATTCTAGTGGTGTTATGTACCCTATTTACCTGCTGTAATAATCTCGCTTTCTTCAAGGCAAGAGCTGCATGATAAGCAAAAGCTTCGAGGGTTGATTTGTCTGCTTCTTCAAATTGCTGTGGGTACTGGTAATTTATATACAATATACCAAGGGTCTCGCCGCCCGTTTTCAAGGCAATTCCTTGATAGGATTGCACACCTAATTTTTTCCGAAACCCACCAGACGAAATATTTAAATGGGAATAGTTCGTGGCACTATTTACATCAGTTACTTGTAAGTAACTTTGTTCGATCAGAATAGAAGCGACCCCATCCGGACCAGGTTCATCTTCTCTTAATTTTTCCAGTAAATCTGGAGCGATTCCTTCCGCCACCAGTTCTGAAGGAATAAACACCCCTCGATCGTTATCATAGGGCCAAAGAACGGTCGTGTTCGCTTGTAAAACTTCGCGCGCACTTTGTACAATTTGTTTCAAAACTTCTTGGACATCATCAACGCCGGCTAATTTTTGTGCTGCTAGGTGGAGATGTTTCAATTCTTTCATCCGCCGATCATTGTCATAGGCAATTGCAACTTGATTTACATAAAAATTCAGAGCATTCACTTCTGGGGGGAAGAATTGATGTGGTTTTTCGAAAAATATCCACATTGCACCGATAACTTGGCCTCTCAAAAGAAGGGGAAAACAACCTGCAGCTCCAATACCTTCTTTACTCATCTGTTGATAAAGAGATGCTGTCTCCTTGTGTGTGTCATTGATAAGAATGGGTTCATTGTTTATCAACATAGAAGTACTAAATGTACTCCTGCGATTTTCATCGATTGTCAGGCGTTCAGGCTGACCTTCTTTATTTGTTAAAATGATATTCGCCCATTTTGCACCAACTGCAACGCATGCTCTTTCAATAATATCTTTTAGAATATCCTGTGGTTCTTGTAAAGATAAGATGCTACTGCTAGCGTCATATAGAGACTTTAGATACTGGTCTTGTGTAATAGCCCAAAATGCGCTGCTCAATTGACCACGCAGGGTCTCATAAACCATCCCATCCTTTGGTCCTGCCTCAAATATAGCGATTCCCAATTGATTATTATCGAAATAGAGAGGCTTTACAATCCAAATGTATGAGCCTCCCTGTGGAATAACATTCTTGGGTACTAATTGACGAGATGAAAAATGTTGCTCACCGAGTTTTGATTCGATATGCCCATCCTTATATGCCATGACCAGTCGCCTCTGTTCAAGTGGCGTTGCGGGATTCTCATATAAAGAAATGTAACAGCTAGAAATTTTCAATCGTTGCAGCCCATCTGTTAAGATAGTTATCAACTCATCCACATTTGAGATAGTAACCAAAGCCTGATTAATTTCACTCAATATCACGTACCATTGTTCCGACTGCAATCTGCGATATCCTTCTGCTCTTCGGGTTCTTTCGGTAATCATTACCCGGCCTTGTTGAAAGATATCCTCAATAAAAAATAATTTTTGATCTTCACTGATGTGGGGCAATATATTCCGGCGGATTAAGGAAATAACCTCCTGCCACAAAGACACATCACCATCTGTCAGTGTCACCTGACGCAGAATTGTATCTAGGGCTGCCAAGAAGGTGCCTGTTCGCTCTCCTATTAACTCGGTATAAAAAGCATTTAATAATTGTTGTACCTGGTCAGGAATGGTATCGGTAGAGAGATTTGGTATCTTTTCCCGAATCTCAACTAAAATCCTTTCACGGCTTGCAGCGAGGGCAGTCTTAATTGTTGTACCTGCTTTTGTTATCAACCCTGTTTTGGCTCGTTCAACTGCTGGATCCAAACACCCACATGACTCTCGGATTTTCACCTCTGTAGACAGTTTTTTTTTCTCTAGAAATTTTTCTTTACCTAATAAAGCAAACAACATATCTGTTGCTTGCTTACCTTGTTGATATGCTGGATAGTGCACTGTGGTAAGTGATGGTGTAACGTCTCTTGCCCCATCTATATTATCGAATCCTACTATCGCTAACTTCCCAGGTATATCTATGTTACGTTGTTGAAGAGCTTGAAAGGCACCAAGCGCCATATTATCATTTGCTGCTACCAGAACATCAAGTTTCGCTTTTTGCACATCTAGCAGAGTGTCAACCGCAGATACCCCCGAAGGCAACATAAAATCACCGAATACAACAAGGTTTTCGTCGAACGGAATGCCTTGTTCAGCCAACACATTTTTGTAGATCCGATATCTTTGTTCTGCATCTGGATTGTCTTTCGGTCCACGAATAAACCCAATACGACGGTGTCTATGATGCTGAATTAGATGGGAAAGCAGTTCACGCATACCCTTCTCGTTATCTACTATTATGGATGGGATATTTTGTAGCGACATGACAGTCGTTACGATTGGTAAAGGGCTGAATTGCTCGACAAAATTCCTAAATTCCTCTCGGTTTATAAAACTCCCCAGAGTCCCGCTAATAATCAAACCATCGACATTATTTATACTTGCAAGATTATAAACACTGTTTTGTAAGCTCTCGAATTCGTTTAGATGTGAATCGCTGAGTGTTCCACCCGCAAAGCAGAGCAAGTTGGCACCTCGTTCCTGAACTGCACCAGCCACACCAGACAATACTTCAGCTTGATATCCGCCCTTGCCCACAGCAGTCTCAAGTAATAGGCCAATTGTTGGATGTTGTTTCGATCGACCGATTGGTTTTCTTACTTCAACGAATTCATTTTTCATTAGATAACCTTGATGATTTGTTAGTTATTTTCATAAACTGAGACATGAAACTAAAAGTCAATAGGATAAGAAATATTTGTAATATACCACTTCAAAATCGCAGTTATGTTACATCTGTGTGACGTTAAAGTCACAAGCAATCTTAGACAGCAATATTGTCGAAGTGCAGGCATATTCAAAGCTCAATTTGGATGATTCTATACAAAGTTCAATTATCTTAACCAGATCACTACCCCTTGGTCTCAAATTGTTCAGGCGGTTTCATTTCTCTTCATCGGTATCAATGTGACCCGGCTTCTCCTTGCCCAACTCCAGTGAACGTTGATACGCCGCCCACACCGCGCGGGAGATGGCCGTGCGGAAGCCCGCTTTCTCCAAATAATACAGCGCCTCGGCAGACGTGCCGCCCGGCGACGTGACTTGATTCCGCAAAGTGGCGGGATGCCTGCTTGCACCCTGATAATAGGAAGCGGAACCTTTGATGGTCTGCAAAACCAATTGCTCGGCGATGCGGCGGGGGAATCCCATGTGCACACCAGCATCGATCAAGGCTTCGGTGAAGAGGAAAACATAAGCAGGACCGGAACCCGATAACGCAGTAGCCATATCGAGATAGGATTCGTCCTCCACAAAAACTTCTTCGCCCAAGGCGCCAAGGATGGCACGAGTCATTTCCTGCTGTTCTTCTGTCACTTCTTTGGATGCAGTCCAGACTGTGATGCCTTCGCCAATTTGACCGGGCGTATTCGGCATCGAGCGGACAATGGCTTTGTGTTTCAACCCCGTGCTGATCTTCTTGATGGTCGCGCCCGCGATGATAGACAAGACCAGCGCATCGGGTCGAATCCCTTTGAGACCCTTCATCACTTCGGTGAGCCGCTGCGGTTTGACCGAGAGCACCACCACATCCGCTTCATGGATGGTGAAGGCGTTATCTGTAGAAACCTTGATGCCATATTTTTTATGCAGTTCCCCGCCGCGTTCTTCACGCGGACCGCTGGCTGTGATATTTTTTGCGTCCGCAAGTTTTTTGCGCAACAAGCCTGCGATCATGGCCTCCGCCATCACGCCGGGACCGATGAAAGCAATTTTCTTTTTAAGCATGGAGGTCTCCTGAAAGGATGAAGGGTGAGGGATGAAAGAAGAAAGAAATGGGAAAATGTTTTTATGGGAAAACAGGGACGGGTCTTGCCTTCCAATTTTCCGCCAGTTCGAGCGCTTCGCGAGCCGCGGCGTACATTTTCTGCTGAAATTCCTGAGAATACCTGTATTTTACGACGGCTTCAGCAAATTCTTCTTCATCCACAAGACGGGCTTGGCCGGGGAAAACTTTTGAAACGTCCAACTCGTGATCTTTGAAGCTCATGCCGCCGTTTCCCAATTCGGGAGGCGACGCAATATTGAGATAAATATGAATCAGTTCGCCGCTGGTTTCAAAAATCTCAAGCAGATTATAGAATTTATCGAACCAATAATAGGCCCGGTAATGATGCAGGATCGGATAGTCCTCGCCTTTGATGTTGAACACGGAGGAACCAGCGGGAGCTATTGTAACAATCGAGTCTGCTGTGACAGACTCGATTGTGGCAAACCAGCTTCGATAGACAGTCCCATCCGCTTTGCAGGCGCGGACGTGGATCTGGTCGCCAGGCTTCATCCTGTAAAATACCCAAGCGCCACGCGCAGTCGCTCTTCCACATCTTTGGGCGCATCCTTGGGAATGGACTGAATCGCGGCCTGCGCTTCGACTACAGAATAACCCAACGACGTGAGAGCCGCCAGCACCTCGCTGTCGTAATCGGCCAGAGCAGCCACTTTCGCAAGTGCATCCGTCGGTTTGAGTTTATCCTTTAAATGCAGGGCGATCTTTTGCGCGGTCTTTTTCCCCACGCCGGGAACTTTGCCCAGCAACTCCCCTTCGTCGGCAAAGATAGCCCTCTGGATGGTATCAATTGTCAGCGTGGAAAGAACCGATAACGCAACCTTGGGGCCGACTCCGTCCACACCGAGCAAAATGTTAAAGAGATCCCGATCCGCCTGGGATTCGAATCCATATAACGTCAACGCATCTTCCCGCACCACGAGATGGGTGAACAGAAACATCATTTCCCCCGCCTTGGCATTCGTGCGCAAAGGCGCAGGGACAAAAACCCGCATCCCCACTCCGCCGACTTCGACGATGAGGGCGTTTTCTTCGATTTGAGAGACTTCTCCGCGAAGGGTTGCTATCATGTTTGTATCTCTTTCAGGTTATTTCTTCATGGTTTTATCCATGAGTTTGATGGCCCAATCCAAAAATACCTGTTTGAGGTTTTGAGGATCAAACGGTTTAAGCATTTTTACAGGCCACCGTTCGATTTCGTTGGGAAAATTTTCACTGCGATTAAGGGCAATGGCAAACCAGTAAGGATCAAAGCCTGTATCTTTTTGCGCTGCCTGTTCCAGCAATAATTCGGGCGATTCCTTTTGCAGAAGGAAGTACAAATCCACGGCGTCACGAGGTTCAGCACGCCCAAAATAGGCAAGTAATTTATCCACCCGCAGGTCTGAATAGTCATTGATATAGATGCCTTCGTTTGAAAGAACCGGCGACTCAAACCGATAGGGTGAATCAAGAGCTAGGTCTATTTTCAGACTTTCCCGCTCATTTTCCACCAACAACTCAACAAAGGTTGCAAAACGGCGGATAACCTTGAGTGAAAGTCCTTTATTCTGGCAGGCAGATTCAATTTGATAGGATATAGGCAGGATTAAATTTTCCGTGCCTGTAAAATAATCCAAGTCAAAGGAAAGACGGTGACCAAGATAATATTCTGAGAGCGCGGTTCCACCTGCCAGATAAAACTGATCCTTGTCAGGCATTCCGGCAAGGATTTCCATAAATTCTTTCTGCAGGGAAGTTAGCGTACCAAATCCCTTAATTCCCTCTGACATTTGAGCGCTCCAAATATCGTCTCCACAAACTTTCTATTTCTTTAGGTAAATCCAACAAATCGATCTCGACCTTAATATCTTCCAGATGAAGCATGCAGATATCCTCCGCTCTGCCATGCATCAGGATTTGACGCAACAACCAGCGTTTTTGGAACGGATCACTTAGATTAACTGTATCCGTGCTCCAAACAATGTGGCGAGGTGGGTGTACGATCATTCCAGGAAAAATATTACCACAATCCCCCTTTGTTGTCCGACGCCTTGATTTGAAAAACTTTAAGAGTGTGCGTTAATATCTCGTAGTATTCAAATGCGTAATGGCAATTGCCAGAGCATCGGCGGCATCATCTGGCTTGGGGATTTTTTCCAGTTGCAGCAATGCGCGCACCATTTCCTGCACTTGGCGTTTGTCTGCTCCGCCGTAGCCTGCCACAGCTTGTTTCACTTCGTTGGGGGTGTATTCAAAAGGCTCAATGCCCGCTTTTTGGATGCAGAGCATCACCACGCCGCGCGCCTGTCCCACGGCGAGCGCGGTTTTGACATTGCTCGAGAAGAATAATTTTTCCACGGCAGCGGTATCAGGCTTGTATTTCTTCAATAACTTGTTGAGATCGTCGAACAACATCTCAAGCCGCGCGGACGGGGTTGCTTCTTTTGGAGTGGAGATAATGCCGTAGGAAACAGCCGCCAGTTCCCCGTCGGGCAGGAGGCGCACGAGTCCGTAACCTGTGGTGGCAGTGCCGGGGTCAATTCCGAGGGCGAGGGTCATATCTGTTTAAACACAAAGGACACGAAGTACACCAAGTAAAAACCTTTGTGTCCCTTGTGCCCTTCGTGTTTAATGGTTTAAGCGGCTTCGAGAGCAGCGAGGGCTTCGTCCGAAACTTTGACGTTGTGGAACACATCCTGCACATCGTCGAGTTCTTCAATGGCTTCCACCATCTTCATGAATTTCAACGTCGATTCCACATCGAGTTCGATCTCCTGCTTGGCGATCATGCGCAGGCCGGCTTCATCGGGATGAACGTGAACTTGATGGAGCGCATCCGCAATGGTCTTGAAAGATTCGACAGGGCCGTAGATTTCTATCGTGTCTTCGCCGTCCACCACATCGTCCGCGCCCACCGTGATTCCAAGTTCGAATGACTTGTCAAAAGACAACTGGCTCGAGGGGTAGGCAAAATATGCTTTGCGGTCGAACTGCCAGGCAACCGCGCCCGGCTCTGCCATGTTGCCGCCATATTTGGTGAAAGCATGACGCATATCCGGCACGGTGCGGTTGCGGTTATCGGTAACACATGTGACCATGAGGGCAGAGCCGTGCGGGCCATAGCCCTCGAATGTGATCTCTTCAAAAACCGCGCTGTCCTTATCTTCACCTGCGCCGCGTTTGATGGCGCGTTCGATATTATCTTTGGGCATGTTCTCGGCGCGGGCTTTATCCACCGCAAGCCGCAAACGGAAATTTGAATCAATATCACTGCCGCCTTCACGGGCAGCGATCGCGAGCTCGCGGGCAAGGCGTGTAAAAATTGCGCCGCGTTTGGCATCTGCCACGCCTTTTTTGCGTTTGATGGTGGACCACTTGGAATGACCGGACATCACGTTCTCCTTCAATTAAAACCACGTTAATGGGGAATTTTGCGTTGAGCGCAAAAATTATACCATGCGTGTTTCGCTGTCAAACTTTGCCGCCCCGCACAAAAACTATTCGACGAAAAATCCCACACCCATGGCGCGCGGCCCGGCATGGACGACGATGGCGGGGGGCAATTCATAGATCGGGATGTTTGGAACATTGACCCGCGACTTCAATTCCGTCACAAGCAACTCCGCCTCCGGCTCAGCCTCAACCTGTAACACACACAAATGGGCATTTTCCCCGCCTTTGCATTGTTCCACTACAACCTCCACAAGCCGTGCCAGCGCGCGTTTTTTTGTCCGCTGCTGCTCAAAAGGTTCCACCTGCCCGTCCTTGACCTGCAAAATGGGCTTGATCTCAAGCAGTTCCGCCAGCAGACGTTTCGCCCCGCCAATGCGGCCACCCTTGGCCAGGTACTCGAGCGTGTCTACAAGAAAATAAATTTTTCCGCGCGGAATCATGTCATTGAGTTTGGCCACGATCTCATCGGCAGATTTTCCTGCCTTCGCCATGTCATCCGCAACAAGCACAAGCGAGCCGAGGTTGCACGAGATTGTGAGCGTGTCCACCACGCGGATATCCACACCGGGGAATTCCTGCGCTGCTATCTCCGCCGAGCGGACGGTGCCGCTGGCTTTACCGGTAGGCGCGACGATGATGACACTCTCTCTCTTTTTCTTCGCTTCCTCGAAAATGGGATAGTACAAGGGCGGTTCTGGAGCGGCTGTTTTCGGCAACTCCTTCGCGGCTTTTAGCTTTTGCAGAAAAGCGGCCGTGTCTAATTCTTTGTCATCGTGAAATGACTCTTCCCCAAACATAACAACTTGCGGGATCAACACAATCCCGCGCTGCGCGATCAGGTCACGCGGCAGCCCGCAGGTGGTATCGGCAACGATAATGGTCATGAGGGTTCTCCCGGTTTACGATTTGTGATTTGATTGTATGCCGGGTCGTGTCATGGGGGATATGTGTTTTTAATCCCTTCTTTTCATCAAATCCTTTTGTACACGGATACTTCGACACAGTGAGCGAAAGCCGAACCGTCGGTACAAGTTCAATGGGTGCTTTGCGCACGGAAAAATTAAAAAAATCCGTGATTACCCGTGCCATCCGTTAATTCCATGTACAGATTTTACAAATCCCGCAAATACGTTCGATGTATCTTGTAAAAATCAATCCCGAAGTTTTCCATTTCCCTTTGCATGGCTTCATTTTCTACACCAATCTGCACGACTTCGGCATGTTTGAATTGACCAGACTCTTTCACTGATTTGAAAATCTCGCTGTATAGAATCGCCGTGCCGCCAGAGCCGCGGTATTCCGGGAGCAGACCGGCCCCATTGATGTTGAGCCAATCGGTGCGTTTGAGTTCGCGCAGGAGAGTCAGCCAGCCGAAGGGGAATAATTTTCCTTTGGTCTTTTGCAACGCTGCGGAAATATCAGGATAAGCGAACAGGAAGCCGATGGGCTCATCGTTCTTCATGACGATCTTAATCAGCTTCGGGTCGGCAAACCAGAGCAGTTGATTCGCAAGTGAGTCCACTTCTTCGTCAGTCAACGGCGTGTTGCCCGATGTGCCTTGCAGGGAGTCGTTGTATAGTTCTTTGAGCTGTGGGACGAGGGAGCGTAAATCTGCGCGGGTTTTATAGCGCGCGATTCTAAGCCCACGGCGCTGGGCGATTCTTTCAGCAAGTTCGTGAATGCGTTCGGGGAATTGGATGTCCGTGCCAATATAACCTGAAACTGATTCACCAGCTTTGGTGAATCCCTGTGCTTCGATCAAGTCCACATAATAGGCGGGGTTGTAGGGAAGGCCAAAGGCAGGACGATGCTCAAAGCCTTTGACCAGGAGGCCGAAGCCATCCAAGGGGGTGAATCCTTTAGGGCCGATCACTTTGTTCAGGCCGCGGGCGCTTGCCCAGTCTATTGCGGCGGTGAATAAACCTGTGGCCGCTTCGAGGTTGTTTTCACACTCGAAGAGATAAAAGAAGGCCGTCGTCTCGTGGTTGAATTCGTTGTAGTGGCGGTTGTCCAAAACGGCAAGGCGGCCGATGGGACGAGTCCCTGCATAGGCGAGGAAAAAATCAGCCTGGGAATGTTTGTAGTACGGGAACTTCTTTCGGTTAAGTTTGAGGCGTTCATCCATTTGCAGGGGCGGCACCCACTGGGGAATATTCCTGTAAATGACAAACGGCAAACGGATGAAATCATCCACTTGCCGTTTGTCCTTGAGATCGAGTTGGGAGATGTTCATAAAAAGGCAAGGCGAAATTAATTTCGCCGTCCGAAATCACATGGACTTTGCGCGTTCCGCCATTTGGTCGCGCAGGTGTTTTGTATCTTTATCAATGGTGAAGATCGCGCCAAGGTAGAAGAAAAAACATAGTATCCAGGCTACGGTGCAGATGAGCAGGATGGCGGTTTTCAGGTCGAACGCATCCGCAATGAGACCGGTAATGATCGGCGCAAATGCCGCGCCTGCGTTTTCAATGAAGTATTCCGAGGCTTGCGCAGTCGAGCGGACTTCGGGCGCGGTCACGTCATACACCGTTGCGATGACATTGGCCGAAGAAAGCGGCATGAAGATGGCGGTAAGGCACATAAAAATGAAGAACTGATTCTTTGCTTCGATGGGTGTGGTGATGGCGAGGTACATGAAAAGCGCGCCCATCAAAACACCGATGCTCGAAACGATGATGCGGCCTTTGTTCGTGAATTTGAAGGCAAAGTCACCGAGCGCGCCACCGATGAAGTACCCGCTGGCAAGGATCAGGATGACGGGAGCCATGGTAAAGAGAATCCCGTTTGCGTCGTAGCCGCGCTCTTTCTCGAGATAGGCAAAGAAGAAAAAGGTGATCACGTTCCACGGGAAGACGCCGGCAAAGCCCTGCAAAAAGATGAACCACATGGTCTTCTTTTTGAAGATTTCCTTCGCCTCGGCCCACGAGAATTTGAAGGTCTGCATTTCAGCCATATTCTCGAACTCGGGTTCTGCTTTGCCGCGCGGCATTTCCTTTACAAAAAAGAAGATCAGCACGGCGATGACCAGCCCCAGGGAACCGGTGATATAGAACACACTTCGCCAACCGCCGATGGCCGGCGCGACCATCAAAGCCAGGATCATGCCGACAAGATAGCCGAGTGGCTGCGCAAGCTGCAGAATTCCGTAAATTTTTCCGCGCAGGCTGGGGCCGAAATAATCGGCGATCAAAGTATATAAGCCGGGGTAGGAGGAGTCATCGATGCCGGTGGAGGCGCGCGTGGCTAAAAATCCGCCAAAGGATTTGACGATGGCATTCAACCAGGTGGTGGAACCCCAAACCAACGAGGCAAAAGAAAGCAATTTTGTGCGCGAGAAGCGGTCGTATAAATATCCCCAGATCGGGTACAGGAATGTCGCCACGATCAACGCACCGGAATTCACCAGTCCCCATTGGGTGTTATCGATCTTGAAATCTTCGCTGATCTGCACTTGCAGCGAGCCGATCATCAGTTTATCGGTCTGGTGCAGGAGCATGAAAAAGAAAAATATAACAACTACAACCCAACGGTGACGCGCTCGTTCCTGTGTCATGTAAACCTCGCAAAGATGAGATGCCCAAGTATCACGGGGGAGGGAGCGGGTGTCAAGTATTGGATGGACATGTTATGCTGATTCCCTGTATACTTTTCATATGCTAAAACTCCCCGGCCTGATTGACCCCCACGTCCATTTGCGCGAACCCGGCGCAACACATAAAGAAGATTTCGATACCGGCACCTCCGCCGCGCTGGCGGGCGGGTTTACGATTGTGCTGGCCATGCCCAATACAAAACCGCCAATATTCGACGCTTCGACACTCGAACTTGCATTGGATGGCGCAAAACAAAAAGCGCGCTGTGACTATGGTCAATACATCGGCGCGGGACCGGGCAACGCGGAAATAGCCGCCTCTCTCGCAGGGACGGCTGCCGGGCTGAAGATGTATCTTGATTCCACCTTTGGGGAACTGCGCCTCGATGACATGACCCTCTGGCAGCCGCATTTCGAGAAATACCCAAAACAATTTCCGCTTGTGGCACATTCCGAAAGCCGCACGATGGCCGCCGCAATATTATTTTCCGCACTATACGACCGTCCGATTCACATTGCACACGTTTCATTGAAGGAAGAGATTCTGCTCATCAAAGCCGCAAAAGAAAAAGGGATCAAGGTAACGTGTGAAGTCTGTCCGCATCATTTATTTCTATCGAAGGATGATATTCCCTCACCCCCATCCCCTCTCCCTGAGGGCGAGGGGCGCAGGGGTGAGGGTAGAATGGAAGTCCGCCCGCGTTTGGCGACAAAAGAAGATGTGGATGCGCTTTGGAGAAACATGGATGTGATTGATTGTTTCGCCACTGACCACGCCCCGCACACCCTCGCAGAAAAGGATTCGGAGAATCCGCCGCCCGGATTCCCCGGCCTTGAAACTGCATTGCCCCTGCTGTTGACCACCGTTTCCGAATCCCGACTCACGATTCCCGATCTCATTGCAAAGATGCACACCAACCCCCGCAAAATTTTTCATTTGCCCGAGCAGCCTGAAACCTGGGTGGAAGTGGATGAGAACGCAATCTATGAAATCAAAGCTTCGGAACAATTCACACGCTGCGGCTGGACTCCCTTTGAAGGCTGGAAGGTGAAAGGGAAAGTTCGTAAAGTTGTTTTGCGCGGAAAAACCGCATTTGAAGATGGGCAAATTCTGATCCAAGCCGGGTATGGACAGAATGTGAGGAGATCCTGAAAACATCCACCCTTCCTTTCATCTTACAAGCCCTGCTTGCCGCAGTGTTTTTCGGCGCAAGCGCTCCTTTTGCAAAATTACTGCTTGGAGATATTTCACCTATTTATCTGGCCGCATTCCTTTACCTCGGCAGCGGGACGGGGATTTCGCTCTTGAAACTCAGTCAAAAGATAACCCGTCCATCGCAGCAGCTGGAGGCGGGCATAAGAAAAGCGGATATTAAATGGCTGGCAGGGGCGATCATCTCCGGCGGGGTGATGGCTCCCATTGTGTTGATGGTCAGCCTGCAAAACACAGCCGCGTCCACGGCATCGTTGTTATTGAATTTTGAAGGCGTGGGCACAACACTGATCGCCCTTTTATTCTTCAAAGAAGCCATCAGCTGCCGCGCATGGATGGCAATCCTCGTCATCACGCTTGCCAGTATTTTCCTGTCCACCAATTTTTCGGAGGGTTTTGGGGTTTCCCTGGGCGCTTTGGGAGTTGTGCTGGCTTGCGTCCTCTGGGGTCTGGACAATAATCTCACACGCAACATCTCAGGCAAGGACCCGCTCGTGATCGTGGCATGGAAGGGCCTGGTGGCCGGCACGTTTTCGTTCTTTCTGGCGTTCATGCTCGGCAATTCTCCGCCTTCGTTCACTTCCATTGCGTTGACCATGGGGTTGGGCTTCATCAGCTACGGATTGAGCACAATTCTTTTCATCCTGTCCATGCGCGGGCTGGGCGCGGCGCGGACAAGCGCCTTTTATGGCACAGCACCGCTGGCTGGGGTGCTGCTGTCCATCTTCATTTTTCGCGAATCACCCTCCATTTCGTATATCATTGCAGGGTTGTTGATGATCGGCGGAGCTCTTCTGCTTATCAACGAAGAACACTCCCATTTTCACGCGCATACCGCCCTGATGCACGAACACAGCCATAAACATGACGATTCCGCCCACAGGCACGATACCTCCCTGGAGCGGCATTCCCACGAGCATGAACATCTCATGGAAGAACATCAGCATGATCACATGCCCGATATTCATCACAGGCATGAGCATGAGGACTCGTAAAAATATAGTTTCGCTGAGCGGCGGCTCACACCGACATTGCGGGATGCTAATTGTTTACAGACCCAATTGCTATCCGAAATATCCCATCTTTAGGCCACATTTGGGGGTATTTGTTTAGACAATATACTTTTCCAAAGCTCCAAACTGTGGATAAGTACTGCAAAACTGTGGAGAACTCCCTCTCCCTGTGGACAATAAGCCCAATTTTCGGATATTTGGTCTGACAACTTAAAAATCGCCACCCCCATATGTGGGGGTCAGTTTTTATAAAAACCAAAATATGGAAGACTCACCGAAAGCTCATTCTTTCGAAGAATTTCTGTGGTCAAGTTATCCAGAATCTTTCCACAGCGGAGAGAATGACTGGATGCAGCTCCCAGCCGTAGGTCTGGTGGGAAGCGCGGCTCTTCATCCTGCCTGTGGGGGTGATTCTGTTTTATCCCCATTATCCACAGCCCCTACTAATATTACGAATCCATTATCATATATATATACTGCTTGAATCTGTTAAGTGAATCTTGTACAATCCACTTACACAAGTTTGTCCCCTCTTTGCCAACCCTGGGAGGTTGCCATGGATATGATCAAAGTTTCAGCCAACTCCCGTACCTCTGCAGTCGCCGGGGCCATCGCCGGAGTAATTCGCGAGCACAAACGGGCGGAAGTTCAAGCCATTGGTGCGGGCGCCGTCAATCAAGCGGTCAAAGCCCTTGTGCTGGCCACCAGTTACCTCAAGAACGACGGGATCGATGTGGTCTGCGTTCCCGAGTTTGTGGATGTGGAAATCGAAGACAAGGTCCGCACGGCTATCAGACTTGTGGTTGAACCGCGCATTCCGAATCCGTAATAAAAGGAGGCTGTCACTTCCGAGCGGCAGTCTCCTAATTCATCGACAAGCGAACACAGGGCGGCTATCATACCGTTCGCATTCACATTTTGTAAACGTGACGGGTATAATCTTCGTAGTGGAAGGCTTCGCCTCGCGCTCCGCCGAAAGTTGATTCTGTGCGCAGGCAGTTTCCACCCCATATCCACTCTCATGCAAAACTGGAATAAACTCCCGCGCCTCCTGCTTGTGGTGACCGTGCTCATCGTCCTATGCGCCGGTCTCTTCGCCCCGAAAGTGGAGCAGGTGGAGGCGAGGCCAAGTAAGTTTCCTGCTACAACCGTTGTAATTAGTGAATTTCGGACAACAGGGCCAGGTGGGGGGAATGATGAGTTTATTGAAATTTACAACCCAACTAATGCAACAATTCCCCTTGGGGGGTTGAAACTTAGAAAATCTAGTGGCTGTGGTGGGACTCTTAGTGACATTTACTCATTCTCTGCCGTAAACCTCTTGCCAGGGCAACATTACCTTGTTGCAAGTTCAAGCTTCTCTGGTTCTATTTCACCTGATTTCGCTTTATTAACCAGTATGGGTATTGCTGATACTGGGGGAATAGCTATTACCGATGCATTTGATGCACCAATTGATCAAGTCGGTATGTGCTCGACCACCTCTTACAAAGAACCTCCAGATGGTTCGGGCATTCTATCTCCAATGACATCGACAGATGGAACAAATAATAAAAGTTATGAACGAAATATTGGCAGTTGCAGTGACACTAACAATAATGCACTCGATTTCAGCTTGATAAATACCAGCAACCCGCAAAATTCCTCTATTCCTGTAATTCCCTGTCTATATATAACGAATGTTGTTTCGTCTAAGCCTGATGGAATATATACCTCCGGTGAAGTAATTGATATTGATGTTACATTTGGCAACAATGTGAATGTTACGGGAAGCCCCCTCTTATTGCTGGAAACAGGGGAAACCGACCGGAATGCTTTATATGTTTCTGGCAGCGATGGCGATCCTACAATAACCTTTCGTTATACTGTTTCAAATACAGACTCTTCTTTGGATCTTGATTATGCCTCGACGACAGCACTATCTTTAAATGGGGGAGCAATTACAGGAGCTGTTGGAAATGCTTTGCTGGATCTCCCCGCGCCAGGGACCAGTGGTTCCCTAGGCTTCAATAAAGACATTCAGATTGACGCAATTGGAAATCCAAGTATCATTTCCATCAAAAGACAAAATCCTCCAAATACAATAACAACTTCAAACACGCTGGTTTTCCGAGTGGTATTTAGCGAAGTTGTGAAAAATGTAGACTTGAATGATTTTGTTGTTACGGGTTTAACTGCGCCAATAGTTACCGTATCAAGCATTAATGGAAATACATTTGATGTAAATGTTATGGGTGGTGATATAGATACCTTCAATGGTTTGGTTGGTTTGGATATTTCGCCAGGGGTTTCGATAGTAGATGTGGCATTAGTCGGGAACCCTTTGCCTGCGACACCCGAGCCTTCCATTGATGAAGCTTATACGCTGGATAACACCGCACCTGCAATTGTGTCTATTAATCAAGCTGCGACTCAGACTGACCCAACTGCCCTCCAGCCAGTTCTATTTAATGTTGTATTTTCAGAGGCAATTGATAGTTCAAGCTTCACAGCATCTGACATAACCCAAAATGGTACGGCTACTGGCGTAACCTGGTTTGTTTCATCAACATCAGACCCGAAAATCTTTAACCTAACGGCAACTGCTTCTGGTAGTGGATCTTTGATACCATCAATTGCCATTAATCGATTGAAGGATTTAGCAGGAAATGACAATGTAGCATTTTTTGATGGAAATTGTGGTGCGCCTGAGCCGAATAATTGTGTGACGTTAAATGTTACGGGTGCGCCCACTGTAACCATCAACCAATCGCCCACTCAACCAGATCCAACCAGCACTCTGCCCATCAATTTCATAGTCCAGTTTTCCGAACCGATCAATACAGCCGTATTCAACACATCTGATGACATAACCCAAAACGGGACGGCAACTGGTGTCACCTGGGGCCTTGCCAACTCCGGCGACAACATGACCTTCACCCTGTCCGCCACAGCCGCCAGCGGATTTGGGACCCTGATCCCTTCCATCGCTGCAAACCGTGTTACGGATTTTTCCGGCAACAACAACACTGCCAGCACAAGCACGGACAACTCGGTGACTTACCAGATAAACACAGCCACCGCGCGCGCGGTCATCATCAACGAAGTGGCATGGGCGGGTACCACGTCCAGCCTCACCGATGATGAATGGATCGAGTTATATAACCCCGGCAGTACGGCCATCAATATCACAGGCTGGACTTTACGAGCCGCAGACGGCACGCCCAATATCACCCTTAATGGAACGATCCCTGCCGGCGGATATTTCCTGCTCGAGCGGGATAATGACAGTACGGTTTCCGATATCCTTGCAGACCAGGTCTTCACAGGTGATATTTCCAACAGCGGCGAGGCATTTACACTTCGCGATGGTGCGAACAACACGATCGATACCGCCAATGGCAACGGCGGCGCGTGGCCCAAGGGAAGTTCCTCCACCTACGGGACGATGGAAAGGATCGGAACTTCCGCCGAAAATGACAGCGCCTGGCTCACCAATACCGGCATCAAGCGGAACGGAAAGAATGCAAACAACGGTGATATTTTAGGCACACCCAAAAGCAGCAATTCGCCGGTGCCCACCCCCACACCCACACCCAATAGAACAGAAACCCCATCTCCTGTTC
>JACZJC010000077.1 GCA_014860745.1 Anaerolineales bacterium
CGCGGACACCATCCCCCACACCCAGCCCAACACCCACAGATGTTGGTGACGTCTAGCCAGGAAATGATGAAAGAAAAATTAGCCAGCCTGCAAATGGCTGGCTAATTTTTTACGGTATAATCGCGCCTGCGAATCAAACCACGGAGGTGACACGAACAAACAACCGGGAAAGTCAGCGCATGGACTTTGAACTTTCAGTTCAAAGTTGACGAGGACGAGGGTTCTCCATTGCGAAATGGAGCCAACCGACATGCTGGTTTCGATACGCCCTTCGGGCTACTCAACCACCATGTTCGGGAAAATCGAACGATCAGCGGAAGCCCTCCGGGTGCGCCACACCCGTCAATCTTTCCCTCCACAGATAACCCAGCAGACAACACCGCATGAGCGATCATACGGTCAATACGCCGGGAATGGCAAAATAGAATTGTCGTTGCGAGGAGGGTGCTCTCCCCGACGAAGCAACCTCCTCATCAAAAGGGGACTGCTTCGGGAGGAACATCCTCGCAGTGACATAAACCAAAAATTGGAGGACTCCCCCTATGTGTGGAATCGTCGGATATGTCGGGCCGCGTGACGCGACTCCGATCATACTCAATGGCCTTAAGAGGCTGGAATACCGCGGCTATGATTCAGCCGGGGTCGCTGTAATTACTGGGGACCAGATCGAAGTCAGGCGGGATGCGGGTAAGCTATCTCAATTGATAGACCTGGTTGGAAAGTCCCCGCTCAAAGGAGCACCGGGCATTGGTCACACCCGCTGGGCAACGCATGGCGCGCCGTCCGCGCGGAATGCCCATCCCCACCTCGGCCAGTCTGGGCGGGTGGTGGTGGTGCATAACGGCATTGTCGAAAATTTTCTCGAGATCAAGGATGAACTGTCTGCGGAGGGTGTGAATTTCCTTTCGGAAACGGATACAGAAACCATCGTACATCTCGCGGAGCATCACCAGGCTGCAAGCGCGAACTTTGAAGAAGCCGCGCGCCGCACCTTCAACCAGATCGACGGAGCCAATGTTGTCCTGCTTATGTCTGTGGATGAACCCGATAAAATCGTAACGGCGCGCATCGGAAATGCCGGCGGCGTGGTGATCGGGCTGGGCGAAAATGAAAACTTTATTGCTTCGGATATCCCCGCCATTCTGGAACACACACGCAAGGTTATCTTTTTGGAATCGAGGCAAATGGCCGTGGTGACAAAAGACAGCGTGCGGATCGAGACACTGGACGGCAGGGAAGTGAAACCTGAAATCCACACCATTGCCTGGGACACCGTGGCTGCCGAAAAGGGCGAATACCGCCACTTCATGCAAAAAGAAATTCACGAGCAGGTCCGCGCGCTCACCGACACTCTTGCGGGCCGCGTGGATTTTCAGAAAGGCCGCATTCGCCTGCCGGAGTTGAACCTCACGCCAGAGCTGGCAAAGCGCATTCAGCGCATCTACATCACCGCCTGCGGTACTGCCGCTTATGCGGGCATGGTCGGAAAATATATGATCGAAAAGATCGCGCGCATCCCGGTGGAAGTTGTGATCGGCTCGGAATTTAGATACAGCGACCCCATCGTTGATGAGAATACGGTCGTGCTCGCCATTTCGCAATCCGGCGAAACAGCCGATACCCTTGCCGCCATGGAAGAAGGACGCCGCAAAGGCGGCATCATCTGGAGCATCGTCAACGCCATCGGCTCTCAAGCCATGCGCGTTTCGGATGGTTTCATCGCCATGCAAACGGGACCGGAGATCGGCGTAGCCTCCACCAAAGCCTTCACCGCCCCGTTGGTGGATCAATACATGCTGGCGATCCTGCTTGCAGACATGCGCGGCACCATTGATGAAAAGACTCGCAGGCAATTAGTCTCCGACCTGCGCCTCATTCCAGATTTAGCCGGCCGCGTGCTCGATACCGAAGCCGAGATCGAAAAAGTAGCACACACCCTCAAGGATATTCGCGGTTGCCTCTATCTCGGGCGCGGCATCAACATGCCCATCGCCTATGAAGGCGCATTGAAACTCAAGGAAATTTCCTACATCCATGCCGAGGGATACCCCGCTGGCGAGATGAAACACGGCCCCATCGCTTTAATCGACGAGGAAATGCCCGTGCTATGCCTTGCGCCAAAGGACCCCTGGCATGAAAAAATGATCTCGCAGATCCAGCAGGCCAAGGCGCGCGGCGGAATGGTCATTGCCGTTGCAACCGAAGGTGATGAACTAATCCGCGATATGGCAGACCATGTGCTATGGGTTCCAGAAACTCCCTGGATGCTCTCGCCCATCATCACCGTCTTCCCCCTGCAAATGCTTGCATATCACATCGCCGCCATCCGCGGACTGGACGTTGACCAGCCGCGCAACCTGGCCAAGAGTGTGACTGTGGAATAAAATAGCCATGTCATAGCGAGGGCGGACAAGCGCCGCTCTCGCTATGACATGGCGCGTTAGGAGTAATCATGCGCCCCGACTGGGATTCCTATTTTATGAAAATCGCCTATGCCGTTTCCGAACGCAGTACCTGTGACCGCGCCTTCGTGGGCTGTGTGCTCGTCCTGGAGAAGCGCATCCTCACCACAGGATTCAACGGTTCGCCTGCCGGGCAGGAGCATTGCGATGAGATCGGTCACTTGCTTGTGGACGGACACTGTGTTCGCACCATTCATGCGGAAACCAACGCCATCATTCAAGCCGCGCTGCACGGAATTTCTACAAAAGGCGCAACCTGTTACGTCACTCACCTGCCCTGCATCAACTGCACCAAGGTGCTTATTAATGCAGGCATCTCGAAAATCGTGTACAGTGTCGCCTACCGCACCGACGACAACGCCATGGGTTTCCTGAAAAGTGCAAAGATCGAGCTTATGCAAAAGGAATTCCAGCCAAATCAATAGCGGGAACTTTATTACAACAGGGATCGTCTCTTTGCATCGGAGACAATATGAAAAAGACCATCCCATTTCTACTGATATTGATTGCCATGCTCGCCGCAGCCTGCACCCCTCAGGCAGAACCAACCCCCATACAGTTGCCTGCCAGCGAGCCGTCGCCTCTTCCCACCCCCGAAACTGTCACCCTTCCCCAAACAGACTCTTCGCCCGGGCAGTCTTCCCCCGCCTGGAAGGAAATCCGCAACTTGCGGTTTGGATTCGGCCTGGCCGTCCCTTGCTGGTGGCTGGTCAGACCGATCCCTGCGGAGGGATTTGGCGGCGTAATGACCCTGGCCAATTACGACGAAACTTATTTCATGGCAAATTCAAACAAGGGATATTGGGACTGGCCCAACGGCGCATTGAAGATCGACGCAGTCGTGATGGAAAATGCGGACCCCGCCCTGCCCGACAAAGAAGCCTACATGGCATTCGTAGATGCCAGTATGCAAGGGCTGATCTCCTCCAAAACACAACAGACCGGCGCCCATACCGCCACGGTATTGAAATTCTCAAACCTTGTCAACACGAACGACCCGCCAGTTAAAGTATTCATTTACCGCCTTGCACCGGATAAACTTCTTGCCATTAACCCCATCCCGCAAAGCATAATCGACACTCCCGACTTTCAGGCTATCCTCGCTTCCATTGCCTTGACCCCGCTGGAACAAATCGTTCT
Organism: Anaerolineales bacterium; assembly: GCA_014860745.1. Lineage (GTDB taxonomy): Bacteria > Chloroflexota > Anaerolineae > Anaerolineales > Villigracilaceae > Villigracilis. The sequence goes on from JACZJC010000077.1 coordinate 3,603, forward strand.
TCCATCAATCCCTCCTGCCGCCACACCCTTGATCGACGCGTCCTGCGCTCAATAGATAATAGGAGCAGAATCCGGGGTAGCTCCCCGGATTCTGCTCCTATTCAATCATATCGACAGCCCGGACATCCAATCAACCCATTCTTTTGCCAACATAAATCAAAGCAGGGCTTTCCCTTTCGTTTTCATTTTCTTTAACCTGTCCGCCGAATTTATCGATAATTTCCATCACTTCGAAATGATTGTCAAGCAGCTGGCGCCGCTGAATTTCAGGAGCAATATAATAATGCAGGCAGGAAAATTCATGGCCAATATCATTAAGAATTGCAAAGTCCCGATTCGTTTCACGGAACTTGCCAATCTTCATATGGTTTATCAATTGCCGAATCCAGCGGACGATTATCCTTAATTGTGTGATCGGGTTTCTGACAAAGACGAGCCTGGGCAATTCCCCAGCTTCCTTATATGCGCGGTTATGAGCCTGGAAAATAAAAATACCGCCCGGCCGCAACACACGACGGACTTCGGAAATCGTCTCCAGCCGCGCGGCATGCCCAACGTCATCCAGAACATTGTTGGAAGCAAACACAAAATCGAAACTTTCTGCCGGAAAACAATCCATGTTTCGCATGTCCAACAAACGGGTGGAGATCGTCGGCATAACCTTCTGCAAATAATTCACCAGGGTTGGTGAAAAATCGATTCCCTCATAACGGCGGGCAAGCGGGGCAAGGTAGATCGATGTCCGGCCTGCCCCCACGCCAATATCTAAAACATCCCGCCCGGCAAAATAAGGTTGGTATTTCAACAGCGCGGCGGTCTCCATCCTTGTCAACGCATCGAGGAGATATTCACCAATAACTCGCGGGGAATGATAGGTGCTGCCATTTATTTCGGATGATCGATCAGGGGAAACCGCCATGAAATTTTCTCCAATTCATACAGGCTTCATCCAACAATAAACACAAACGGACATAGGTCCCTGACGGGATTGTCGGCCTTCTTCACTCGTATAACCGGGTGCCCCAGCAAATTTTTCACTAAAGCCTCATCCATTTTACACAACTCCGGGTGCCCTGTCAGAACCCCTGCATACGGGCAGCGGCCAAAGATCACTCGCGGACCTTCAGCGCCTGCCTCCCACCTTGCCTGATAATGCATTTCATTTAATTTTTCGATGAACAGCCCAAGTCGTTTTGAAACTGGTAGATTTGCGAACATGCTTGAATCCAGAAGACGCTGCGCCAGCGCTTCGGTATTTAATTTTGAGCCTGCCTCATCAAAAATGACATTTACCAGGCCTGTCAAATTGTCGCCTAATGCCGCCTGGGAAAGAGAAAATACCTTCTCAGGCCTGCCTCGCCCCTCGCGGTTGTTGACCGACACGAATTCCACCAACCCATCCAAGCGAAGAACAGAGAGGTGATGCCGCACATTCGGCGCGGACATTTTCAGGGCGCGCGCAATTTCCCGCGCCGATGCCGAGCGGGTTTTCTTTAGTTGAGCAAGTACTTTTTGTCTGGCGGTGATCAAATTGACCTCCAGCGGACCACGACATTCTTGTCGCGTTCACAATTCGCGGGATAAGTTTCGCAGCACAAAACCACGCAACAGAGTGGGAGAATGCCTTTCGAATGAGGACCAAATGTCAGGTAGGCAAGCGGCGGGACCTGTCATCCATCGAGAGTGATTATACTCACTTCTTTATTTTTGCAAATATATATTTGCGAAAATCAATTGACTTGCCCCACCTCCCTGATATAATCCAGCCTTGTGACGAAACGCACCGACCATTGATTACCGGTAAAAGATGACCCTAAACTGGGAAGCCACGTATGCCATCGCCATGGAACTTCGCCGAAAATACAAGGATGTGAACATCGAAGAAGTTTCGCTGGGACAGATCTACAAATGGACGCTTGAACTTTCGGAATTCGAGGATGACCCCGCTCTCGCAAACGACGACATCCTTTACGCAATCTACCAAGACTGGTTCGAGGAGAACATTCATGGAAAATGAAAAGCTAAGTTTACCGAACTACAACATCCCCGAAGACCTGGAAAATGTTGTAGCCATCACCACGCTCGACCGCCTTTACAACTGGGGGCGTCGTTCCTCTGTATGGCCGCTGATGTTCGGCCTGGCTTGCTGCGCCATCGAGATGATCGCCGCACAAGCCTCGCGCTACGATATGGCCCGCTTCGGCATGGAGGTCATGCGCCCCACTCCGCGCCAGGCAGATATGATGCTCGTATCCGGAACGGTTACGAAAAAAATGCTGCCTGCCATCATCCGCCTCTACAACCAGATGCCCGAGCCAAAATATGTGGTGGCCATGGGCGCATGCGCTTCGAGCGGAGGTCCTTTCAAAGAGGGATATAACGTGGTGGCAGGCATCGACAAGTTCCTACCTGTTGATGTATACATCCCTGGCTGTCCTCCCACCCCGCAGGCGCTGATCGCCGGCATGATCAAATTGCAGGAAAAAATTGACAAGCAGTCCATCAAAAAAGTTCGTTGGTATGAAAAAGGCAGGGTGGATGCGAACTATGTGCCCATGCCCATTCTCGGACCCGACTTGATCGATGTTCGCCGCAATGCGGAAATTAAACAAGCCGCCGCGACCAGGGCGACGCAGGAGAGTGCATAATGACCGCACCCGCTTCAACCCAGACCGTTGACCTGGCTGCCCGTTTCCCGCAAAGCGTCTCAGCTGATGCACGCCCCGGCTACAGCGGCTTCATCGTCAAAAAAGAGAATCTCGTGGAAGTGGCAACCGCCATCCGCGACGAATTTGGCTATGACCTGCTCGCCACCGTCACCGGCGTGGATTACCTCGCCGAAAACAAAATGGAAGTGGTCTACCACGCCTTCAAAACCACCGGCGGAGCAGGATTGACTTTCAAAGTGCAGGTGGACCGTGTGGATCCGGTAGAAGTCCCCTCATTGATCAATGTATGGGCCGGCGTGGATTTTCAGGAACGTGAAGCCTATGACCTGCTCGGCATTCGTTTTACCGGCCACCCCGACCTGCGCCGTATTTTGATGTGGGAAGGGTATGAGGGCCATCCCCTGCGCAAAGATTGGAAGGAAGCCTTTTTTGAAGAGGAAACCAAACCCTTCAAAAGCCGCTGGCCGGATGGCAAGTTCGCCTTTGCGGAGGAAAACAATCCCTTCCGCGATAACCTAAAATTCCCGGCGGATTTCGACCCTGAGGCTTATCAGCCGGAAACTGAAGAGGATTTATACGCCTCCCTCGAACGCCATACGCTAAAAGGCGATGGTTTGAATACCGACCATATTGTCGTGAATATGGGCCCGCACCACCCATCGACCCATGGCGTGCTTCGTGTGGCCGTCAATTTGGACGGCGAAACGATCACCGGTCTCAAGCCGGTTATGGGTTACTTACATCGCAACCACGACAAGATCGGCGAACGCAACACCTATTTGCAGATCATCCCCTACACTGACCGCCTTGATTATTTCAACTCGATGAGCAACAACTTTGGGTATGTGGTCACGGTTGAAAAATTAATGAAGATCCCTGTCGCGGAACGCGCCGAGTATATCCGTGTCATCATGGCAGAACTCAGCCGCGTCCAAAACCACCTCATCTTCATCGGTATGTTGATGAACGACCTTGGCACGATGTACACCCCGTCACTCTATGCCTTTGAAGAACGTGAATTGATCCTCGACATCTTTGAAGCCGTCTCCGGTGCGCGCATGATGTGTAACTACTTCCGTTTTGGCGGTGTGGTGCGCGATATTCCCGATTTCGTACTTCAGAAAATCAAGGATCTGGTCTACGACCGATTGCCGGCCAAAACCGATGAAATGGAACGCTTCTTGAATGAGAATGAAGTTTTGGTTGCGCGCTTGAAGGGCATGCGCGTTTTGAACGCGGAAGATGCCATCCGCTATTCGGTAACGGGGCCTGTCCTTCGCGCCGCCGGCGTGCCGTATGACCTGCGCCGCGCCGAACCCTATTCAGTGTACGACCGCTTCGATTTCGACGTAGCCCTGCGCCACGATGGCGACATGATGGACAATTACCTGATCCGCTTCGATGAAATTCGCCAGTCCCTGCGGATATTGGAGCAGGCGCTCAAGCAAATGCCCGAAGGGCCGATCAACTCGCAGAAACCCCAGTACCAGGTGCGGGTCCCGGCGGGTGAGGCGTATGGCCGCATCGAGTCGCCCAAAGGCGAGCTGGGATTCTATGTCGTCTCGAACGGCAAGCCGAATCCGTATCGATATCACGTGCGCACAGCATCCTACGTCAACCTGCAGGCGCTTGAGAAAATGTGCGTCGGCACGAAGATCGCGGATTTCGTCGCGCTCCTAGCCATGCTAGACATTGTGATGGGCGAACTGGACCGCTAAACAGGAGAATTAACTTATGTACGGAAAAGGCATTCTTAAAGGATTAAGCGTCACCTGGAAGCGATTCTGGGATACATATCTCGAAGATATCTCATGGTGGGTACGCGGTAAAAAACGCTATAACTCCACGGAGGGCATCGCCCATCGTTCGAGCAAGAACACCCGCGGCATTTTCACCGTGCAATACCCCGAAGAAAAATTGATCACGCCTGAGGAATTCCGCTATATCCCGTTTTTGGTATACGATGAGCTTGAGGACGGTAAAAAAGAAGTCCGCTGTACTTCGTGCGGGATTTGCGCGAAGGTCTGCCCGCCACAATGTATCTGGATCGTGCGGTCGAACGATCCGGCTACCGGCCGGCCTGTTCCGGTCCCAACCGAGTTTTACATCGATATGGACATCTGCATGAACTGCGGTTTCTGCGCCGAGTACTGCCCATTCGACGCGATCAAGATGGACCATGAGTTTGATATTGCCTCGTACAATCGCAATGTATACGATCTCGAAAAGCTTTTGAAGCCCGCCACTTATTATGCGGAGATCCGTCCTGAGAATGCGACGCGAGAAGATGAAGCCCGCCGCGCAAAGGAAGCAGCGAAAGCCGCCAAGGCGGAAGCAAAGTCTGCTGTATAACTACCCTTCATTGTGAGGTGCGCAGTTTGTGAAGATATCGACACGCTCTTCCGAAATCAAGCGAAGTACTTCGCCCTCGCAATGACATAATATTTTTAATAGGTAAATCAAAATGACAATTTCAAAAGAATCTGTGCTTGCCGCTTTAGGCAAGGTGCAGGAGCCTGATCTCGGTCAGGATCTGGTGACACTGAACATGGTCCGCAACCTTGAAATTTCCGGCGACAAGGTTTCATTTTCCATTATGCTTACCACCCCTGCTTGTCCCTTCCGCGGGAAGATCGAAAAGGATGCGAAGGCGGCAGTAATGGAAGTTGCCGGAGTAAAGTCCGTCGAAGTTAAAATGGATTCGGATGTGCCCAACGACGGGCGTATGCGCGGACTGGTCAACATGCCCATCCGAAACGCTATCGCGGTTGGCTCGGGCAAAGGCGGTGTGGGCAAGTCAACGGTCTCTGTCAACGTGGCGGTGGCTTTGGCGATGGCAGGAGCACGCGTCGGCTTGTTGGATGCGGATATCTATGGTCCCAACACCCCAACCATGCTGGGTGTGGAAAAGCTGCCGCCTCCAAACGGGCAAAAACTAATCCCTGCCCAAGCGTATGGATTGAAAATGATCTCGATGGGCTTGCTCGTCAAACCAGGCCAGCCCCTGATTTGGCGCGGACCGATGCTCAATTCCGCCATCCGTCAATTCCTGGGAGATGTGGAATGGGGCGAGCTGGATTACCTGATCGTTGACCTGCCCCCCGGCACAGGCGATGCCGCACTCTCGCTGGCGCAAGCGTTGCCATTGAGTGGAGCAGTTGTAGTAACCTTGCCGCAACTTGTTTCCCTTGAAGATGCCAGCCGCGGCTTGAACATGTTCAAGCAGTTGGAAGTTCCCATCCTCGGTGTGATCGAAAATATGTCGTACCTCGATCTGCCCGATGGCACACGCATGGATATTTTCGGCTCAGGCGGCGGCGAGCAACTGGCCCAGGCCACTGAAACCACATTCCTCGGTAAACTTCCCATCGACCAGAACGTCCGCATCGGTGGTGACAGCGGCAAACCAATCGTTGTCAGCTACCCCGATTCAGCCGTGGCAATTGCCTTCACAGAAATATCCCAAAAGATTGCCGCCAAGGTTTCGGTTGCTGCGCTTGGGGTAAATAACTCCCTGCCGATCAATATTGTGGAATAAATAAAAAAGTCCCGACATACTTCAATTGTCGGGACTTTTTTACCTTTCTGCACCTCTCCACTTCTTTCTTCTTTCATCCCTACGGTATAATTGTCCCCATGAACCCAAACATTATCGGTGTACGCTTTACCAAAATAGGCAAGGTTTATCACTTCAACTCCAACGCCGTCCCGGATGTGAATGTCGGCGAGCACGTCATTGTGGATACTTCACGGGGAAAACATCTCGGCGAAGTGGTGCAATTGGTGCAGGAAACGCCTTCGCAACCTGAAGGCGGCTGGAAATCCGTGGAGCGGCGCGCCACCCCGCGCGACCTGCTTCTCCAGCAATCATGGCAAAACAAACAAACCGAAGCCATGATCAACTGCCGTGCCCGCGCCTCCGAGATTGGCTTGAAAGAGGTCAAGATCGTCGCCGCCGAATACAATTACGACGGCTCGCGCCTCGCCTTTCTCTTCAGCACGGAGAGCGAGGAAAAAGTTGATCTGAAATCTCTCAAAAAGGATATGCACGAGTTGTATCCAACCACGCACGTCGAGATGCGGCAGATCGGTCCGCGCGATGTGGCAAAACTGCTCGGCGGCATGGGAGCTTGTGGAATCGAAACCCGCTGCTGTTCCAAATTCTTGACGGATTTCTCCCCCATCTCCATCAAGATGGCAAAGGAACAGGGTATCTCGCTGACGCCCAATGAGATCACCGGCATGTGCGGACGGCTGCGCTGCTGCCTCATCTACGAATATGAACAGTATGTAGAAGCGCGCAAAACCCTGCCTAAACGCAACAAGCGCGTGGTCACTCCCAAAGGCGAAGGCAAAGTTATCGATGTCATTCCGATGAGTGAAAAAGTGGTTGTGTTGATCGAAAGCGGCACCGACCGCCCACAGCAGATGACATTCTCTCGCGAAGAAATCGAACCGTGGGATGAACTGGAAGCCTTGAAACGTAAATCCCAGGCGCCCTGCGACCGCCACGAAGGCGGCGGATGCACCTGCGGCAAGGCAAACAAGAATAATGACAGAGCAAACTGATCATTGGACAACATCACAAAAAATTCTGGTAATTCTGGCTCACCCCGATGATCCAGAATTTTTTTGTGGTGGGACATTGGCACGCTGGGCAAGAGCAGGACATGACATCACTTATGTTCTCCTAACTTGCGGAGATAAAGGCTTCAACCCAACCACCCACCCAGAAATGACGCCTGAAAGTTTATGCGGGATCAGGCACAAGGAGCAGGCCAATGCCGCGAAAGTGATCGGAGCCAACCCGCCTCTTTTTCTGGACCTGCCTGATGGCTACCTCATCCCAAGCCTTGACCTCCGCCGCGACATTGTCCGCGAGATCCGCAGGCACAAGCCGGATATCCTCGTCACCTGCGACCCGCAGAATCTTTTCGCTATGTATGGAATTAATCATCCCGACCACCGTGCTTGCGGACAAGTCGTTCTGGATGCCGTCTTCCCCGCCGCTGATAATCTCGTTTATTTCCCTGAACTGCTCGCCCAAGGTTTCCAGCCTCACATGCCAAAGGAGGTCTGGTGCTCGCTCACGAACCAGGCCAATACCACGATTGACGTGACAGATACCTGGGATATCAAACTCAAAGCTGTGCTCGAACACAAGACCCAGGTACAGGATCCTGAAAAACTGATCGAACGATTCAAATCCCGCCGTACCGAGGATAGCACGGAAGAGAATCCAAGATACGAAGAGAAGTTCAGGGTTGTGAAGTACGGATAATAAAATAGTCAAAGGTCGAAGGTCAAAAGTCACGCAACCTTCGACCTTTGACTTTCAAACTTTGACCCAAATAAAATGAACATCATCACGGAATTTTTCGCGAAAAAAAAGACTATCCCTATTTGCCTATTACAACGAATGACAGTATCCTCTTGCAGGTAGGCGAGAGCCGAAAATTCCTCGCGGGAATCGGCTTGCAGGGAGAGATCATCCACACCCCGGGGCACAGCAACGACAGCATCACCTTGATCCTCGATGAAGGCTTTGCGTTTACAGGCGATCTGCATCCAGCTTTTATGCTGCCTGAAGATGATCTTGTTTCAAGGGCAAGTTGAGATACAATCCATAAATACAAGATAAAAACCATATTTACCGGACATGGAAAATAAAAGGAGTCAACATGACCGACTTTTTGAAACAGGCAGAAGAACTCTTCCCCTACACGCAGGCCATGCGCCGCGATTTTCACATTCATCCCGAACTCGGTTTCAATGAAATCCGCACGGGCGGAATTGTAGCCAAGGAACTGGAAGCTCTCGGCATCGAAGTGACCAAGGGCGTTGGCAAAACAGGCGTGGTTGGCTTTCTCGAAGGCATAAAACCCGGGCCGACGATCCTGCTGCGTTTCGATATGGATGCACTCCCCATCACCGAAGAAACCGGCACGGAGTATTCTTCCCAAAATTCGGGCGTCATGCATGCCTGCGGACATGACGGCCATACCGCCATCGGTTTAACCGTTGCAAAAATTTTGAACCAGCACAAAAACGAACTGGCCGGCAATATCAAATTCTGCTTCCAGCCTTCGGAAGAGGGAACCAACGGCGAGGAAATTGGCGGCGCGCTGATGATGATTCGCGACGGCGTGCTCGAAGGCCCTAAAGTGGAAAAGACCCTCTCACTGCATTTGTGGAACGACAAGCCTCTCGGGTGGGTCCACGTGGCAAAAGGCCCGGTGATGGCGGGCGCGGAATTATTCATGGTCAAGCTTACTGGCAAGGGCGGGCACGGCGCCGGGCCCGAAACCACCATCGACCCCATCGCCTGTGCCGCGCAGATCGTTACCGCGCTGCAAACCATTGTTTCCCGCAACATCGATCCGTTAAAGCCTGCCGTTGTCAGCGTCACATCTATTCACTCCGGCACTGCCTTCAACATCATTCCGCAAACCGCCGAAATTTGGGGAACCATCCGCACCTTCGATCATAATATCCGCAAGCGCGTGCTCGAACGGTTTGAACAGATCGTGCGCGGCGTCGCGTCAGCCATGAATTGCGAAGTGGAGATCACCATAAAACAGGTCACTGCGCCTGTCATCAACAACGAGGAAGTCGCCGCAAGTGTGTTCAACTCGGCCCAGTCCCTATTCCCCGCCATTGAAATCGCCTCGAATTCCTATCTCACCATGGGCGCCGAAGACATGGGCTATATGCAGGAAAAAGCTGACGGCTGTTATTTCTTCATCGGTTCGGCCAACGATGAAAAGAATCTCAACTACAATCATCATCATCCCAAATTTGACTTCGACGAACAAGCCCTGGTCAAAGGCGTGACATTGATGTCCGCCGCCGCCGCTGATTTGCTGAAATAAGTTTCACCGCCTCAAACCTAACGGATAATTGCACACGATTCAATTCACATTTTCCAAGCTGAGGCATTGACCAAATCCATGAAACACAAACGCAACTGGGCGATCGGCATCATCCTTTCTGCTACCGCGGCTTTTTTTGCGCTGCAAAATGTAGCGGCGCCTACGCCGGATGATACGATTCCTCCTTCCAGTGCTGTGACATCCGAAACACCACCCCCAGCCACAGAATCGTTAACTCCAACTTTCGAAGGCTGCGGGTATATGTGGGCGTATCACGATGACCCAGAATTGAGTGCGAGAATTAATGAGGCGGTTCAGCAGCTAGATTCGACGGCAAGTGCGAACGTCCAGCTTTTTGGTGAGGATTGTGTCTACGCCGATGGCCGATCCATTTTTAGCGTAATGGAAACCGATTTTTATGTCCGCCTCCCCGTTGAAGACTTAACGGCTGAAAATTTTTTGGGGAATTTTATGAAACAGTTCATGGATGTCATCACCGCCCTGCCGGATGATGAAATTCAAGGAAGAAAAGGATTCGTGGAATTCTCCTTCATCAAAAACGATGCGGAACGGATCATCTTCCGGGTGGATATAAAAGATTATTCAGCCAATGCGGCCGGCCTGACGGGCATGGAAATCTTCCAAAGGTATCACACCCCAACTCCCTAATCTTTCGCAAATAATGTGTCAAAAGAGACGGAGAATCCGTCTCTTTTTTATCTTGACAAAACAGCCAAGTCTTTATATACTGTGTTTAGTAATTACTAAACACAGTAAAGGTAAACCATGCCGATAAAACTTTCAATAATCAAGCAGGATTTCACTGAAGGCCTCAGCCAGATCAGTCGTTTTTGGGGCTTTCCCAAAGGGATGGGCGCGATCTTTGCCGTGCTCTACCTTTCCCCCACTCCCCTTCCTCTGGATGAAATTGTTTCGCAGACCGGCCTCACGAAAGGCGCAGTCAGCACAGAGGTGAGGACCCTGGCTCGTATGGGTTTGGTTCACCGCTTCTCCAAACTCGGCGACCGTAAGGATTACTACGAAGCAGAGTCGGATTTCTACAAATCGATCCGCTCGATCTTGAAAGAACGGCAAAACAGTGAGTTTGACCGCGCCATCCGTTCAGTGAAAGAAACGCTCGAGAAATTTGAATCAGGCTCGGTATCCGGCGTTGAGGCGGAGGTGAAATTTGTCTACGAGCGTGTAAAAGCGCTGCAGGAATTCTTCAATGCAATCGACACCCTTGCCAGTGCGGTTATAAAACTCGAAAATTTGGGATTCGTAAATGTAACAAAAATTCTGTCAGTCTTGAAATGAGGCAACCATGAACACAATCTTTTTCTATCTTTTGGAAGTAACGCTTACCCTCCTGATTTGCGCGCTGGTTTTCCGGTACCTGCGTCCATACCTCAGCCGCATCCTTGTGGACCTGTGCGGCACCGAGGAACGCGGGCAATTCTGGACGGTCTTCTCACACATTCTTCTGGTGGGCCTTCCCCTGCTCATCGCACTCAATTACCAGCCAGAAGCCAACCAGGCTGAAGAAATATTTTTCGAGATTATCCATCGCGTGGGTGGAAATATGCTTGGTTTTCTCTTTGCACTGGTTGGTGTCGGTTTCTTTATTTCATTTTTCGCCATATTCACCCCGCGCAATAAGGAGATCCAATGAAAATCGCAGTTACAGGCGCATTCAGCTACTCAGGCAAGTACATAACGGGTAAATTGCTCGACCGTGGCGAGGAAGTCATTACGCTCACCAATCATCCCAACCGCCCCGATCCTTTCAACGGGAAGGTCAAGGCATTTCCTTTGAACTTCTCCGACAAAAATGAACTTACCGAAAATCTTCGAGGCGTGGACGTTTTAGTTAACACGTACTGGGTGCGGTTCGACAAAGGCAGCAACACACAACCAAGAGCCGTGAAAAATACAAAGGTATTAGTGGATGCTGCTGTGGAAGCTGGCGTAAAGCGAATTGTTCACATCAGCATCACGCAGCCCTCGGCTGATTCTCATTTGCCCTATTTTTGGGGAAAAGCCGCCAATGAAAAATTTGTGGTCGACTCCGGGTTGGGCTATGCCATCCTCCGCCCAACCGTGTTGTTCGGCAAAGAGGACCTCCTCATCAACAACATCGCCTGGCTGTTGAGGCGGTTCCCGGTCTTCGGCCTGCCCGGCGATGGCGCTTACAGACTCTCACCCGTTTATGTGGACGACCTCGCGGAACTCGCTGTGGAAGCCGTGTATAAAAAAGAAAATTATGTTTGGGATGCGGTCGGCCCGGATGAACTCACCTTCAAAGAGCTGGTGGAGTGGATCGGGAAAACCATTGGGAAAAAGCGGTTGCTTCTTCCTTTTCCTCCGCGACTTGCTTTGTTCGCCGCACAATTCCTCAGCCTCTTCGTAAACGACGTCATGCTCACCCCCGAAGAAGTGGACGGTCTGATGGCAAATATGCTCATCTCGAACGAGCCGCCGCGCTGTAAAACCAGCATAAAGGATTGGCTGAAAGAAAATCAAAAAACGGTCGGCGTACATTATGCTTCGGAACTGGCAAGACATTTCTAAATACAAAACCCGCTCACGAAGCGGGTTTTTTCATTCTATTGGCATAATCCCGGCGCAGCGTGGACTGTCCATACAGCCGTAATATTTTTTCCCCGAATGTTCACCTGTGCGATGGATCCGCAATACCATCATTTTTCCACATATTGGACAGTTTGGCACGGTATCGTTTGGAAGATCGACACGCAGGGAGCTTGTTCCGCCGATCTTTGCCACCGCAAGTTGGAACAATGCGATGATGTCGCCGGCGGCATATTTTTCGCTGGACGGGATATGCACCAGCGGGAGGCCTGCATCGGTGAATAATTCCTCCATGAATTTATCCGATTCGCGGGTGCTGTCCTTCGCAATCGGTTTTACGATCTCAACGCCAAAGGTCGGGGCAAGGTTTTTGGGGTCGCATAATAAAAAATCCACGTGCTTGCGGAAAATCTTGTTGAAGAAATGCACGTTCTCATTCGGCCGCAGAATGAAGAAGATGTCATTCAAAGCGACCTTCGGACAAATCACATACCTGTTCCCCATCATCTCGGTCAGCACACGAAAAAGAGCCAATTCCGTTGTGGTAAGGAATGGCTCTCGCAGGCGATAAGGCAATCGTGTGGTGTCCGCCTTGGTTTGTGTCATGCCGCCATTATAAAGTAGGCATTGATACGGCACAAGATTAAATCTGGATTAATCTCCCCGCTTCTTTTGGACGTTAGGCTGGACTCTCCGCAGCTCGGGCCAATCTCAGGCTGAAAATTTACTCACAAAAGGGCGTTCAAATATTCAATCTCCTGCTCTTTATCTTTCACATCCCCATCCAGCCATGCGGCGCGCAGCTGAGTTAGGATTTCTCCAAATCGCGGACCGGGTTCCAGTCCGCGCGCTTTCAGGTCATCTCCAGTTGTATGCGCTTTGACGTGTCTCCATACGGAGAGAAAATCCAAGAGGGCATTCTCGCGGGTGACAAGATAAACCATATAAATAGAAAGTAGAGGAAGTCTTTCAAGCGCGAAGGTCCACACACTTGGTTTGGAATCTTTGAGGAATGGCAGGCTTTTCTTTAACTGGGATACGGCCCAAGCAGAATAGGTCAGATCGGAGGTGAATTCGAGACGCCTGCCAATGGATAGAATCTCATCCTCCGACGAATCCATCAACCATAGCATGTACCCGATGACCGTGCGGCTGGCAGGTATATCCAGGATGACGTCCATTTCAAGGAAGTCGAAATAATCGGGATTAAACAACGGAAGTTTAAGGTGAATGGATTTGAACAAATCCAGCTCCCCAGCCCGCAGAATCATTTGTGCGGATTTCTCCTCTTCAAAGATCAAGTCTAATTCGTGGCGGATGCGTTCGCCGCTTAATTTTTGAATAACAAAGAGGGATTCGGAGTTGATAAGTTTCAAGGTTGATGGATGAAGGCTGAAGGAATAACGTATTTCATAGCGAATGGCACGGAAGATTCTGGTGGGGTCATCCACAAATGAACCAGGATGCAGAACGCGAATCAAGCCAGACTCGAGGTCTGCCCGGCCGCCGAGCGGATCTAGCAATTCGCCGAAGTGACCTCCGTCAATACGGATGGCCATGGCGTTGATGGTAAAGTCGCGGCGGCGCAAATCGTCTTCAATCGAGGCGAGGGTCACGGTTGGGAGGGCACCGGATTCGGCGTAGGTCTCTTTGCGGACGGTGATGAGGTCGAGGGTGTCAGGTACCAGATTCCAGGTTTCAGGCAGGTGCCAGATGGCGGTGTGGAATTTTCGGTGCAGTGTGAGTGTGCCGCCGAATTTCGAAATTAGTGCATTTCCGAATTTAATCGCATCGCCTTCGACGACGATGTCAAGGTCATTTGTTCGTTCGCCAAGCAAAAGGTCCCGCACGAAGCCGCCGACGAGATAGCAGGGCATATCCATCGCTGCGGCTTGGGCGGCAATGTCCGAGATGAGAGTCTGCTTTTCGGGGAGGAGCAGGTTTGGGTCACGCAAGAGGCGGAGCAAATCTTCCTTTGGCATAATTTCAATTTTACCCTTATATGATGCCTACGTTCAAAAATAACGCTGTCCTTTTAAAATATGCGGTTTTTGAACGTTAAGGGTATAATCGGCGGCATGTTGATGAACCCGAACCCGTCACCTCGAATGTGTAAATCTTCCCGGTCTGGCTAGGTTCGTTATTGTGCGCCCAAACGGCTCCCAGACTTGGCGAGCCGTTTTTATTTTATGCAATGGACTGTTGACGAGGAAAATAATAGAATGACAATCAGGGAACTAACCGAGGAGATGCACAAGCTGGTAAAGTCGAAAGGCTGGTACGAGAAGAACAGCAAACGCCCGCAGACTCCGCGAAATTTGGCTGTTTCGCTATCGATCGAGGCGGCGGAGATTTTGGAGCATTTCCAATTTGGCGACGAGGTGAAAGATAAGGACGAACTGGGAAGCGAACTGGCGGATGTGATGTTATATCTATTACAACTGGCTTCGATCTCAGGCATCGAACTGGAAGATGCGGTATTGAAAAAGATCGAAGTAAATAAAACAAGAGAATGGGATGTTGATGTATGAAAATTACTGTTTTTGGCGGCGCGCAAGCGAAGGAAGGAACGATTCCTTATGAAGAAGCGCGGGAACTCGGCGCAATGCTCGCCCAGCGCGGACATGCGGTGTTGACGGGCGGCTACATGGGCACGATGGAAGCCGTCTCACGCGGGGCGCATGGAGCGGGCGGGCATGTGATCGGTGTGACTTGCGAAGAAATCGAATCCTGGAGAAATACAAAAGCAAATCCATGGGTGAAAGAGGAAAGACGAAAGAAATCGTTAATGGATCGTTTGACAGCCTTGATCGTGGATTGCGACGCTGCGATGGCCCTGCCCGGCGGCGCAGGCACGCTTGCCGAAATATCACTGATGTGGAATTTGATGATCGTGGAGTCCCTGCCCCGCAGGCCGTTGACACTGATCGGGCGCGGCTGGCAATCCACGTTCGACCAGTTTTTCAACGAGTTCGAAAGTTACATGCCCATCCAACAGCGAGAGTTGTTATACTTCGCGAAGGATGTGAAAACTGCCGTAACGATTTTGGAAAGTTAACAGGTTCGAACCTTCAAACGGCGCAACCTGCGAACATGCGAATACAAAAAGAGGAAAAATGGCTGAAGATAAATTACCCACACGAGCGGAAGATTTTGCAGAATGGTACAACCAGCTTGTATTAAAAGCAGACCTGGCTGATTATGCACCAGTGCGCGGCTGTATGGTGGTGAAACCCTATGGCTGGGCGCTGTGGGAGAATATCACTTCCTGGCTGGACCGCGAATTCAAAGCAACGGGTCACGTCAATGCGGCGTTTCCAACCTTGATACCCCTTTCATTCTTTGAGAAGGAAAAGGAACACGTTGAAGGCTTCGCCCCTGAACTGGCGGTGGTCACTCATGGCGGCGGCGTGGAACTCGAAGAAAAGCTGGCCGTTCGTCCCACCTCCGAGACTATCATCGGGCACATGTATGCCAAATGGGTCAAGTCGTGGCGCGACCTGCCCATTCTCATTGTTCAATGGGGTTCAGTGCTGCGCTGGGAATTGCGCACCAAGCTCTTCCTGCGCACCGCCGAATTCTACTGGCATGAAGGTCATACCGCGCATGCCAGCGCCAGCGAAGCCAAAGAGGAAATGTACCGCATCCTCGACATTTACGAACGCTTCTGCTACGATGAAGCTGCCATTCCTGTAATCAAGGGCACCAAAAGCGAGACGGAACGATTCGCCGGTGCACAGATCACCACTTCCATCGAAGCAATGATGTGGGATAAACGGGCTTTGCAATCCGGCACCTCTCATTATTTTGGCACCAATTTTGCAAAGGCATTTGAAATCCAATATCTCGATAAGGGTAATACCCTGCAATTTTGCGAAACGACCTCCTGGGCCATTTCATCCCGCATCATTGGCGCCCTGATTATGGTTCACAGCGACGACCAGGGTCTCGTACTTCCTCCCCGCCTTGCGCCCATTCAAGCCGTTATTGTTCCTATTTTCAAGACCGATGCCGAAAAATCAAAAGTCATGGAAGTGGCGGACCGGGTCTTCATGGAACTTAAAGGTGCCGGTATCCGCATCAAAATGGACGACCGCGACAATGTGAGTTCGGGATTCAAATTCAACGACTGGGAAATGCGCGGAGTCCCCGTTCGTGTGGAGATCGGCCCCAAGGATGTGGAAAAAGGTTCCGTAGCGCTCGCCCGCCGTGACAAACCCGGCAAGGAAGGCAAGACCTTCGTTTCACAAACGGCTCTCGACTCCGCTGTGAGCGGGCTGCTGGTCGAGATTCAGGATTCTCTCCTCAAGCGCGCCATCGAATACCGTGACGCCAACATTCATCATCCCAAGGATTATGAAGAGCTGAAAAAAGTAGTACAAAATGGCTGGGCTTTCTCATATTGGTGCGAATCGCGAGAATGCGAAACAAAGGTCAAGGAGGAAGCTAAGGCTACAACCCGCAACATCCCCTTCAATCAGCCAAACGAGGAAGGCAGCTGCATCGTCTGCGGCAGGCCCTCCAAGAGAAAAGTGTATTTCGCAAGAGCGTATTAATGAGTATCATGTGTTCAAGCGCCAGGTGTCAGGTTA
Source organism: Anaerolineales bacterium (assembly GCA_014860745.1). GTDB lineage: Bacteria > Chloroflexota > Anaerolineae > Anaerolineales > Villigracilaceae > Villigracilis. The sequence goes on from JACZJC010000077.1 coordinate 20,325, forward strand.
ATAGCCAAACCGCCTGGCACTTGACACCCCGCACCTGACACCTCCTTCCCATGCCCGCCATTGACCTCGCCCGGCTCCGCAAGCAAGCCAATCGTCTGGCAGATTTCTTTTTTCTGCCGGATGAGTTCATGAAGCATTTGCGTGAGATTTTGGATTTTTACGTAAACTACACCTTGCGCACCAAGGAAAATGTAGCCCCCGGTTCCAACTTAAAAACATACCGCACGCCGCTTGCGGTCATCAGCCATATTGAAAATGAACTGCAGACTGTCGCCGAAGCAAATCCGCATTTTGCACTGGAGCTTGCCGACGTGCTTTGGGATGAAGGCGCGCTGGAAACCCGCCTGCTGGCAGCCTTTCTGCTTGGGCGCATACCTCCGCAGGAAGAACGCCTGCTGCCCCGTCTCACCGCATGGACGCAGCAGATTCGAGACCCGGCTGTGCGCTCGGCATTGCTCTCCACAAGCCTCACACGCATGCGGAAGGAAACTCCCACCCAATTCCTCACCCTCGTCCGTGAGTATCTTCACCCCGAACGATCTCGAACATGGTCAAACGGCATCCAAGCCTTGCTGCCCATGGTCGCAGATACGTCTTACACCAACCTGCCCCCCATTCTCGACCTTGTCGAACCGATCATTGAAGAAGCTCCATCCACATTACAAAACGACCTTGCAGACTTGATCGTTGCGTTATACCGTGCATCCCCAAATGAAACCACCTTTATGTTGAAGCACATCCTCACTACAACGCAAAATCCAATGATGGTGGTAACCTTGCGGCGTATCTCCACGTCATTTCCGCCAACGCTTCAAAAAGAATTACGCGAGTTGATCCGCCCCCAGCCCTTAACCGTACCAAGATATGTGGAGGAAGAGCCGGCAGATTTTGTCGAAGAATCCCCCACCCCAAAAGTGGTTGCATTAAAAAAGAGAACGTCGCGTAAAAAGAAAATCGAAACCATACCTGCCAGCGCCGAGGCAAAAACCACTGCCAAAAAACGCGGGAAAGGCGGAAAAGATGCTGAATAATTCAAAAATCATTTATCTTCATGGGTTGGAAAGCACAAGCCAGAGCGGGAAGGCTCGTCAATTCGCGCAGTTATTCCCGGGCATGGTCACCCCGGACTTCACAGGTTCCTTCGAAGAGCGCATGGAACAGCTTTATCCGATCCTTGGCGACAAAAAGGATTGGGCGATCATCGGTTCCTCCTTCGGCGGGTTGATGGGGACAGTCTTCACCTGCAAAAATCCCGGGCAGGTGCGGAAATTGATTCTGCTTGCACCGGCTCTCCTGCACGACCCCTTCGGCTCATATCTGAACCTCGAACCTGTTTCTGTTCCAACCGTCCTTATCCACGGGACAGAGGACGATGTTGTACCGCTCGAACCCGTCCGTGAGATTGGCGGGAAATTATTCACCAACCTCAAATATATCCGCGTGCAAGATGGTCACCGCCTGCATAAAGCCTTTGATGAACTGGACTGGAAAGAGATCCTGGCGTAAACGACCGACCATAGAAGATGGTCAGAAAAGGGATTTGCATGAAACATCAAATCTACTGGCATACGACCGTACAAATGCCCGGTGATTCAAACCCTTCGACAAGCTCAGGGCGACGTCTCACGCCCATTCCTGCGGATGTGGATGTTGCGGTCATCGGCGGCGGATATACGGGCTTGAGCGCAGCGCGGACATTGGCCCAGCAGGGAGCAAAGGTGGTTGTTTTAGAAGCCGAAACAATCGGCTGGGGCGCAAGTTCACGCAACGGCGGCATGGTATTAACTGGACTCAAAGTGGGCATGGCAGCGGTCTCCAAAAAGTACGGCCGGGAACTCGCAAAGGCATTATTTCAATATTCCCTTGATTCTGTGGACACGGTGGAGCAAATCATCAGGGAAGAAAATATTGATTGCGGGTTTGCAAGATGCGGTCATTTGTTGATGGCGAACAAACCAAAACATTATGAATCCATGAAAGATGAATCAGATTTCATGGAGAAGGAATTCAATCACAAAGTGCGGTTGGTGCCCGCGGGTGAATTGAAAAGCGAAATTGGTTCGAATGTCTATTTTGGAGCGTTGGTGGATGACGTCAGCGGCGGATTGAACCCGGCTCAATATGTGGCGGGTCTCGCAGGGGCGGCGGAAAAGGCGGGGGCAATCCTTTGCGCGCGAGCGCGGGTGGACAGGCTGGAGCGGGGAGAGAGGCGTTTTGTCATCGAAACGGAACGAGGTTCATTAAGTGCATCATCCGTTTTCGTGGCGACATCCGGTTATACCGGAAATGTCACAAAGAATCTGCAAAGAAAGATCATCCCAATCGGGTCGTTCGTCATTGCCACCGAAAAATTAACAGACGAGCTTGCAAACGAAATCAGCCCGCACAACCGCATGATCTTCGATTACAAACATTTCCTGAATTATTTTCGGCTATGGGACAATCGCATGGTCTTTGGTGGGCGGGCGGCGTTCTTCCCCGAGAATGAGAATACAATCTCACAAAGCGCGGAGATCTTAAGAAGGGAAATGGTGGCTGTGTTCCCGCAATTGAAGGAGGTAAAAGTGGAATATGCGTGGGGCGGCACGCTGGATTTTGCCTTCGATCAGATGACACATGTTGGCGAAGATAATGGGCTTTTTTATGCGCTTGGGTATGCAGGCCATGGCGTGGCAATGGGAACTCATTTGGGAAAGACTGTTGCCGAAGCCATCGTGAACGGCAGCATCCAAAATAATCCCTTTGCTCGATTCAGATTCCCCGGCGCGCCGCTGGGCTTGTATAATGGAAACTCGTGGTTTTTGCCTTTTGCCGGTTTGTGGTACAAAATCCTGGATCTTATCGAATAGGGTCTTTCAGACGAAGGAGGCGTGAAAATGTACGAACGGATCATCGTTCCATTGGATGGCTCGATATTTTCCGAGGCGGTGTTACCTTACGCGAAAAATCTGGCGATGGCATTGAATTCGGAAATCGTCCTTTTGCATGTGGAAGTGAGCCCCGTTCCTGAATTCGACCCGCATGCCCCAGTCCTTTCCCCTCCCGAAGAAATAAAGAACATCCGCGCCGATGTGAAGGCAAGGATTAAATCCATTTGCAGCAGCCTGGAAAACGATGGCGCGCGCGCCAACTATCTGCTTCGTGAAGGTCCCGTCGCAGAGACCATTCTGGACGTCGCGGAGATCATGCAGGCGGATTTGATCGCCATGTCTACTCACGGGCATACGGGAATGCTGCGGTTGCTGTTGGGTAGTGTGGCCGAACGCGTGGTGCACCATTCGCGGATTCCTGTCGTGCTGATTCGCCCAATTAAGGGGGAGCCGCCGGATTAATTGGTTGTATAATTGCCGCTAATATTTATTTCCAAACTCAGGAGGCTGGTATGGCGAAGAAGAAGGAAATGGAAGGCGAAGTCTTTTATCCATCCGAACAGGTGGTTGCACAGGCACGCATGAAAGATTGGGATGCCCTCGCCGAGAAAGCCGGCAAGGACCTGCAAGGCTTCTGGGCAGACGAGGCCTCTGAATTGGAATGGTTTAAAAAGTGGGACAAAGTGCTGGACGACTCGAACAAGCCCTTCTTTAAATGGTTCATCGGCGCAAAAACAAACATCGTGCACAACGCCATCGACCGGCATTTGAAAACACACCGCAAGAATCAACTGGCGCTTATCTGGGAATCGGAAGACGGCAAGGATCACCGCACCTTTTCCTATTTTGCGATGAACCGCGAAGTCTCGCGCATGGCAAATATCATCAAAGCCATGGGCATACAGAAAGGCGACCGTGTCACCATTTACATGGGCCGCATTCCGGAGATCGTCTTTGCCATGCTGGCCTGCGCCAAGATCGGCGCGATCCATTCGGTGGTGTTCGGCGGATTTTCGGTGGATTCACTGCAAGGCCGCATTGAAGACAGTCATTCGAAACTCGTCATCACCTGCGATGGTTCCTTCCAAAATGGAAAAATCGTCGAACTCAAATCCATCGTGGATGAGTCACTCAAACGCTGCCCATCCGTTGAAAATGTTATCGTGGTCAAGCGCGTCGGCAACGCCGTCACTATGGAAGCCGGGCGCGACCACTGGTATCACGATCTTTCCGTTTTGCCCATTGCGAACGGCAAATGCGCCACCGAAGTAATGGATGCCGAAGACCCGTTGTTCATTTTGTACACTTCCGGTTCCACCGGCAAACCCAAGGCGATCTTACACACGCACGGCGGTTACATGGTCGGCACCTACTCCACGCTGAAGTATGTATTCGATGTCAACGCCGAAGACCGCTGGTGGTGCACCGCAGACCCAGGCTGGATCACGGGCCACTCCTACATCGTATACGGCCCGATGATCAACGGCATCACCTCCTTCATGTTCGAAGGCGGACCTTCCTATCCCTACCCGAACCGCTGGTGGCAATGCATTGAACGCTACGGGATCACGATCTTCTACACGGCCCCCACTGCCATTCGTGGACTCATGCGCTTCGGCGAATCCTGGCCGAACAAACACGATCTTTCCTCCCTGCGCCTGCTCGGTTCTGTCGGTGAGCCGATCAACCCCGAAGCATGGCGCTGGTATCACCGCGTCATTGGCAAGGAGAAATGTCCCATCATGGATACCTGGTGGCAGACAGAAACCGGGAATTTCATGATCACCCCAACCCCGGTGGTGCCCCTTAAACCCGGCTCGGGCACTCGTCCCTTCTTTGGGCAAAAAGCCGAGATCGTCGACGAGCAGGGCAATCCTGTCCCGGATGACACCGAAGGGTATCTCACGCTCTTAAACCCGTGGCCGGCCATGCTCCGCACCATTTATGGAGACGACGAACGTTATGTCAGCCAATACTGGAGCAAGTACCCCGGGCGGTATACCACCGGCGACTCTGCAAAACGAGACAAGGACGGCTATTATTGGATCATTGGCCGCGTGGACGATGTGATCAAAGTCTCCGGGCATCGGCTTGGTACAGCGGAGGTGGAATCCGCATTGGTCAGTCACCCTGCTGTGGCGGAGTCGGCTGCGATCGGATTGCCGCACGATGTCAAAGGCCAGGCTATCTTCACCTTTGTTCTGCTTCGGTCAGGCTTTGCTCCTTCCCCCGAACTAGCTGAAGAATTGCGTCAGCATGTCGCTACCCACATGGGGCCAATTGCCCGTCCAGAGGAAGTAAAATTTGTGGACAAACTCCCCAAGACCCGCTCCGGGAAGATCATGCGCCGTGTGCTGAAGGCAAGGGCGCAGGGATTACCGGAAGGCGATGTTTCAACGCTTGAAGAGTAGTTCGAATAGTGAATTGCGATAAAGAACTCCAGGGTCATCTGCCGTGGAGTTCTTTATTTTCCACTTTATTCCAATTCGATGATTACCTGGGTTAGTTTGCCTTCTTCCACAGTGACGATCCGTTCATGCAGGCCTGTCTCATCGTTAAAAGCGATGCGGTACCGGCCGGGCGGGAGGTTGCTCAAGGCAAAGTCTTCTTCATTATGTTCGAATCCTTTCGGATAGGTGGAAACATAATATTTTTTCTCTGAAACATTTGTCCCAGCGGCATAGCGCATAATAATGAAACTTCTCTGGATCTTCCCGTCTCCATGCCCTGCAAGGGAAATAGACAAGGCGCCCATGCCTTTCTGCAGCGGCAGCCACAATTCCGGGTTTTCCGTGGAATTAAAATCAGACGCATCGCCGCCGGTGCGGACCTCAAAGTGCAGGTGACCGCCAATCGCCACGCCGGTATGACCAACCCTGGCGATCAATTCACCGCTTTTCACTATCCCACCCACAACAACATCGATCTGCGATAAATGTCCGTAAAAAGTAAAAAGCCCGTTTTCGTGCTGAAGGACGATCAGGTTTCCATAATAATCATCCCAGGGGGTATA
>JACZJC010000078.1 GCA_014860745.1 Anaerolineales bacterium
TGGGTGGTGGAAGTGTTTTTCTTGTCGGTGTTTAAGGGGTGTTTAAAAGAGTTTAAATCACTCCCATTTGCGTCCACCATATGACTCCCATTTGCGTCTGCTAATGCTCCCATTTGCGTCCAGCTAATACTCCCATCTGCGTCTGCCATATGACTCCCATTTGCGTCCACCCTATAACTCCCATCTGCGTCCAGCGGCTCGTCCAGCAATACCCGAAAGGCACGCGGCATGGACTCTACGCGCAGGTCGGCGTAGGTCTTTGAATCCGGCAGGTCGATTTCTTGCAGAAAGCGGGAGAGGTTTCCTCCGCGTTGTTGCGAAGTCCATTGCTGATGGAGCCAGGCTTGTACGGTTTTGTAACGTGTTGAACCGATCAACTCCGCCATCTCCTGATATCCTTGCTTGAAGGTCACCACATCCCGCCGTTCGCCGGTACGCGCATTGATGAATGCCATATCGCGCGCGACCGTGATCAACCAGGCTTGTGCAGGCGTCAGGTTATAGCGGTGGATGGTTTCTGTGATGAAGTAATGTGGGATGTGAATGTCACCCAGGCAGTTGATGATCCTGCGATGCAGTTCCTGCGCCAGACGCTCGATTTCAGGTGAAAACTTTTCACCTGTTTCCAAACGCGCCATATCCATCACCGTGTTCACACTTGCACCTGGCGCAAGTGCAGGTGTGGGTGCATGAGGCAGTTTCATATCCAGCGGAGTAAGCAGATCCATGACATCCTTCACGGCGAGCAGCTCCTGCAGGGCATTGGAGACGGAGTTATGTTTTTCGATCAATGCTTTCAACCGCAGATGAACCGCAATGGCGTCGGCGCGTGTCAGGCGCGGAGTCATGAAGACCTGATAGCGGATCGGTGCGCGATGGGGACGCCCGTCGCGTCCACGCCGGAAACGGCGTGTGTCTTGGGAATCGACACGTTGCACGAGTCCAGTCAGGTGATCCTGGATGGTGGCGTGTTTCAATAAACGCCAGAAGGCGCCGTTGCTCAAGGCGCTGAAGCGCATCACCTCGCGACTGTGCAGAGGTTTTCCAGATGGATGGTTCTGATCCTGAACTCTCCACGCCGCCTGATGGAATCCAACATATAACCAAACTGCCTTGGATCCGATCTCCATTCCGAGTCTTCGCAAATAGCCTTTCACCACGACCTGCTTGTGTGGCTGGACGATGCGGTCATAATCCAGCCACTGCACCGGCTCGATGTTTAATTCAGGTTCGTCCGTTTCCTCCGCTTCGGTTTCCATTTCTTCTGGTGACTCATCACCGACAACGAACTTCACAGAGATGGAACGATTCAGAATGCCAACCAGCAATCGCTGCACCGTGCTGGTCAGTCTTGACTCCAGCCAGTCACGGGCATAGGCATTGCGCGTGGAAACAAGCAGTACATCGTTTTCCAATCCCAACGCAACCGTACCCAGCACCCAGGTTTCATACGAGGCGCGTGGCATGTCCATCTGTAGTTGAGTCAACACGGAACCCCAGGCTTGTTGAAGATCGCTCACGCATAACCTCCTCGCAAAACAAGCCTGTTTTTTTCCACAGGTCTCACAGACCGTTCGCGCAGGATTTCTTTCGCCTCAGCCTTTCCTGTGCGTTCGACGTGGGCGGCAGCGTAGGCGGATGAGTAGACGGCGCGTGGACAGGGCGTGGGCGGCACGTTGTCTCTGCCGCCCACGTTCTTCATCACGTGCAAATGAAAAAGTATTTTTTGGCGGAACGTCATCATTTGCCTTTGTGAGCTAAAGTAAATGTGGTGGATTTCGGTTTGGGTTCAAGCTTCAACAATCCGGTTTCATACGCTTTCAGACCAAAGCGCAGCAGGGCCGTGATCAATTCCCCAATGGGAACGTGCAAGCCATCATCGGAGGCCAGCTCTGCCAGTTCCAGTTTGAGTTCAGGAGAGAAGCCGCGCCAGGTGGTGATGACCCGCCACAAAGCTTCCGGTCGTTTATGTCGGGAAGTACGTCGGGGTTTATCCTTCGAATGGGAAGAGGTAGATTGTGGAAACAGAGTCATGCGCATGCGTTCTGGATTGGGACGCGGGTGGAGATCAAAATCACCGCGTTCATAGGACCGCAGCGCGTATTCGAGCACCGCACATGCGACCTCTCCTGCGGGGACTTGCAGATCATCGGCAATCGTCTTCACCTTCAAAGCCAGCTTGGGATCGATGCCGCGATAGACCACCTTGCGGCTCTGTTGTTGTTTTTCCCATTGACGGTTGCGTTTGCGCGGTGCTGCCACACGCAGGGAGTCGTAGAGGCTGGGTGGTTGAACAAGGGTGGGTGTTTCGGTCTTGTCAAAAGGGTCGCGTCGTCCGGTCATCTCCACCTCCTAAAATTTCAGCACGTGCTGGGTCAATGCTTGATATTCCTTGGCAGCCCGGCACACAGGATCAAATTCCAAAATGGTTTTCCCCTCGGCGGCGCATTCCCGTAACAGCGTGGAGCGATGGATGGGCGGCAGAACACTTGCATCAAACCGTTCCTTCAGGTTTTCCACCGTGGCTTTGCTCTCACGGGTTTGTTCGTCGAAGAAGGTCGGCAGGATGCCCAATAGATTTCCGCGCCAGTTTTTCTTTTCCTGAAGCACGCTCATCATGAGCAGCACCTTCGAGACGCCGTCCGCGGAAAGGAACTCGGTGGCAGTCGGTACGATCACGAGGTCGGAGGCCCAGACCGCGCGTTCCTGGATGCCACCTACGCTAGGCGCGGTGTCGAAGAGGATGTAGTGCAGTCCATCTTTGAAAAAACGCTGGATGGATTGGCGGATGGCAGAGATGGGTTTGTCCTGCGCGTTGAGCACGGTCTGGGCGGCCATCGTCTGTTGGTTGCCGGGCAGGAGGTACAGTCCTTCCCGACCAGAAAAGCGCACCCACGACTGCACAAAGGTGGTCTCCTGCGGTGTGCTTCCCATTGTGAGCAGATAAAACGCACCGGGTTCGGGGTTGTGTCCCAGTGCTGTGGCGGATTGACCCTGCGGGTCAAGATCGATCAGCAGAACACGCCGACCTTTTTGAGACAGGCAGTGGGCGAGGGATACGGCGGTCGTGGTCTTGCCGACCCCGCCTTTTTGATTGGCAATACAGATGACTTTGGTGGACATGATATGTTCCTATTTTTGAAAACGATGAAGATGGATCAGGCTCTGAGGGGATCAGAACAAAAGAAAGAAAACGATCACCCCGATAAGAATGCTTCCGCCAAATATGGCGAGTCCGACGAAAATTCCTGTGAACATCTCAGGACTCGCTTTCTGCCGGTTCGGCGGAATCCGATTCAGTCTGTGGTGATTGGTGTTCTCCGGACATTGATTCGGATACAGGTGGGGATGCCGTTTTATTTTTACGGTCTCTTCGCCAGCCAAGGATCATGCGATATACATGTCCCAGATTGCGGCGTTGTTCGGCGGTCAGTTCGATTTCCTGGGTGGGCTGTTCTAACATGCTGCACCCCTGTCATCGGTTTCGGCAGATAACTCGGTTTGTTTGTCTCCGCCTGCCAGCTGTCCCTCGATCAGTCCAAGGCGCTTGAGTTCATTTCTGATGATCAATGCTGCTTGGGATTTCACGGGTCGATATTCCTGCTGGGCTAATTGATTGAGTGCGTTCATTTCTGGTTCGAGAAGGTATATGACAACTCTGGCCATGTTCAACCTCGCTTGGGTTAAGATAAAAGAGCCACGTACAGCGGCTCTTTTACACGGCGGGAGTCAATTAATTCCCCATTTTGAGTCACAGGAATTCTACTGAAATTCCGGCGGCATTATTTGATGGGTATTCTCGATACTCATGTGGCCCCCACGGAGATTTTATAGAAATTGTGGTGGAGTAAATTAAAGATGAGTCTTATATGGGCGGGTTGGATGTGAATGAATATCATCGTCACTTTTCCTGAATATCCCTCGTAAGCGAAATATCAGGATGAAGAACAACACTATTCCAATCACAATGGGGAAAAGGAAGAATACAATGCCCACAAGGAGTCCGATAAATAATGAATTCATTTTTTACCCGTTAGGTATGATACTGGGTCAAAAAAACACTACGTTAAGTACCATTTCATGCAGTATGAATTGAAATCGGGATGGTAAACGCCTCTATCGTAAGTGTCATGGACCCCATTTGCGTGAAAAATAATTTTATTTCAAGATGATTAATGACAAGCAGAAACCACCATAGACGCAAATCACATAAATCCTGTGCTAAATGTCATGTTTTTTGGGCGCGTTGTTGTCAACTTGGGTTTACAGATCTCTTCGGAAAAGATAAAAGCCGCATGAGCAGCGGCTTTTATTTGGGATTAATATCTCTTGATTTTATGTTCCAGTTTCCTGTTGTAGCGAGGCGTTTTTGCGAAGTTCCTCAAATACCTTTTTTCGATTCTCGTAGAAACTGTTCTCGGACATGCAGGGAGTCCCGTCAGCATACGTACCAAATTCCTGGGAAAGGAATTCGGTCAAGGTCATGGGGTTTCGGAATGGATCGCGATTTTCCCAGGCTAATACGACCCGCATCCAGCGATCAAGCGAGTGGGTGGGTGGTCTGCCACGCCGTTTCGGTCTATCCATGCTTGCCAGCATTTGGATTGTGTTTGAAATCCCTGATTCGAGCAGGTTCGTCTGAGGTTGATCTTCCTCGTATCCCAGCAATGAAAGGAAATAACCGGTCTGTCTGATGGATCGGTGAATTCGCCAGAGGTCGATTCTGCGATGTCGAATGAAACGATCCAGACTCCAGCCGGCGCGCATCCCAACCGTGATCAACGCGAGGATGAGAATGGACATTAGTGCTGCCGCAACTTCGGCGAGTTCATCTCCAAATCTTGTTTGAATTCGATGGAAGACCCAGAGGATCGAACCAAACAACAATCCACCGCATGTGAATAGAATTAGATACAACACGATTCGCAATCTTGGATGAATATGACTACGTTTGGTGTATTTAGCCATAAGGCTAAAATTCTAATGGAGAAGCCCGAAAAAATGAATGTGAAAAAACTTACAATCACCTAACTACGATTTCATCAAATTACCAAAGCCAATCGTTGTCGTATCGAATACATGCTACTTGCGATAAGCAAACTTACTGCCATCCAAGTTATAATTATTTTTGGGAGAATTGTTTTATGGATGATTGGTTGACTACCTATGATGCTGCGCGCGTAAGCGGCTATAACCCGGATTACATCCGTCAATTGATTCGATCTAACAAAGTGGTTGGGCGAAAGTGGGGACCGTCATGGCAGGTCAGCCGGCGTTCCCTGGAAACTTATATAAAGCATGCAGAGAAACTGGGGGAACGTCGCGGGGCAAAGCCAAAGCCTGGTTCAAAAAGACGATAAATCGATGGGGCGGGGGATTATTGACTTTTGATTTCTGTGTAGTATAATTATCGTATCAGTACGATAATTATATCTGTTGAAACGGGCCGTGAATGTGGTGGAACACACGCACGACCCTAACCCAACCCACCGATAGTAGCGGAGGGACGGGCTGACTTCATTATATCAGCCCAGTTTTCACGCCCTGGTGGGATTCACCGGGGCGATTTCTTTTTCTGACCGGGCAGAATGAGATCGCTCCAATAGTCTAAAGGAGCCATCTAATGCTAAACATGAATCCAAGTCCACGAACAAAAGCTATTTCGATCCTTTCCAAATTTCGCCAGGAGTGGCAGGAAGCGGCAAGTGGAAAGAGCCTGTTGGAGGTTGAAGGAAATATCGGCATGGTATTGGCCGATCTTGTGAATTCCTTTGAACTTGCCTCCCATGAACAATCCCTTGTGTTGGGACCGCAACTCTTCGAGGAAATGCGGGAAATCCTTTACCAGCCGTCCCGCAACTAAGCGACAGCCAGCCCGGTCTGGCACCGCTAATCCTATACCATTCCCCAAAAATAATATCACCCCTGAAGGAAGATCATGAATACAATTAAACGTGCTGTACTCTATGCAAGAGTTTCCAGCGATGACCGCGGCAAGGAAGGACGGAATCTGGCTGGACAATTGGAAATGTGCCGGGATTTTGCACTCGACAATGGGTGGCAAATCATTGCAGAATTGGCCGAGGATGATCGTGGCGCATCCGGCGCTTCATTCGAATTACCTGAACTTAATCACGCACGCGATATGGCGCAAAAAGGAGAGTTTGATGTATTGGTAGTCCGTGAGATTGACCGCCTGAGTCGTAAGCTTGCGAAGCAACTCATTGTTGAAGAACAATTGAATCGAGCCGGTGTCGAAGTTGTTTATGTGCTTGCCAGTTACGAGAACTCGCCGGAAGGGCGTTTGAACAAACATATTCGTGCGACTATCGCTGAATACGAACGTGAGAAAATTGCCGAGCGCATGGTGCGCGGAAGGCGGCAGGTGGTCAAAAACGGGAAAATCATGCTTCATGGAGATAAACCCCCGTTTGGTTATCGCTTGTCGGAAGACGGTAAAAATTTGGTGATTCATGAAGAGGAGGCAGCAGTCGTACGGTTGGTTTACAGGTTTTATGTTGAGGGCGACGAGCGTGGAAAGCGGCTGTCTGCACGTGATATTGCCAAAAGATTGACTGCAATGAAAGTTCCCACCTGGGCGGATATTCGCGGGTTGTTCAAAAAGCGCGGAAAAGGAGAATGGTCCGGGAGGTTGGTCATGCGGATTTTGGGTTCAGAAACATATGCAGGTCATTGGCATTATGGAAAACGTAACACTTTCGGAGGGTACCACAAGCCCAACGCCCGCGAATGGTGGCTGAGCTTTGATGTCCCGGCGATTGTCTCTGAGGAGACATGGAAACGCGCTCAAATTCAACGAAAGTTGAACACCAGTGAATCACTTCGCCATATAAAGAGAGAGTATTTACTTCGGAGTCGGGTTAGGTGTGGTTTGTGCAAAAGCAGCGTCAATTGCTATGCTACTCGACCAACTGGTAAGGAGCTTCGATATTATCTTTACTACCGCTGTAATGGTTATATGGGGAACATCGCCAATGTCGAGTGTAACCTTCCGAGTTTTCGAGTCGATATTGTTGACCCATTGGTTTGGAACTGGGTAAAAGATCTCCTCACGAAACCCGGGGTGTTGGAGCATGGACTTGCTGAGTATCAGGAAGGGCGAGAACAGTTCTGCGCTCCGATTCGTGACCGCTTGATTGTTTTGGAGGATCTCTGGCAGGGTTCAAAAACACAATTAGATCGCGTCCTCGATCTATATATATCTGGACAGGTTCAGAGGGAGTTGCTGATTGATAAGAAACAGCAATTGGAATCGACCCTCTCAGCTTTTGAGAAGGAACGTGATGAATTGAATTTGAACCTGGAATCTGAAGCTTTAACAGATAATGAGATTCGGCAAATTGTGGAATTCGCTGCTCAGATTGCAGAGGGTTTGGAACCGGGCGACGAATCGTTTGAAGATCGCAGGAGAATTATTGAACTGTTGGATGTGAGGGCGTCTTTTATAGTGGAAGACAATCAAAAGTATGTAGATGTATGGTGTTTCCTGGGTAGAAACAAGTTATCGATTGGGGACCCTACTTCTCGAAATGCGGCACACGCCAAAGATTATCGGTACTGTAACGTGCAAAGCCGCCACCGACAACATCATACATACCGCCGCGTGCCATGGCTTGCAGGCAATGCTTGATGAGTTTTAGGAATTCGTCGTTTTTGCGGACCACGGAATGATGAAGTAAAAATTCGAGCACCATGGCCTGCGGGAATTTCGGCGCATCGCCCCAGCCGCCGTATCCCCAATCGTAGGATTCCTGCATGGCGTTTGCGATCGCAACGAGGTGTTCCGGCGTGAGCGAATCGCCGCTCTGATTTTTCGCCTGTGTTTGCAAGTGAGCGCCGACCTGAACTCCTGTTTTTTCCACTTCGTTTCTATCGTTTTTCCAGGCGTTGGCAAGGCCGCTCAAAACATCCTTGAATGCCGGCATGTTGAAACGGCGTACCGGCGGAAAATAGGTCCCTGCATAAAAAGGTTTCAGGTCCGGTGTGAGAAAGACCGACATGGGCCAGCCGCCTGAGCCTGTCATGGCGATGACCGCCTGCATGTAGATGCCATCGATGTCGGGGCGTTCTTCGCGATCTACCTTGATATTGATGAAGTGCTCGTTCATGAACTTTGCGGTTTCTTCATCCTCGAAGGATTCGTGTGCCATCACATGGCACCAGTGACAGGCTGCATATCCGATGCTGAGGAAGATGGGTTTATCTTCCGCTGCGGCTTTTTTTAGCGCTTCATCGCCCCATGGGAACCAATCTACAGGGTTGTGAGCATGTTGAAGCAGGTAAGGGGAGATCTCTTTATTTAAGTGGTTTGTCATGAAGATACCTTTAGTAAAAGGTGTGGGCAAATAACACTAAAATTATAGCCCATACAAATGTGCTCCGGGACTCATTAACCATTAGCATGTTATGCCCAAAAAACTGTTGCATTTCACCTTGATTTTTGCCCTGAAATTGTAGAAAAGGCTAGGTATGAGCGGCTAACATTGAATAGTCTTGAAAATCTTAACCTTGCGGACAGGGCACTTGGACGGATATCAGGAGAACCAGCAGGTCAGTTACGAAAAAACTCCCCGTTCGATTACATCGGCGGATAACGATCACTCAACAGTTTTTTACAACAGACAATCCCGCGTCTTTCCGGATGTGGGACTGTCTCCGTTTAATCGGCAATTACCCATCAACAGAACGGGAGAGCCAGCGAAAAGGGCAACCACTTTGGTCGGGTGGAAACGGCAAAGGCAACGGAGGCAACCAGTGGGTCCGGCGCGATACGTGCAACTCAACAGGGATGCGGTAATCGCATCCCTGTTTTGATTCCTAAGCCTGTCCCGTTAAGAACAGGAAAATCTGACATTTTCAAGCCCCATATTCGGCTTTTAGTCACCTTTAGACGGTTACATTCATAACAAATTGGTAAATATGTTGTATTTTAATCAAAATATTACTATAATATTAGTACAAGCATTCAATACAAAGGATTCCCATACTTGAAGAATTTCCTATGAAAATAACTCCTTCCAAAAAACAGAGCGACATCCCAGAACGGACCAACCCATTTCTCACCGGGCTAGAAGATGAAGCAATCAGCGTTGGACAGCGCCTGCGGGAGATTCGAATTCTGCGGGGATTATCCTTGCGGGCGCTGGCAGAGCTGAGTGGGTTAAATATCAACACCCTGAGCCTGATCGAGAACGAACACACATCCCCCAGCGTAAGTACTCTCCAGCAACTGGCGCAAAGCCTGCAAGTGTCGATCACAGAATTTTTTCTAACGGACCACGGAAGTAAAAAGCTGGTGCACCAAAAACAGGGGAGCCGTCCAAGCCTTGCATTCAAACACAGCAAGATGGAGGATCTTGCTGCTGGAATGCCACGTTTCGGAGCGGAACCGATCATCGTCACGCTTGAACCTGGCGCCGATAGTGGAAAAAAACCCATCGTTCATACAGGACGCGAGTTTGTTTACTGTTTAGAAGGACAGATTGCCTACACTGTGGATAACGAGAAGTATCTATTGGAGGAGGGTGATAGTTTGATTTTCGAAGCTTATCTTCCACATCAATGGAAAAATACTGATCCCACTCCTTCGCAAGTTTTGCTGGTGCTATGCCCAATGGATGAACGGGATCAGCCCCGGGAACAACACTTCACGCGTTAATTACATGCTTTGAAAGGAGGTATCTCATGTATACAAAGATGGCTCCCCAGCTATGCCTGATGATTCCCATGCTGAACGTATTCACCGCTTCAAACCAAACCCGAGACTGGTCTTGGGCAATGGAGTTTATCACCCCGATAATTTTGGTGAGTTTGGGGATTATTTTGTATATCCTCCACCGCAAACATCAAAACAAGAAAAAGGAGTTGTAAATGAAAATCGCAGTCGTTACAGATAATGGAAAATCAATCAGCCAGCACTTTGGACGCGCATCGCATTATATAGTCGTCACCATCGAAGACGGAAGAATCGTCAGCCGTGAGATGCGTGACAAAATGGGACATGCCCAATTCCAGGGAAAGCATCAAGAAGATCATCATCATGAAGCGGGCGAAAAGCATGGCTACGGAGTCGCCGCTGACAATCGGCATGGACGCATGGCTGAATCGATCACCGATTGCGAGGCATTGTTATGTCGCGGGATGGGAATGGGCGCATATGAAAATATTAAAGCGCGTAATATCCGCCCAGTGGTCACCGATATAGCCGATATTGATGAAGCTGTTCTGGCTTATGCAAATGGGCAGATCGTTGATCACATCGAAAAACTCCATTAGCTGGGAAGAACGCAAAACGTGATTGTAAGTATCTGCACCTGTGAGGTACGTGCAGTCAGCTGGCTCTGCTGGTAGGAACAATCACAAAAGCAGGAATGAAGATGAAACCATGAAGAGGCCACCCCTGCCGGTTGGGGACCTGGCCAGATCTGGTGGGCAAGGTTTGGGAAGTGTGGAAACCGGCTATGCAATAGAAATTGAACAATTTGTGCGAGGGGCTCCACAAGAGCCCCTTAGAAAGGTTTGGAGGCAAAATGGATACCCGATTATTACGTAACCGTTTTGGACAGGGACAAGGACAAGGTCGTGGTGCACGTGGTCAAGGTCAGGGTGGAGGCGGACGCGGGAGAGGAAATAAACCCAGCTCCGGCCCCGGTGGAAATTGCATCTGCCCAAAATGCGGGCATAAGGAAAAACATGTAGCCGGTCAACGCTGTCTTGACCGGGTTTGTCCCAAGTGCGGGACAAAGATGAACCGCGAGTGAGTATCATGGTATCCGTCTCAACTTGCGGCATTGTTATCGAAGTTGTGGTCATGTCAGATGTTGACCCTGCGCAGGAGTGAAAATGACCAGCAAAGTAAAGATCGGTATCATTATCTGCAATCGCTACCGGACTTGTGCAGGTGGGAAATGCCTGAGGGCGTTGAGAAATAAAGAAGGCGCATTTCAACAGTACGCTGATTCAGATATGGAACTGGTCGGCTACACCACTTGCGATGGCTGTCCGGGTGGCAATGTCGAATATACCGGGGAGGAAATGGTAAAGAATGGAGCGCAGGTTATTCACCTGGCTACCGGACTATTGGTTGGTTATCCTCCCTGCCCCTATATTCACACATTTAAAAGTTTTCTCGAAAAACGCTATGGGGTAAAAGTTGTGGTTGGCACACATCCTATTCCCAAAAAATATCTGGATCTACACACAAGCTTGGGAACCTGGAAAGATGCTGAATGGCAACCACTTTTAGAATCGACAATGGCAGATGAAGCGACCCGGAAGGCTTACGACTGAGTAAAACGATGAACTATGTTTTTGGTCCTGTCCCTTCCAGAAGATTAGGTCAATCGCTGGGAATTGACACCATCCCGCTCAAGACCTGCAACTGGAATTGCGTCTATTGCCAGTTGGGGCGCACCATGCCGCTGACAAATGAGCGGCGTGAATATATTCCAGTGGAGGATATTCTCCTCGAAGTGGAGCAGGTTCTAAGATCCCGCGTGAACGGTGAGATCGATTGGGTGACTTTCGTTGGCTCAGGTGAACCGACTTTGCACAGCCGTCTCGGTGAATTGATCCGCCGTGTAAAAAATATCATTGCGCTTCCGGTGGCGGTCATCACCAATGGGTCTTTGTTATACCTGCTTGAAGTTCGAAAGGAATTGAGCGCTGCGGATGCGGTTCTGCCGACGCTGGATGCTGGCACGGCTGAACTATATCGCAAGGTCAATCGGCCTCATCCACAAATTACGTTTGAGCGGCTTGTGGATGGATTAATTGCTTTTCGCGAAGAGTATCGGGGAAAGTTATGGGTTGAGGTAATGCTGGTGCGCGGATTAAATGACACCTTCCAAGTACTGGAAGATATTGGAAAAGTTCTGCAAATGGTTAAACCAGATGCCGTGCATATCAACCTGCCGACGCGTCCGCCAACTGAAACCTGGGTGCAATCGCCGGATGAGGAAGGCTTGATGCGGGCTATGTCCATTCTGGGAAACATCGCTGAGGTGGTGCATCCGGCAGAAGGAAGTTTCGACCTGAGCGGGCACGAGAATGTGGTGGATGCGATTATTGGCATCATAGCCCGCCACCCGATGCGGCAGGATGAACTCGAGCGGACGCTGACTCGTTGGTCGCCGGGAGAGGTAAACAAAGCATTGGTGGATTTAGAAGCAAGTAGCAGGGCACAGATCGTAGAGCGTTACGGAACACGTTTCTGGAGTGCAGAGCCTGCGCGCTATCCAGATGAAGCTCAAAGCCAGCTCACGAATCCGGCTCATAACAAAGCGAGTACCCGTGCTCGCGAATAGAAATGAGAATCAGGATGTCTTCTTGAGAAGATGCTTACATGGTGAATGAAATTTCAGTCTTTCTTCACCGGAGTAAGAGTGATGAGTCTAAACACTATTTTTGATATCCAGTCTAGACTATGTAAATCAATGGGGTATCCCATTCGGTTAGAGATACTTCACAACTTGCGCAATAGTCCGAAATGCGTCAATGAACTATCTGAACTCCTGGGGCAACCGCAATCTACGATTTCCCGCCATTTGTCAATTCTGCGATCCGCGGGAATTGTACTGGCAGATCATCAGAGGCAATATGTTTACTATCGCATTGCAAATCCAAAGTTATTGGAAGTTTGTGACCTGATGCGAGAAGTATTAGAAGAGCAAAGCGCTCATGAAGCTAAACTAGCACGGGAACTGTAGGAAGAAGGTCAATCTTTCAGGATGAGACGGAGAACTTGTCAATGACGGATGCGAACGCGATTTTGAACGCGTTTTTACTTAGCCTGTTAGCTGGTTTGGGCACTGGTCTGGGCGGCTTGATAGTCGTGATTCGTAAACCTGGAAAAAGGATGTTCGGCTTTTTGATGGGGATTACGGCTGGGGTCATGATCACGCTTGCATTTCATGAATTGGTTAATGAAGCCTGGGAACTGCAAGGTTTTATGACCGCCACTATTGGATTTTTTACCGGTGCGGTTTTTATGCTTGCACTCGACATTCTGATTCCACACATTCGCTTTGGCGAAAGAGAGTCCACACTTTTTGATAAGCCTGTTATCCAGGATATAGACCAAGAAACCCGTTTTTGGAGACGTCGGCATGGCGGCAGTATAGTTAACCAGCAACTCCTGAAGACTGGAACCTTGCTTGCCATTGGCATTACGATCCACAATATTCCTGAGGGCATTGCTGTAGGGGCTGGTTATATGCACTTTCCTGAATTCGGTCTCTTCATTATTATGGCTGTCATGCTTCACAATATTCCAGAGGGCATTGCCACAACCTTGCCGCTATGCAAGAGCGGCGTTAGCCGATGGAATTCTTTCAAGGTTGCTCTGTTTTCAGGATTTGCCGAACCTGTCGGTGCATTACTCGCGGCTCTCTTTCTCAAATCTTTCAGTTTCTTTCTACCCGGGGCGCTGGCGTTTGCAGGCGGGGTAATGGTGTTCATCACTTTGGATGAACTGCTTCCCACAGCCCGGGAGTATGGACATCAGCACTATACCGCCGTAGGCATTATCCTTGGAGCGATTTTTGTATTTCTGTTATCAGGATTTTTTGGGGTGTGACTTTTCGAAAGGAGTGACGAAAAATGGAATGGTTACCTGAATTGAAACTTGGCTGGTCCAACGGCTGGCTCTTGCTTGGCGCATTCTACATAATCTTCGGCATTCTCATGTTATTGACCCCAAAAGATATTGTCGCCAAACTTTTTAGCGTCTCTGGCTGGAGCAGGCAACAAGTTATCTTCTCTGTAATTGGGAAACCGTTCTCTCTCGCCTGTCTCGGAATAATTATTTTCTCGCCGCTAAAAATTGGGCAGAATGTTTTTATATCGGGCAGCGTAGTGTTCCTGATTGGATTTACCGGGATGATGATCGCTTTATCCAACTTTAGAAGCACACCCTCCGACCAACCTGTAACGCAGGGACTCTACCGGATCTCGCGCAATCCTCAATGGATATCATTGGCAGCCATGTTTCTGGGATCTTGTATTGCGATCGGTTCGTGGCTGGCAATCCTTCTCTTGCTGATCGCAGTGGTCTTTTATCATTTCCGTATCCTTGGGGAAGAGCGAGCTTGCTTGAATCGTTTTGGAGAACCCTACCAGAGTTACCTAAAACGCGTGCCGCGTTATTTCATGTTTTTCTGAAAAATAGAAGATGCCTCATGATGACAGTCCTTGATGATCTATTCTCTAGCCTGACCGAAGACTTTCCCACACGTTCTGTGCTTGTTGGCGCACATTGGACGGTGGTATGCAGTCGTTATTGCGGGATGGCGGCGACTCAGGCATCTGATCACCCGCATGGACATGAGCAGGTCCGTGATGTGGGTCACTTGCATCAGAAGAATGCCCGTGAATTGGCGGAATTGGCATATTCGACACAACCGTTGGAAGCACCCATCGGTGTAGCCGCGATCAATTCGCTGCTGGATGTGGACGAATCGCTTGCAGTGGAGGTCAACGCATCCGAAGTCCTGACCAGCCGCGGGCGGGGAAAGAACGTAGCCCTGGTCGGGCACTTTCCATTTATTCAACAACTTCGTCAAAGCGCCAAAAACCTTTGGATCATAGAACAGCATCCTACTGACGATGAATACCCAGCCGAATCTGCAGTTGATCTGTTGCCTCAAGCGGACGTGGTCGCCATCACTGGAAGTGCCTTGGTGAATCACACCCTGGACGGGCTTCTTGCGCTTTGTAAACCCAATTCAACTGTGATGGTGTTGGGACCAAGCACCCCACTATCCCCCATACTCTTCAAGCATGGCATTACCATCATATCCGGGACACGTGTGATCGATGAAGAGGCAGTTCTGCGTACGGTTGGTCAGGGCGCATCCTTTCGCCAGGTGGAAGGAAAAAAGTTATTGACTCTTGTACATGATAAGGAAAAGTAGTGTAATGGAAATCATGATGCGTCCCATTGGCGTGATCCACTCACCGTTCACCGAAAAAGACCAGACCCCCATTCAGTCCGTGCGCTCACAAGTCATTGGGCTGGTGGAAGTTTATCCTGAGTTTGCCGATGGGCTGAAAGATATCGAGGATTTATCCCATATCCATCTGTTGTACATCTTCCATGCATCATCTGGCTACTCGCTTCATGTTAAACCATTTTTAGACGATCTTGAACACGGCATATTTGCAACACGCTATCCTTATCGCCCCAATCCGATCGGCATATCCACTGTACGGCTTATAACACGCCAGGAAAATATGCTCACCATCGAAGGTGTGGATGTGCTGGACGGCACACCCCTGCTCGACATCAAGCCCTATGTCCCAGACTTCGACCTCCGCACAGAAGATGTGCGCGTTGGCTGGTATGAAACACGGAGTAAAAAGTGAAACGACATCAAATAAGAATTCTCCTTCTTCTTGTCAGTGTATTCATTGCTCCAATCATAAATGCTCATGCTCAATCGGCTGCGCCTGTTGTGCGTGCTGTACTTTTCTATTCACCCTCTTGTGGGCATTGCGAATATGTGATCATTAACACACTTCAGCCCATGATCAGAAAATATGGAGACCAACTGCAAATCATTGGTGTGGATGTCACTCAGCAACAGGGGCAAGCCTTATTTATGTCTGCCATGCAAAAATTCAACCTTGAACATGCCGGGGTACCCTTCCTGGTCATTGACGATTTGTATCTGATAGGTTCAGCCGACATTCCAGAAAAATTTCCCGACTTGGTTGAGACCTATCTCACACAGGGCGGCATAGATTGGCCCGATATTCCCGGGTTGCAGGAGGTAATCTCCCAATCTTCAGAAGCGGATGTCTCAACTGCTACCATTACAGCCACTCAGGCAAATACCCCGCCTGTAACTATCACTGTCCAACCTGGGACGCTTCAAACGACCCTTATGCCTTCTGCCGTTTCCCCGGCATTTGCCTCACCGACAGCCACACCCGGCATCATCGGCATACACACAGAAACATCCAACTGGCACGATCAATTTGCCCTTGACCCTACTGGCAACACATTATCTGTATTTGTGCTGTTAGGCATGCTCGGATCCATTGTGTGGGCTGTCATTCTTTTTAGAAGCACAACTGGGACTTCCCTGAAAGGGAAGTGGGCATGGATCATTCCGTTGCTCTGCATTATTGGCTTTGGCGTGGCTGGCTACCTGGCATACATTGAGACCACCAATACAACAGCTGTCTGCGGACCCGTGGGAGACTGCAATACCGTCCAACAAAGCGAGTATGCGCGTCTCTTTGGCATGCTTCCAATTGGAGTGTTAGGCTTGTTAGGATACATAGCAATTCTCATTTCTTGGCTGATTGCGCGATATGCTAATGATCATCTTGCCGATCTTGCCGTCATATCCTTATTCCTCATGACCGTCTCTGGTACGCTATTCTCGATCTACCTTACCTTCCTGGAACCCTTCGTCATCGGCGCAACCTGTGCCTGGTGCTTGACATCCGCAATATTAATGACCATACTAATGTTACTTACGGTGAGACCGGCAAAGCTGGCGTTTATCAAAAAAATATTCGGCGCTCCTTTCCATAGAAGACATATGCAGATTGAAGCCCGCGATGATTGATCTTCAAAAAAATGATACTTCGTGTATGTAGCCGAAAAATTAAATATTTCTGAAGCGGCCAAGCAACTGCATGTCAGTCAACCCACGGTGAGCCACCAGATCAAACTATTGAAGCAGGTATGGGGATGTGGTGTTTTTTAATTGATTGGTCATTTTGAGATACGGGCCAGTGGAAATTCATCAACCATGGAATGGTTCGTTAACTTCCCTTAATTTGGACTTCAACATATTCAGTAATTCAGCCGCTGTTTCCTTCTTTGTCGCTGACAGATCGGTGAGTTCTTCGGGGTCGGATTTAATGTCGAAAAGCTGATAGCGTTCGCCAAGGCTGCCAAGTTGTTCGTAGCCGAGGTAATAAATCAATTTGTAATTCCCCAGCACTTGTATGATCGTGGCTTCGGTGAGCGGCAGTTCGACGTTATTCCGCCGGGCTTGGACGGTGTAAACTGCATTTTCCTTTTGAAGAATTTGAGGTGTGTATGGCGGCAGGATGGCTCCCTCCGACCAATCGGGAATCTTGTGCCCGGTCACGTGCAGCATGGTTGTCATCAGATCGACCGCCGCAGTCGGGGTGTGGATCTCCCTGCCGGTTTGCTGCCCGGGTTCGAAAATCATCAACGGCACGCGGACGATGGGCTGGTAGAGTGTTGGTGTGACATGGCCGGAGATACCGCGTTCCTGCATTTCGCCATGGTCGGAGGTGAGCACCACCCAGGAATTTTCGAGCACACCGGTGGATTCCAGCGTGTCGAACAGGCGGCCGAACTCGCTGTCCACATTGAGGATGAATTCGTTGTAATACGCCCTCGCATTCGAGAGAGTCTCGTATGCGTTCCCTTCAGAGAAAAATTCATCCTGCGGTTTGTCGAGCGGTTTGAAATTATCTTTGAGGAAAATATTGTTGAACTCGATCCTCGGCTTGTATGGGAAATGCGGCGGATGGTAATGAACGTATGCAAAGAATGGCTGCGGCAAATCGGTGACATGTTCTCTCAACCAGTCGATGCCTTCTTCGAGGGCGTAAAAATTTCCGCCGTTCGTATTCGGCAGGCCGTTTGGGTAAAGGTTTTTGTAGCTGGCGAGTTTTCTTTGCTGATACTCTTCGTAAAGATGATTTAAAAATAACGAATATGAATACCCATACTCGCTCCGCTTCATATCCCTGGACCAGCTTACCGTGGCAATATCTTCATCCCCGGAAAAGATTTTTCGGATCAGCCCATCGTTGCTAATGAAGAGCGATTCCATGGGGACGTACTCATCGATGTCCCGTTGAAATTGTTGCAGCAGAGTGTTTGCAAGCGGATTATGGGTGTATCCCATGCGGTGATAATCGTCGAAGGCGTGGAAGATACTTTTAGCGGCGTAAGAATCGCGGACCTCCGCACCAAACCGGAAAGCGCGGTGTGACCACGGATGCGACATGGTGAGCAGGGACGCCGTGCCAGGCGTTGTGTAATTGCCGCCGGAAAAATGGTTGTAATAAACGTTGGCCCGTTTTGCGAGTCTATCAAGATTGGGCGTGGTTTCCCGACCGTAGCCATAAAGGGAGATGTCGTACGCTGAAAAAGAATCAAACAGGATAACGAGCACATTTTTTCTTTCCCCTTGCATCAACTGCGACGCACCAATTGTTTTTAAAAGCGGCGGAGCCAAAAGCCCCAACGGAACCATCCCCGCCAATTTCAAAAAATCCCGGCGCCCAAAACCATGTTTCATAACTAAATCCTCAAATCTATTTGAAAAATTCCCTGATAACAGAAAAACCATCCATTTAATTGGATCGATGTATTTTCATTATAACAAAATATGTAAGACAGACTTTGGAATAAAAGATGAGGCATCGAGCATTCTCATGCGATGCCCGAACAAATTTCCTTTCGCAGTTCCCCTTTTTGGACTTTCCCCATGGCATTGCGGGGCAGGCCATCTTTGAAGACTATGGATTTGGGAGATTTGTATGGCGCAAGCTTTTCGCGGCAAAAACGCATCAATTCCTCGCCGCTGGCTGATTCGGTTTTCTCCAGCACAACCACCGCTGTGACTCTTTCCCCCCATTCTCGATCTGGGCAGCCAATGACTGCACATGCAGCCACGGCGGGATGCTCCGCCAGCACGCGTTCCACTTCAGGCGGGTAGATATTCAGCCCGCCGCTGATGATTAAATCTTTGGAACGGCCGCACAGAGTCAGGTAGCCGTCCGCTTCGAGGTAGCCAAGATCACCGGTTTTGAACCAGCCGTCGGCGGAGAAAGAGGCGGATGTTTTTTCGGGCTGATTCCAATATCCTTTGAAAATGTTCGATCCGCGAAGCTGCACATCCCCGATCTCTCCAATTGGAAGCGGCTCCTCTATCTCTGAGTTTACGATACGCACTTCCACTCCGGGCAGGGGCAGCCCCACCGAGCCGATGCGGCGCTCGCCATGCAAGGGATTGGAACAATTCATGCCAGTTTCGGTCATGCCGTAGCGTTCAAGCAGGGTGTGGCCAAAGGTTTTCTGAAAACCGGTGAATACTTCGTCGGGCAGGCGGTCGGATCCGGAGGTGATGAGGCGGACATGCGAAAGGTTGAAGCTTTTTGCATCGGGCACATCTAGCAAGCGCTGGTGAATGGTTGGGACCGCCATGAAAATCGTGCAGCGGCGATCCACAAGTGTTTGCAGAGTTTTCCGCGCATCGAATTCGCGCATCATGATCGTGGTTGCACCCGCATGCAAAGCGCCGTGCAATGCGACGAATAATCCGTGAACGTGGAAGATGGGCAGTACATGAAGCAGGATGTCATCCGGCTGCCAGCCCCAGGATATGTGAAGCGCCTCAAGATTCGAACTCAGATTGCCATGGGTGATCTCGGCTCCTTTGGGTCTCCCGGTGGTGCCGCTGGTGTAGATGATGACAGCTGTAGCAGTGAGACTCGCGGTCGGCGATTGGAGATTTACACTTGGCGATTTTGCGATTTGGGAAATGAATTGGTCAGGCTTGGAGGGCTCGAGGAAAATGCATCCCTGCAAATCAGGCAGACCCGGAAGAATGTTTTGGATTTTGTCTTTGGAAGATTCGAGGGCAAAAAATAATTTTGTTCCAGAGTCCTCAAGAAAATAGTTCAATTCGTCGGGAGGGTAGGCAAGGTTTAGCGGAAGAGTAATGGCTCCCATTCGAACGGTTGCGAGATGCAAAAGAATGAACTCAAGGCTTTTGGAAAGTTGCAAGGCAATCCGGTCGCCGGGCACAACACCCAGGCCTTGAAGATAGGCCGCCGTTCGGTTTATCAGGCTGTCTAATTCGGCATAGGTGACGCGCTGAAGGGGCGGGTCGATAAATTCAAGCGCAACCTTTTCTGGAAATTTTCGGACATTTTCGGTGAATGAAGTTAGGAAGGACATTGGCCAATTATACGAGAATTGAAGGCGGTGTACACGCTGAAGAATCCAGCCAGCGCATCGGCTCCGGATGTGTGCCCGCTGGATAGAATTTTCGATATCGGGAGTTCAAGGTTTAAATTTGGAAAAATCATTGCATCGAAAAATTCATGCCATGATATTTCCGCTTCGCCTCTCCCTGCGGATTTGAGCCATGCGGCCGAAAGGGAGGTGGTCAACGGGGCGGCGGATTCGGCAATTTCTTTTGCGAAAGGTTCTACTTTTTCTCTTGGGTGGATGGTCCATGCCGCGTACAATGCGCCCATGAGGAAGTCGTCTCCAGTTGGGGTGAGACCAATACCCAGGCCGGCAACCTGGGCGGCCAGGGATTTTGCCGTTGTAATATCTGCTGCAACAAACGCGGAGGAAATGCCGGCGATAAGTACATTGGAGAATTGAGGGTTGGAAAACGAGGATTGGTTAATTGCTGAATTGGTTAATTGTTTGCAAATATTCTCCCTCCTGATATATAACGCTTCCCAATCAGGGCGTGGGTTCCAGAGGTTCGCGTCCGCGGTGCGGATGGAGAGTTGGCCGAGATGTAGATGATCGGGAGAATTGTAGATCGGGGATTTGATGTTTATGTAATCGGGGAAACTAACCTTGTTCTCGATTACAAGATTGAATGGTCCGTTTCCGATTTCTGGGGTGACGATGGATAGAACCTCCCTGCGCTCGTTGATGAGATTACAGGCGTTATCGAAGATGTGCAAAAAACGCGGTCGATGCGTATGAATGAGCCAGTTTATGACAGACGGAGTGGCGGAATGAGCTTGAATGGGATGCATAATCTATTCCCCAATTCTACCAATGGAGTCATTCAATACGGCTGAAACCGCTGCATGCCTTTTTGTGGTATCCTCCCGCAGCAGGTAATTCTCAAAGGTTATCGGTACATAAGGAGAAGGCTAAATGGATGCGCTCAAGATTGATCTCGCTCAAACAGCGCCTATCTGGACCGTATGGATAAAGTGAAACGAAATGGATGCAGAAAATTTCAACCCTTATCAATAGAAAGGAAGTGCTCAAATGTTAAACCTGAATTCAGTAATGATCGGAACAAAACAGCCTCAAGTGTTGGCGGCTTTTTATGAAAAAGTTTTCGAAAAGCCGGCGGATATGGTCGACCCGGAAAACGGTTTTTGGGGATGGCAGGCGGGAAGCGCGTTCATGGGAATTTTGAACCATTCCGAAATGGGCGGCTCCACGAAAGACCCGGGCCGGGTGATGGTCAATTTTGAAACTCCACAGGTCAGGGAGGAGTTCGAGCGCATAAAATCCCTCGGCGGTGTGGTCATCCATGAACCGTACGAAATGGGGCAGGGCTGGATTGCGACGCTCGCCGATCCTGATGGAAATTACTTTCAGTTAATGAACGTGGTAGGATAAAAAAATGGGCGAAAATATTCTCGCAAAATTGTTCGAGCACAACAACTGGGCAAACCAAAAGGTCATCGAAGTGTGCGCCGCACTGACGGATGAGCAACTGGACACGCCGCCTCAATCCGCCACGGAGGGGAGTATCCGCAGTACACTTCTCCATCTTGTGTCAGCGCAGCACGGCTACCTGCGGCTTCTCACCCTCCCCGTCGAGGAGAGGCGGGAGCGCGTCACTGTGGAGTTTCCCGATTTGGAAAAATCCTTGAAGGACAGCGGCGAACATTTGTTGGAACTCGCCAGAGATGTGAGCAAACTTCCCGCGACTCGACTCCAAACAAGAGACGACTATTGGGTTGAGCCGTGGGTGCTCATGGTGCAGATCATCAACCATGCCACCGAACACCGCGAACAGATCAAGAGCATGCTCACGGCATTGGGCATCACCCCGCCAAGTATTGACGGCTGGGATTATGGCGAAGCGGTCCACGCGCTCGTTCCGATCTCATCCTGATCGAGGTGTTCAAAAGGATTCCGTCTTTGTCCTTTTGGCAAATGATCCAAGCTGGGTTGGTTCCCGCTTCAAGAGCCACCTCAAAACATTTGGATTTCCCGCCAGACCCCATTGGTTGTAATACTCGAACATTCTTATTAAATTATCCACTGCGTATTCGCTTAACCCTTGTGCGCGTCTTCTCCAGTCACTGATCTCTTCCTGCTCGGCCCTAACAATCCGACTCAAGACATGCCCGAACACCTCTGCTGCATCCGCATGGGATATTGGGAGTGTGCCGGCCAGTTCGTAGACCGCATTCCTGTGATTTGATTCGGTCAAAATGATTTTGGCGGCTTCTGCGAGGTCTTCAAGATCGATGAAGCTGAATTTGGCGTGGATAGAATAAGGTATGCGCAAAACACCCTCTTCGATGATGCTCTTCCAGCCTGCCAGCAGATTTTGCATGTACGGCGCGGGTTGCAGGATCGTGAAGGGAATTCCCGACTCGAAGAGCATCTCTTCCATGCGCAGCTTCTGCCAGTGATGATTCATCTTTTCTGTTTGAGGGTGCAGGACGGAATGATAGATAATATGCTCCACGCCCGCCTTTTGCGCTTCGTCAATCACCATCCTGCCTATTATCAACTCATCCGGGCTCATGTTTGGGCAGATGTGATATATACACTGCACATCCTGCATTGCAGAGCGGATCGAATCTCTATCTCGAAGATCGCCAACGATGACCTTCTCCGCTCCAAGGGACTGTAATATTGAAGCATGTTCTTCGCGATGGACGAACGCGCTGACACTCTCCACGGTCGAGATGCTCTTGACCAGGGCCCTGCCTGTTTTACCGCCTGCGCCTGTGATAAGTATCATAAATTGGATGGCTTATAATTCTGAATGATATCCATTATACAAAATAATCCTGTAAAACCCCGGTTCTGCCGGTGAAAAAAAACAACCCGATGGGAGATTGAGCTCATGAAAGCAATGGTTTATCAAAAATACGGGTCACCGGATGTTCTAAAGCTTGAAGAAGTCAAAAAACCGACACCTTCGGATAATCAATTGCTGATAAAAATCCGTGCAGCCTCCGTAAATAGATCTGACTGGGAGGGACTTATTGGCAGGCCGCTCTATGCCCGCATAGGGGGGCTGTTCACACCCGGAAACAAGATCCTGGGTTCTGACATTGCTGGGACGGTGGAAGCGGTAGGCAAAGACATCAAACTGTTCAAGCCCGGGGATGAGGTATTCGGTCTCATGTTAAATTATGGAGGCAGTTTTGCAGAGTATGCCTGCAAGTCTGAGAGAGCACTGGCGCTGAAACCTGCGGGCATGTCGTTCGAAGAAGCCGCAGCTATTCCGCAAGCCGCATTTATCGCCCTGCAAGGGATTCGCGAAAAGGGACAGGTTCAGCCGGGGCAAAAAGTATTGATCAATGGCGCTGGGGGCGGGACGGGTGCATTCGCAATTCAGCTGGCCAAATTAGCCGGGGCCGAAGTGACCGGTGTGGATAACACAGAGAAAATGGACTTTATGCGCTCGCTCGGCGCAGATCACGTCATTGATTACACCAAAGAAGATTTCACCAAAAGTGGACAGCAATATGACCTGATCCTTGATGTGATCGCAAATCGTTCCATTTTTGCCTATCTGCGGGCGCTCAAGCCGAATGGAAATTATTTCATGGCTGGAGGTTCTGTTGCCACAATGTTCCAGAGTTTGCTCCTGGGGCCGTCGATCAGGAGAATCACAGGGAAGAGAATTGAACTTCTGATCGTTCGAACAGATGCAAAGGATCTGGTTTACATGACCGAACTGATCGAATCGGGAAAGGTCAGGCTCGTCATCGACAAAAGGTACCCGTTAAGTGAGACCCCCGAAGCGCTCCGCTACCTTGGAGAAGGACATGCCAAAGGGAAAGTTGTCATTACCGTGGATTAAAATAGCACAATTTATTTTATAAGGAAAAATAATCATGAAAGCAGTAATTTGGACAAAATACGGATCACCGGACGGTCTTCAACTCCAAGAGGTGGCAAAGCCCAGCCCCAGGGATAATGAAGTCCTGATCAAAATCCACGCCTCCACCGCCTCAAGAGCGGATACCGAGTTCCGCAGGTTGATACTTCCCCTCCTGTTTGCGATTCCAGTTCGAATGTATATTGGTCTCTTTAGACCATCCCGAATAAAGATTCTCGGCACGGAGTTCGCGGGAGAGGTTGTGGCAATTGGTAAAGATGTGACCCAATATCAAACGGGCGATCAGGTCTATGGGTACACAGGTCTTGGCATGGGAACCTATGCGGAATACATGTGTTTATCTAAAAAACCATCAGGGCTGCTTGGCGTGATGTCAAAGAGACCGACCAACATCACCTATGAAGAAGCCGCCGCCATCCCATTCGGTGGACTCGAAGCCCTGCATACCCTTGGAAGGGTAAATATCCAGCCTGGACAAAAAGTCTTGATCGTCGGTGCGGGTGGGAGCATTGGCACGTATTCTGTTCAACTAGCCAAACATTATGGCGCGGAAGTGACCGGCGTGGACAGCGGCGGAAAATTGGACATGCTGCGCTCCATCGGTGCGGACCATGTGATCGACTACACGCGGGAGGATTACACCAAAAACGGACAGAAGTACGATGCCATCCTGGATACGATCGGCGGGAGTCCGTTTGGGGGGAGCGTACGATCGTTAAACGAGAACGGAACCTATCTCAACGTGAATCCAAAATGGCACCACAAGCTTCAAATGGGTTGGAACAAGGGCCGAACCAGCAAGAAACTCCTCTCCTGGGAAGGTGGTTATACGACCGAAAACCTGCTCAGGCTCAAAGAGTTGATCGAAGCGGGCACGATCAAACCCGTCATCGATCGGACCTATCCGTTGGAGCAGATCGCCGAGGCGCACAGATATGTTGAAACCGATCAGAAAAAGGGGAATGTGGTGGTGAGGATTGGAGATTGAGATTAGAGACTGAGAATTGGAGGATTGGAGAATTGATTAGGGAAGTCGGTTTGAATTGAGGTTGCGAGTCGGCCCCCTATTCCGTCTAGCCCGAGGGGAGAAGCCAAAACCTCCTCGCACACAACATTGACTTGGAAACCCGACTCGTCGATCACGCAGAAAAGGATTCGTCGCCATACCCTCTCCCTTGGGAGCCCCACAGGGGTGCTCACCCTTCGGATACGATGTCGCGAAGGGGCAATCGGACATGCCGATCAATCGTCACAATCGGGGTGAGGTCTGCTCGTCGCAGTGGGCGATAGCGGTCACGCGTTCAAGTTCACGCCGTTGCTGGGAAAATTGATTGCCGATGTTCTCGAACACAAGCCAAACAAGTTCGCCAAAAAATTCGCGTGGCGCAAACGAGGCGAGATCGTCACCGTGGATGCGAGATACCACGGAAAGTGAGAGCTGCGCAGGTTGGATTATCGATATTGAACAGCGAGTCTATGGCATTCCCTGCCCCTGCTCCATGTGTATCTTCTGCCAGAATTCGCCGTTTATACCTGAGCTGGCCGCCATATCGACATAATAATCATAAACGCCATCTTTCAGTGTGCCACCCCCTCCACCCCAATACCAACTTTCGACAGCCCCTTCACTTGGGCAAGGTCCCACCCACTGAAAGGTAAAGGGATCTCCGTGGTCTGGAGTGGCCAGGAAACTCACAAAAGTGCCGCCATCCGGCAGTTTTTGAAAGGTTCCTCCCAAATTCACCTGATAGTGATGCGTTCCGATGTCATAAGTCATACCGTTACACTCAGGAACGAGGGTGCTGCCATACGATTCTCCCATGGCCGAATATGTCACCTGGCCGATTC
Organism: Anaerolineales bacterium; assembly: GCA_014860745.1. Lineage (GTDB taxonomy): Bacteria > Chloroflexota > Anaerolineae > Anaerolineales > Villigracilaceae > Villigracilis. The sequence goes on from JACZJC010000078.1 coordinate 25,728, forward strand.
CTTCCAATGTACCGTCCTCCACAGCGCGCAGAGAGAACTTGAATAATGTTCGTAAAATCTGGTGGATGGTACCTGTGCCATATTCCGAAACGGACGTATCTTCCAGATATAGCTCACTTGTGCCAAAGAAACAAGCATCGTCCTTTTCATCAAAGTTCCAGGTCTCCGGCTCCTTGTATTTTCCATCCAGATCGAAATCTTCCATGCCGTCAAAACAGCCGCCTCCATCCGAGTCTTCATCCAACTCCATCTTGATGCCGTCCTGATCGTAGTCGCGCCCAAAGTAAGACAGGGCTGAAAGTGCATACCCCCATTGCTCGTCATAGATACTTGCGCGCAGATCATCCTTGTCTTCCAGATCGTCCTTGTCGGTATCGCGGTCATTTGGATCCGTGCCGAAGCGGTTGGTCTCGTCGAAATCCATAATGCCGTCACCGTCAGAGTCCATGCTGATCTCCGGGTCGTTCAAAGTCGGGATGGAATCGGGGGAGGTCATCCAGTAATATTTCCATGTGTAGCCATCAATGTCCACCGCGTATGCACCCCACCACGGATCGTTGATGAATACATAACGCGTTGACGTATCTTCATAATAGCCGGTGATGACGATGGCGTGTCCGGGTCTTATTGCCGCCAAAATGGGAGCGCCCGCACTGATCCCCAACTGGACGTCTGCCCAAAACACGTTAACGTCAAATGTGTCCGGTTGCTGGCGGAATAGCGACTCCCCCTCCAGGGCAAAAGCCAACGCCTGGCTGGTCTGGCTGGAATACAAACCCTGGCCATACATCAGGTCATACTCGGGGCCGGGAAACGAATCATGGAAGACCTCAAAGCCGATGCGATCCTGGCTGAGGTCTCCGCCGTAAAAAGCGTTGATCATAGCTACAGAAGCCAGGGCGCAATTCCCGTAGTCGGCGGGGTCGGAACGATCAAGTTCGGGGTGAGCCACATCCCAGGCATGTTCGCCTGTTTCATTTTTCGATTCAAGCAAAATCATTTGCGTATCTTTATGCTGACCGATGAATGGCACTCCCAGCGTGGTTTGCTGGACCGGCATTGCCAGATGAGCCCTTGAGAATTGAAGGTTAATCGTAAGAGTTTGCACGGGCGAGAACTCAGCACGTTCATCATTTTCTGCGATTGCCTGCACGCGCCAGAAATACTTGCCGGGTTGTAATTCAACATTCGATGCCGGCTCATTCACCGTTTCATCTATTGTCAACGTGCCAAATGTATCATCACTGGCAACCTGCACTTGATATTGAGTCGCACCCGGAGCAGGATACCAACTGAGTTCAAAACTCGACTCTTTGATCACTGCCCCATTAAGCGGAATCATGACCTCCACAGCAGGTTGTGGATTGGACATGCCCGGTGTAGCCTGGTCGGGATTAATAATCGTCCATTCGAGCGGGTGGGAAAGAGTCGAGAGTGGGAAACGACCGATCGTCAGACCAGGCTCAAGGTCAAGAATCATTCCACCACGGCTAAGTTTGACAGTCCCTGCTTGATCTTCTCCCCACGCAACGCGGTCGAGCAGATTATTCTCAGCCGTGTAGAGTTCAAGGAAACCGGCTTCGGTGTTCAAGAACTCCAAGCGATCCGCATGAACCGTGTTACCTTCAACGCTGTTGACGCCATCGAAGAGAATCAACAGGTATTCATCTACATCGAGGTCTGGAGAGTTTTCAGGAATTGAAAATGAATCACCCCGCTCATTTTTCAAAACCATACCAGTGACTGATGTGCCATTCCCCAATGCCTTCAATTCTACAAAGGCATGTTGTCCATCCGCCGGCAAAAAGAGGATTTCATTCAGCAAGACCGGAGCGGCATTCGCATCATCGTTGATTGGGAGGCCGGATTGAAGGAAATTACAGGAGAGGATTGCGACCATAAGGATCGCTGTAATTCCGAAAAATCGTTGCTTGTCCATGAGCCACCTGCCTTTCACTCTAAACAAATGAGGCGGTTATGCAAACGATGATGCCTGTTTATTATTTCGCCAGCGGTATTTGAATAAAAAACGTACTATCCGGTAATTTTACCTCGTCATAGCCGGGGCTTCCCACCCAGATCTTCCCGCGGTGCGCTTTGACGATTCCCGCCGCGATGGCGTGTCGAAGTGGTGAGGTTCATTACGATGCAAGCGTCGGATAGAGGAAATGCTGGCATGCACTCAAACCATTGACTTGGAAATTCACCAAAATCATCAACCGACTAGCTCCCTTCCCATTTGGGAAGGGCGGGGGGATAGGTCACAACCCACATACCGATCAATCGTCACAATCAGGATGAGGTCCCTGGACTGGGCGATTTAATTTATTCATAATGCTCTATTTACGCGGGCATCCCTCTTGGAACAGACTGCTAAGCCTATCGCTATATTGATGGAAATAAAAAAGGTGGAATGTTGTTATACGTTAGGATAGCAATTGCTTCTACTATTTTGCAACTTCTAATAGTTGTCGCCAACTATAATCGCCACGCTCTCCAAAGACATTTATGATTTCAATGGCTTTAGCTCTTGATGTATCATCTGAGTTCATTGCAGATGTAAGGGTTTGTTCAACACCTTTTTTAGTGTCTTCCAATAAGTAGAACTGTTTACTAGATAAAACTATTTTGTGCAAATTCGAAACAGCTAAGTTTGGGAATTTTTCGGAATGTTTTCCTAAGAACTCGATAATTTCTTGAGTCTCAAAACCATCAGACTTAAATGTAAGAGTTTGTTCTATAATGGAATTTAGTTCTAATAGATTTACTGGCACATTCTTGAGTAACCTGCTGAAACTCGATATTTCCTTTGTAAAGGCACCTTTGTTCTCAGCATCGTTTGCGACTTCTGTCCTCCATTGCCATAAACCCCAGATTTTTTTCCATGTAACATCTTCGACAGATGGCTGTCGAGATTCTAAAACCTTGCTAAGCCAAAAGTTGCCATGTGAACGCGTTTCATCGTCCGCCATTTGATAATACAAGCGTAACAGACCATCTCTAGAATTCAATTTGATCATATCTACCAGATATGCTTTTAAGATATGTGTTGCCATCTTTTCATTTGAGGTATCAAGTCCATGGCTCTGTTCTGATGCTGGCAATCCCTTGAGAGCTTTTTTATATTGGCTGATTAATTCTGGAAATACATTTGTGTAAACGTCAGAGAATCGAATATATGCACTCCACGCAGCCTGCCAATATTTTTTCTTACTACTTCCGCTGAAGAATATTCTCTTACTATGTTCAAGAGCCCATTCTTTGTCAAGATATATGAATTGAGGGAAGTACCAGCCATAAATTGAATGAACTGCTAAACTTCGATTTTTTCTTTTGTCTAATTTTTCGGCTAGTGTTTTTTTCAATAAAGGAATCATAATAGGCGTTCCCTTATTATCGGCTTCTTGTTTTCGCTTACGTTCGCAATAGAGCCCGTATGAAACCAGACTGTGCATTGCTACTCCATGCAAACAATTTAGTGAATGTGTAGCAGGGTCATAACCTTGGGCATCCTCATTATCTGGAAACGGCTCTCGTTGGTGAAGAAGTTCTACGATTATCTTTCCACTTCTTTCTAGTAAATCATCATTTATAGAGAGCTCTTTTACCCTAAACAATTCTTCGAAAAGTTGCACAATTGCTAATTTTGCTGCTGGAAGTCCTTCCTCAAAATCACTTTGTTGATAGCTTTCTGCTTTTTGTTTGACAATATGTTCGCAGACAGCAATGATGCCATCTAACTCGAATTTCTCTTGCTTCTTGACGGCGTTTTTTATGCCTCTTAGAAAATGTGTGTGATAGATAAACCGCAAGTCATTATTAATAAACGAAGTGGCTTGGTTTGTGTAGTCATTCAGTCTAGCTTGAATATCATTTTCCAAGATGTTAGCTAAACCTTCTCTTGACGGCTCTCCAAATGGAGCATTATTTGTTGGCACATACTCAACAAGATATTGAACCACTCCAATAATGGATTTCTTGACAAACTCATCAGATTCGATCGGGCTTTTTTCTCCAACAAAGGATACAGTAACTGGCTCATCGTCTGGCTTTGGAGATGGTTCGCCATACTTCCCAAGCAATTTTTCATAATACTCTTTCTCATCCGCTTCAAGATAAGAGGCTAATGGGGTTAACTCCCTTAACTGCCACGTTTCAATGAGAGTCTTCCTCTTTTCTTCCTTAGTATTACCAGCGAATCCTTCAGGGTGACCATTCAATATCTCTTCTACAAATCCTGCATCTGGATTTTTCCTATCAAACAGGATCTCCTCTTTGATAGACTGTGAAAAATTACTATACTGTGCCTCTACAAAGCTATAAAACTCAGATTGACCAGCATGGATGGGATGTTCTCTATAGGCAATGTATGCTTTTTCAATCAAGTCTTTATATTGTTTACCCCAAGACTGAAGCATATATATGGCTATTCGCCTAAAAATCGAATAATCGCTATCAATGTAACGGGATAAGATTAAGTGGACAGCTCTTGGTTTTTGTGCGTATCCTTCAGTTAGTGATGCAATAATGGTGTTTACAAGGATGTTTTTAATTTCATTGTCGTAATTTGTTTCTGATCTTGGGCTTATCCTTAACCTCCAATAGCTATTGAGTTTCTTGACGTTATCATCGATTCTTGGATCGTGTTCTGAATCGATGGCTTTTATTAATTGTTCTTCTGCAACGTTCACAACCCCATTCGGGTCCATTTTTGTTAGTACAGGCAAGTTTAGTTGAAGAGCTTGGCTCAGCCAGTAAAAATCATGTCGAGTGCTTGCAACAAGCTTCCCTTCATCAAATCTGTCCTTAACTTGTACAGGTTCCAATAAGATAGACAAAGTTGCTAAAGCAGCTTGTACTTTACCTCCTTTAGCAAGATATTCCATGATAATTCCCAATTCACGCGAGAGCATCATAAAATTGGAAAACGGAGTTTCTATCCAACTTTGGAACTTGCCTACGATTTCGGCTGTAATATCTACAGGAACTTTTAGCAATACTTCAAGTATGGTCCTAAGAGCTCTTGAATTGTCCGTTTCAAGTGATAGAGCAATATCCCTCACAATATCGGGGAATTTATCCGCCATCCTTTTCAGATATTCGCCAGCATACCACGTTGGCATGCTAAAGTAGCCAGGATTGTTAGGATCTTCAAGCGGAGGTGGAACTTTTAGAAAGAACTTGTTTTCATGAAGAGGCAATACCCATGCTGGATTTTCCAAATCCATAAAGAAATATCGAGCGAACTTTTCCTCTTCAAGATACTTTATTGTTTCAGATATTTCGGCTTGGCTAATATCTTCACGCTTCTTAAGCTGTTCCAACCTGTCAGAGGCTTCATAAAACGTGGTGCTCATATTGGAACTCCAGTTTCTGTTAAATCTGGATTAACTTTAATGGTGCTAGCTTTTATTTGTGAGTAAATGTTTTTGATGATAGCTTCCATTTCAGAATAGCTACTGCTTGCTAGATACCGAAGTATTATTACATCATACTCAGTCTCAATTCTTCTATCTTTTTCCTCTATATATGCGAGATAATTTTTACGCTCTTCTTCTGGAAGTTTGGGGTCGATATTGTTTCTCTCTATAGGCAATAATGCGAATTTGGTTGGTGGATTTTTGGGTGGATCAATCGGATACCCCAAAATGAAATTCTTTCTTTTTTTGTACAACTCTAAAATGTCAAATAACGTCCGTTCTTCTAAGGCAAAGCCTATAAACACTACGTTATGTACATCAAGAAAGCTAGATAGAAAGTTAGGGAGTGGGCTGTCGGCGCTGTAAGCTTTCTCGAAATCATCTGCAGTCAATATTAATGATTGCGAAGATTTTTCTACATTTTCTTGAACTATCTTGCCGTGAATATGATAAAGCCTTCGTGCTTCTAAGTTGCTGGCATTTACGAATGGGAAAACTTGGATCTCATCGTTGGAAAACCCTTTGTTTTGTGTAGCCGCAACATCTTCTATACAACTGTCATAATTGGTCGTTACAAACGATTTAAAAGGAATTTGGATAAAATTTTCAAGTAGCTCGGTTGTTTTCTTGAGAGGGAAGTGCCCGTCATCGAATCTTCGATACAAGATACTGTAAAAATCGTCGCCGTTCTCGTTTATTATTTTCTTGATTTCCTTTACCCTCAGAGATAAATCATCTATTTTAGTGAGTGTGTCATCTGCTATCTTGGTTTGATCTGCTAAATAGTCAATGAGTTGGCTAAAGGTTGGGTATCCCGCATGTACTGAGAGTCCTGCTCCGACAAATACCGAGCAATCTAAACCCAAGCAAAGGTTGATTAGATGCGAGTATGAAGCTCGGTCCCGTTCTCTATGCCAATACTTGTATGTGTTCCCGACTAGATCCATAAGGAAATTATACAGCAAGTTTATTTATCGATGATATTGTGTTGCTAAGATGGTCACTTCCTTCCCTCTTCCAGTGCCTTCGCCAGTAATTCCTTCGTCGCCTTCGGGTTAACTTTCCCATTTTTGAGGAAAAAGAAAAAGCCGATGGTCAGGCACAACTCCCTACGGGGAATCAACCATCGGCTTAGAAAGCGCCGCACTGAGCTTGTCGAAGTGAAGCGGGGCACTTCATCCGATAATTATTTCCCACTCACCAACTCCCACAACCGATTCGAATTCAGCGGAATTTCCAAAATCTCAAAATCCACATCGTGCAACGCATCTTCCAACGCCTGAGCAAACAGCGGACCAACAGGGATCGCGCCCGCTTCGCCCGCGCCCTTCACACCCATCGGGTTGAGCGGCGAAAGCGTTACGCCATGTCCCGTATCGATGCGCGGCACATCCAGGCTCGTGGGCAGGTGATAATCCATGAACGTGCCGTTGAGCAGCTGCCCGTTTTCGTCGTAGGCGAGCCGTTCATAAAAGGCGTTACCGATTCCCTGCGCCACGCCGCCATGGATCTGCCCATCGAGGATCAGCGGATTGATGACCTTGCCGCAATCGTGCACGACGAGATATTTTTGGATGTGGATCTGCAGCGTCTCAGGATTGACCTCCACGATCATGGCGTGGATGCCGCTGGCAGTGGCGCCTCTTTCTGGACCGAAATAGCTGGTCGCTTCCAAACCAGGCTCTGTCCCAGGTTTGACAGCGCCGCGCATCGGATTCGCCATGCCTGCGAGTTCGCCCAATGAAATAGACATGCGCGGCAGGTCTTGCACCTTCACCATTCCATCAGCGAGTTCGAGTTCATCTTCGGGCGCGTTGAAATGTTCGGAGGCGAGTTTGAGAATTTTCTTGCGCACCACTTTCGCGGCTTCATTGATTGCATTGCCCGCAACGACCGCGCCGCGGCTGGCGAACGTCCCCGCACCCCAATAGAACTGGTCGGTGTCACCTGTGACGACGTCGATTTTGTTTACATCCACACCGAGCTGCTCCGCGACGATCTGCGCGAAACTCGTGAAGTGACCCTGTCCCTGCGTGCCAACACCTGTGACGACCGAGACGCGTCCACTGCTCATTACTTGTACCTTCGCGCCTTCGTATGGTCCGATGCCCGTGCCTTCCACGTACGCGACGATACCAATGCCAACGTGTTTTCCTTCAGCGCGTAACTTCGGTTGGATCTCATTGACGAATTTGTGATAACCGATCTTCTCCATCGCTTGATCTAACAACGGTTCATAATTGCCACTGTCATACACAAGCGGAGCAAAATCCTGATAGATGATCTCGTTGTTGTATGGGAACTTATCAGGCGGAATGAAGTTGCGTCGGCGGATTTCGGCGCGGTCAATCTTCAATTCTTTCGCGGCAATATCCAACGCACGTTCAATGACGAACACGCCATGCTGGCGTCCCGCGCCGCGATACGGTGTGACGATTGTTTTATTTGTAAAAACTGCTGTGAATTCACTATAATAATTTTTGATATCGTATGGTCCGAGCAATGTACATGAACTGTTAAGCGGCACGGTCAAGCCATACGGAGCATACGCGCCCGTATCATGCAGAAAGACATCATGCACGCCGAGAATGTGACCGTCCTTATCGAATGCGATCTCCGCATCGTGGATTTGTCCGCGCTCATGTGTGGTGGCGACAAAATTTTCGGCGCGGTCTTCGATCCACTTGACAGGTCGATTCAACTTCATCGCCGCCCACGGGACGAGCACTTCCTCCTGATAGAACATCATGATCTTCGGACCGAATCCCCCGCCGATGAACGGCGCTATGACTCGCACTTGTCTTTCAGATAATCCAAGCATTCCCGCCAACCCGTTGCGGATCACAACAGGAGCCTGCGTGGTATCCCAGACCGTTAATCGTCCCGCACGTTTATCCCACTCCGCGACGATGCCGCGGTTCTCGATGGCGGCAGCGCATCCGTGCTCGTAAAGAAAACGACGCTTAATAATTAAGGCAGCATTATCTTTTACTGCTTCATAATCGCCTTTTCTTTGTACAACATTTGCGGCGATGTTTGAGCCAATTTCTTCATGAATCAAAGTGCTATCAGGTTGTAGTGCTTTCTCAATATCAACAACGGCTTTAAGAGGTTCATAGTCAATTTGAATATCAGCGAGCGCGTCTTCGGCGATATAACGACTCTCCGCCAGCACCATCACTATCGGCTCCCCCGCAAACTTGGCCTTATCCTTGGCAAGCGGAACTTGAGTCTTTTCGTTGAAAACTATGTCATCCACAGGCGGCGGCGAAACGAGCAGTGGTCCAGGCTTCCAGTAATCACCCAGATCGTTCGCCGTATAAATAGCAACCACACCTTCACGTAGCAAGGCTTGCGAAACGTCAATGCTGTTTATCTTTGCATGAGCGTACGGGCTCCGCACGAAGGCAACATGGAGCATGTTCGGTAAATCCACATCGTCCACAAACAATCCCTGTCCCGTCAGCAGACGCGGGTCTTCGTTACGTTTTATCCGTTCGCCGAAATATCGAGTTGCCATTCAGACCTCAATTCTCCCCAATTCTCCAATTCTCGGCATCGAGAAAACCGAGAATTGGAGAATCAGAGAATTTCTCTTACGCCCACGCCACCGCTCTACAAAACGCTGCTTCGCCGCCTTTGAACTTCCATGGGAAGACGCCGAGCGTGATGCGTTTGTTGTGCAGTTCCTTCAAGCCGATGTCACCGCCGAGGTTTTCCACATGCATGCAATCGTGCGGAAACAAGGCGTTGTGCGTCAATTGATAGGCGGAATCAGGGAAGAGCACGTCCATTTGATCTTCGCCAAATTTTTCCACTGTCTTCGCACGGACTTTCTGCCAGTGTTCCAACCCGCCTTTGCCGAGGAAACGACCGATGGGCAGGTTCATGGGGTGGTCGGTGGAGATCATATCCACGCCCCAGATGTGGATCTTCTTCTTCAACAGCCAATCACAAATGCTGAAATGCGGACCTGGATGACGTTGAATATATCTTTCCTCATCCGCTTCTTCACTGAAGAACGAATACTTGTGCCAACCTGTGTGTATGAAAAGAATATCACCATCTTGCACATCGGCGCGCTTTTCGATATCTTCGGGGGTAAAGAGACCCACATCATCCAGCATGTCGCTCAAGTCAACGATGACGCCGGGTCCATAGCACCACTCGATGGGAATCTGGTCAATCGTCTTGCCTTTGGTCACAAAATGCCGCGGCGCATCGAGATGTGTGCCCATGTGGTTCGACGTCTGGATATACTGGGCATTGACCCCATGCTCCGATTTGCGTTTGATATATTTCACTTCAAACGGCGGATAGAAGGGCCAGAAGGAACAGTCCTGGTTGAGGTCTTGAGAGAGGTCGTAAATTTTGGTCATGGGAAACTCCTTGGGTGAATTAAGAGATTTGAGAATTAGAGATTGGAGAATTGGGTGGCTAGGATTCAAGCCATGCAAAATCGGTTTCGTCAAAGAGGATTTCGGGGAAATTTTCTGGGAGGCGTGAGGTGAGATATTCGACAGGGTTTTCCCTCACGGACCTGGCGACTGTGATCTCGCCAGAACGTTGACCCTTGAGGCTTGAAACATACAGATTAAGTTGCCGTGCAATTTCCGTCAGGCGCGTTGCATAACTTTTCGAATCGGCAGATGACATCAATTCACGAGCCGACGCTCGATTGAGCCAATACTTTGTCTCGAACAAACTGCCGCGAGCATAATACAAAAATTGAATCTTCTTCCCGAAATGAAACCGCCCAAACGACTCGGCGATGTTCGCCCCGATTGAATCCGCCGCGCGGGAAATCTGTTTTCCAACTACATCGCGCGGAAATTCATTCCAGCGTTCAGCAACCTTGTATATCGCATCCGCAATCTGTTCAACGTTCTTCAACACTCTCACATCCTCCAACGAAGTCGGCATATCAACCTCAATTCTCCAATTCTCCCAATTCTCTTTTTACAAACCATACTTCTCAGCATATGCAAGCAACGCCTGCTCGAAAATGGAAAGCGGCGCCCTTATCAACCCCGCCCCCACCTGACCGATGCCCGCGTTTTTATGTGCAATGCCAGTATTGATGCGCGGCGTGATGCCCAACTCAACGACTTTGCGAATGTCGATCCCTGTCGGTGTGCCGCGGAAGTCGAGTGACGGCATCGTGAAGAACTTGCTTTCGCCAGCGGTGATCTCATACATTTCTAGAGTCGCATTTATCGCGTCTTTAGGCGTGCCGCCAACGAATGTAACGATCGCAGGCGCGGTCGCCATTGCAAATCCGCCAATGCCCGCAGTTTCCGTAATGGCACTGTCGCCGATGTCGGGGTTGGCGTCGGCTTGAGAAAAGCCCGAGAAGAACAGACCCACTGGAATTTCGGCAGGAGCCGTGAACCATTGCTTCTCGCCGAGTCCGCTGACTCTGATTCCAAAATCCGTGCCGTTGCGCGCCATCGTTGTCACGATCGTCGAACCATCCACACCATGCGCCGCGTCGGTCATCGCTTTGCACGCCGCCATCACAGGGTTCAAAACGCTCAACGCATTATCGCCGATGAACTGCAACACTTCAGACATCGCTGCGCTGTCCCTCATCGTCTTCGCGATCAACGGCGCGAGCAATTTCAAATACAACAACGACCCCGCCTTGTTGCGGTTGTGTCCCTCGTCACCCATGTGCAACGCTTCGGCGATCAGCGCACGCATGTCGATGCCATTCGATGCCGCGAGCGCATCTGCCAGCGCGGTGCCCAACACATCATTCATCCAACGCAGCTTCTTCAACACGTCATCGCTGAACGCGCCGTAACGCAAAACTTTTCCGTAGCCCTCATTCAAATTCGAGAACGATTTATTCCCATGCTCGGCATTTTCCACGACGTAGACCTTCATCGAAGCGGATGTAACTCCCGCCATCGGCCCAACCGTTCCGTGATGATGACAGGAATCAAATTCGACTTCGCCTCTCTCCACCATTGAAGTTGCTTCTGCTTCGGACGCGGCTGCGCCCTCGAACAGCATCGCCCCGATGATCGCCCCGCGCAGCGGACCAGACATCCGCGCCCACTCAATTGGCGGACCTGCGTGCAAGTACAGGTTATCCTTCATCCCCGGGATGACATCCCGCGCGGTGGCAATGCCTTTGAGGATGGGTCTTGCGGACATCAGTCGTTCAGTAGCGGTTTGGTTTGCGGTGTCAATATCCATAGTTGTCTCCATTCGATAACTGGAGATTGGAGACTTGGGACTACACTAGTCGCTAATCTCCAGTCTCTTTTCTCTATTTCCTCATCTTAGCCAGCAACGTCGCCATTTTTTCGTTGCCGCTTGCTGGTGGCTTCCACTCTACGTGTACGGCTTGCGCTCCTTGCGATGTGAGGCTATCGTAAAACGACTCAAGCCCAACATTGATTGCGGCGAGAGATTGCTTCAATTGCTCAAGGTTTACAGGGGTAAATTCATATTTCTTTTTGCTGCTAAATCGCAAACTGACATATTCCATCGCTTCGGTAGTACTACGGAAAACTTTTACCCCCGCGTCCTCCAAAACCGAAACTTGCGACTGGAGATTTTGTGGGTCATCACTCGTCCCGATCACTATCGCTACGAACTCCAAGTCGCTAGTTACTAATCTCTGTTCTCTAATCTCTTTTATCACAGGCACCAACTCACCCGCAGGATCTATATGTGAGCCTTCACCGAGCACCACATCGAACAGGATCATCCCCACCTCGGGGTCGGCGGCTTCCTGTTTCATGCGGCGAATGCGCAGGTCGTTGTCGATCATCGGGTGCAGACGACCGACCATAAAAAACTCATCACCGAGATCGATGATGGAATGTGCCTCACTTTTGAGCGGATCTTTTAGATTTTGATTCGGTGTAATTGGACCGTTGGAATAAATCGGCGAGAGACTTGCCTGCAAGCCAACCATGGCTTCAAAGGCAAGCGTGCCGCCTGAGAATAGACCGCGAAGATAGAGACTGGAGATTGGAGACTTTTTAGTAGTCTCTAGTCTCAAGTCTCCAATTTTCACCGCAAGCTCCGCGGCTTCACTAAGGCTAATCGCAAACCGCAAATTGCCGATCTTTCTGGCAGGCGCAGGGTAGCCAATGAAATAAATAACAACCGGCTTGCCAGTCCCTTGCGCGGCAGAAATTAATTGTGTCGCAACGTTGGGTGACGGCGGTTTGGAAATAAGGGCAATCACCTTTGTTTGATCGTCGCGCGCTAAAACATCGAGGGCTTGATGTGCTGTGATCGCTCCCACCTCGGACTTCAGATCCCGCCCGCCTGTGCCAATGGCATGTGATATGCCGCCGCCTAACTCGTGGATATGAGCCGTCACGGCTTGCGTGCCTGTGCCAGACGCGCCCACCACGCCAATATTGCCGCGCCGCACTCGGTTGGCAAACCCCAGCCCGATACCGTTGATGATGGCGGTGCCACAATCAGGTCCCATCACGAGTAGACCCTTTTCACGGGCGAATTTTTTCAACGCGATCTCATCTTCGAGCGAGACGTTGTCGCTGTAAAGAAATACGTGTTTGCCAAGCTCAAGCGCTTCACGTGCCACCCCAGCCGCATAGCGCCCAGGCACAGAGATCAACACCCAATTCGCTTCGGGCAGTTGTTTCACGGCTCCGCTCAAACTTCGCGGGCGGAAGTCTTGCGAGACGCTGGATGATTTGCGACGGGCGAGCAGCTCGTCAACTTGTCCGATTGCGGCTTCAGCAGAAGCATCGCTCTCCGCTTTCACAACGATGAGCAGATCATCGGGGTTGGCAGTGACGGCTTCGGGGAGTAGATTATTTGCCGCGAGCAGGTCGCGGTTGGCGGGAGTTGCCATCACCACACCTGCGTCCGCGACGCCAGGCAAGCCGAGCAAGCCGCGTTGCAGTTGCATCAACACGACCGAGTCGTAATAGGCTCCCGCGCGAACGTTCCATTTGATGACGGTCATATCACCCTCACCACTTTCTGGATCTCTTTCGCCCATGCGAACAGCGACTCGTCTGCATTCCACTTGCCGACCAGTTGCAAACCCATCGGCAAATTGTCTTCGTTCTTCTTTGTGGGGATATTGATGGCAGGGAAGCCGATCTGCGTCCACGGCAGGCACATAACGGGGTCGCCTGTGGAGTCAAGTCCTTTGTTTGCGGGTCCGATGGCAGGCGGGCAGATCCAGAGGTCAATGTTGTTTTCGGTCATGGTTTGGGTGATGGAGGCACGGAAGGAATCATGGGCGGTGATTAGAGACTGGAGATCAGAGACTGATTGTCCACGTTTGATAAGGTCGGTGAATTTAGAGGAGTAGAGCGATTTGTATTTTGCAAACCAGTCTTTGTGAACTTGGGATGCGTCGTAAGACATAATGGCGTCGTGACGGTCGCGGACTTGCTGAAAATCATCCATGACTTGGACGCGGCGCAGGGTGTATCCTGCTTGGGCGAGTGAATCGCAAAGGTTGTTGAAGCAGGCTAAAGCGTAGTCTGAAGCGCAGGAGAGATAGGGTCCGTCGGGGATTCCGAGAGTCGGCTTTCGCGTCGTAGTCTCCAGTCTCCAATCTCCAATCAATACAGAAGCAACTCGCTCCGCCGTTTCCACATCCCGCGCAAACAACCCAATATGATCGAATATTGGGGAAAGAGGAATGACGCCATCACGGGAGATTCTTTCATACGTAGGCTTGAAACCGACCGCGCCACAAAACGCGGCGGGACGGATCACGGAGCCGATGGTCTGCGTGCCGAGTGCAACATCACATAACCCCGCGCCGATGGCGGCGGCGGAGCCGCTGCTCGAACCGCCTGGGGTATGGTTGGGATTATGCGGGTTGCGCGTGGGTCCGGGTGTGAAGTAGGCGAACTCGGTGGTGACTGTTTTGCCCATGATGAGCGCGCCCGCGTTCTTGAGTTGCGTCACGCTTGCGGCTTCATTCCCCTGCAAATCTTGTGAAGGCAATTTACTTCCCGCTTGCGTAGTGAACCCCTTGACGTGAAAAATATCCTTCACGCCAACGGTCATGCCAAAAAGTGCAGGGCGGTTATTTGCATCAGGATGTTTTTTGATAAGTTCTTCTGCTTCTTTGTGCAATCTCTCAAAACGATTTGCTTCTGGAATAAACGATAGAATTTCTGGTTCACGAGAATCGAAGAGAGACTGGAGATTGGAGACTAAGTCTCTTGCGGGGATTTCGTTGTTGCGAAAGGCGCGGGTGAATTCAACGGGATTCATAGTCTCTAATCTCTGATCATTTCATTTTTTCACTTGCAAGTTTGACCGCATCCACAATATGTTGGTAGCCTGTGCAGCGGCAAAGATTGCCAGAAAGCGCATGACGGATATCGTCTTCCGTGGGATTCGGGTTTTGCTTTAGGAAAGGAATCAGCGTCATCAAAATACCCGGCGTGCAATACCCGCATTGGAGGCCATGTGCCTCCCAGAAGGCTTGCTGTATCGGATGCAAATCATCTTTATCTTTTGCAAGACCTTCGACTGTCGTGATGGCATGGCCGTCCGCCTGCACGGCGAAGATCAAACACGAGCGCATGGATTCGCCGTCGAACAGGATCGTACACGCGCCGCACACACCGTGTTCACAGCCGACATGCGTGCCTGTCAGTCCAAGTTCATGGCGCAGGAAATCGCTGAGCAGCAAGCGCGGTTCCACCTCGCGTTTATATTCCTTTTCGTTGACTGTGATCGTCGTTGGAAATGATTGGTTCATTGCTTGTTTTCCTCTGCGCGCCTCATGGATTGTTTCAATGCGTTTTTCGTCAACACCTTTGCCAGATGACGTTGGAATTCCGGCGAGGTATGAACATTGCCGAACGGATTGATCTCTTTTTCGCCCGCAGTGACTGCGGCTGATTCGATCAATGCATCACCCAGCAGATTCCCTTCCAAGCTTTTTGCCGTCTCTTTTGCATCCACAGGCCCATCGCCCGCGTTCAAATAAACAAGCTTTGCAGAGTCACACCTTCCGTTTTCATTAAGCGTGACCAGCGCGGCGACGCCCATCAACGCGTAATCGCCTGCGCGCGGCGCAATCTCCATGAACGACCAGCCTGTGCGCGGCCTCATAAACGGCAATTCAATCTCAACCAATATTTCATCGGGTTCGAGCGCGGTGGTGAACATGCCGACGAAAAAATCCTCTGCTTTGATCCAGCGTTCGCCGGATTTATTTTGCGCTTTCAATCTCGCATCCAACGCGAGCATCAACACGGGAAGTTCCGCGGCGGGGTCGGCGTTGACGATACTCCCGCCGATCGTGCCGCGGTTGCGAATTTGTGGATGGGCTATGAACGGAGCGGCTTCATGCAGCAGCGGCGTTCGTTTTGCAATCGAAGAATCAAATTCGAGATGCCGCTCGCGCGTCATCGCCCCGATCCGCAGCGTATTCTTCTCTTCATGAATGTAACTCAACTCATTCACTCGATTCAAATCAATCAACATGCCAGGCTGGACGATACGAAAATTCATCGCAGGCACCAGGCTTTGGCCGCCAGCCAGCAGTTTCGCATCGTCGCCGTATTGAGCCTTTATTTCAAGCGCTTGTTCGAGAGATGTTGGAGAATGATATTCAAAAGGGGCAGGCTTCATAAAGACCTCAAAGATCGGAGACTAGGGATTGAACGTGCTTCGCTTCTTCCTTGCCCTCAAGCTGATCCGGTTTCCTGTGGGTTTTCACCACCTCAGACATGATGGAGAGTGCGATTTCTTCCGGGGTGCTGGCGCCGATGTCGAGACCGATGGGGGCGTGCAGCCGCGATAACTCCGATTCGCTCAGACTGTCGTTCAGCAATCGTTCGCGGCGTTTTGCATTTGTCGTTTTGCTTCCCAATGCGCCGACATAAAAGGCAGGACTGGTCAACGCAATTTTCAACGCGGGGTCGTCCAGTTTTGGGTCGTGGGTGAGCATGGCAATCGCAGTGGATCGGGTGATCCGAATCTTTGCAAACGCATCGTCCACCCAATCCTGGATCAACATATCCACATGAGGGAAGCGCTCCTCACTCCCCCAGGCTTTGCGCGGGTCGACGAGAATCGTTCGAAAGCCAAGAGTCTTTGCAAGTGCAGCCAGGGCGATGGCGATGTGGACTCCTCCGACCATAATCAGCGTTGGAGGCGGGGAGACCACATCAAAAAAGACTTCAACGGTTTCGCTTAATGACACCCGGCGCGAGTTACCTTGTGAAAGAGCCTGCATGCCAACTGTTAACACCGCATTGTCCCATTGGTTGCCGATGGAGCCGAATGTGATTCTGCCCTCTGCGATCAGCATTTCACGCCCCAGTAAATCGTCCGGGCCGCGAATTATGATGGCGTGAACAAAAGGTATTTCATCTAAAAATATTGAATGAAGTTTATTTACAAAGTCAGTCTCAAGTGGCTGAACGAAGATATCAATGCTTCCCCCGCAGGCGAGGCCCACCTCCCATGCGGTTTCATCCACCACGCCGAAATGCAAAAGTTGTGGACGATTGGTTTTCAGAGATTGCATCCCCGCTTCGGCGACGGCATTTTCCACGCAACCGCCGCTGACCGAGCCGGTCATTTTTCCAGCGAGAGTGACCGCCATCTTTGAGCCGGCGCTCCGCGGTGAAGACCCCCAAGTCTGTACCACCGTTGCCAGCGCAATGGGAATCCCTTCTTTTTGCCAACGAATTAGGTCGGGCAGAATATCGCACATGGAATCCTCATACCACTAAAGTTAAAGCCAGGAATTCGTTCAATATCCGGGTTGCTACTCTGAATCCTCTTTTTCTATTCGCTTGCGGACTTCGTCATAGAACACCCCCGCTAATTTTTGCGAGACAGGCACCATCAGCCGCGAGACCAGGCTTGCCAATTGTCCCGAGACGCTGATATCCGCCGTCCATTGCACGAGGGTGGCATTGTCGGGAGCATCGGTCAGCATCATCTCACTGACCGCATCCGCAGCGCTTCCGGTGGCCGTGCCGTGCGCCTTGAGTTTTGCGCGGTTGGGTTCGTCTAATTCGAGGATGTCCACTTCGCCGGAGAAGCGCGCTTTTACAGATCCCAGCCCGACCGAGACGACCCCGCGGTATTTTTTCATTTCTTCGATGGTCTCTATTTTTTCCACGCCCGGCGCGCATTGTCCGATCTGTGTTGGATCGGTCATGAAATCCCATACCTTCTTGCGCGGCGCGTGGATCGTTACGCTGCCTTTAAGCTGCATGAATTCTCCTCATCAACTGGTTGGTGGTTAGGGTTGGAGTTTAGCACAAGGCGAATGTGAAAGTCAACGTGTAATCGAATGTGTCAGTTCGGCAGGCAGGCAGGGGGGAGAGTGAGGCGGAGCCTGACCCGGAAAATGGACAAATTAGCGTAACCGGGTCCGATTTATTGGGTTATTTATGGTGATATGCATCCATCTCAGGGAGTTATTCCGCTTGTGGATTGTTTTTACCGCTGGACCAGATCGCTCCATCCTTTTATGTCGCCTCGCATTTGACGCCTGGCGATTTTTTATTGGAGGTGTCTATTGAAGATGGTTTATTCGTTTCGCCTCGATCAATTATCAACTAAAGGAGAATGACAGGTATGGCTACGAAAAAGAAAACCACAAAATCAAAGACAGGTACGATGAAGGCTGTTAAATCCACGGGCTCGTCCGTAGGGATGACAACCACCCGGAACGGTGTGATGGGTTACATGCCCAATGACATGCCCTCGTATGGGCGGTTGATTCTGCTTGGTTTCCAGCACGTGCTGACGATGTTCCCCGCGACGGTGTTCGTGGCGGCATTCTGCGGTTTCAATGTTGGGACAGTCTTGTTCGCTTCCGGCGTCTCGACGATTGTCGCGCTTCTTCTTTCTCGCCGCGGGGTCGGAACTTTTATCCCCTTGTTTTACGGCTCGAGTTTTAGTTATATAGCCGCCTATGCGGGGATCAGCGGCGCCATGCTCGGCGCTCCTTATACGCCGTTCAGCGGACCGCTGCCGGATGAGATCATCAGTGTGATGCAGGCTGGTATCGTGGTGACCGGCTTGATCAACATTGCGGTCGGCTATCTTATTCAATGGGTCGGCAAGGCAAATCTCGATAAAGTCCTCCCGCCTGTTATTACAGGTTCGGTTGCGGCCATCATTGGCTTCGGTCTTGCATTCGCTGCTGTTGGGAACCTGGCCAGCAACAATTTCCTTGTAGCGTTGATCACATTGCTGCTTACAATTTTATTCTCTGTATATTTGCAAAATAAGGGATTCGTTGGAATGCTCCCGGTTTTGCTGGGAGCTGTTGGAGGCTACGTTATTTCGGCGCTGGTGGCACCCGGCTCTGTAAATCTTGCCCCGGTTGCCGCTGCTCCAATGTTTCAAATACCGCATTTTACCTGGCCTTCCTTTAGCGGACCGTTGGTGGTGACGGCCATTGTAAGCATATCCATCATGGCGATTGCCACAATACCGGAATCGACAGCCCACCTATACCAAATGAGCCTGTACATTGACCGTTTTGCCGAAGAATCAGGCCGTGAAAAGATTCATCTCGATAAGAATATTGGCTTCAACCTGGTCCTCGACGGGATTGGCGATTTTCTCAACGGTCTCGTTGGAGCCACGGCCGGCACGAATTATGGTGAAAATAATTCGCTGATGGCAATCACACGCAACTACTCGGGTCCTGCCTTGATTGCGGCTGGTGTGATCGCGATCCTGCTTGGTTTCAGCGGACAGCTTGCCGCTCTCGTCAATTCCGTGCCGTTGGCAGTCAGCGGCGGCCTGGCAGTGTACCTCTTCGGGGTGATCGGTATGCAAGGCATTGCGCTGATGCAGGAACATAAGGTCAGTATGTTCAATCCGCGCAACCTGGCGATTGGCGCCACCATCATGGTGGTCGGAATTGGCGGAAATATCGGTTATCCGAACGGTCTGCTGCCCATTACCGTTCCGAATGTTTTCCCGCAGGGGCTTCCCGCCATCGCGACTGCCGCCGTGCTAGGCATCCTTCTTAATGCCATCTTCCTCATCTTCAAGCCGCCGATGGTCGACACCGAAATTCTTGACGAAGCAGTCTCTGCAGCGGATTAAAATCAAAGAGGTGTTTCTTTTGAAACAACATGACAGGCGCTTTGCCTGTCATGTTGTTTTTTATTTCTCAGATTGATATTCTACGAGTCGGATGGTGGATAAATTTGAGGTTGCCAATAAATCGGGGTATACTCGTCGTGAAAACTATCCACTTGGTGTGGAATTTGTGGTTATTCAATTCAAAAACAAGGAACTTCCATTCGTATGCGAAACCTGGAAAATGTGATTTATGTAGTTTCGGGGCTGCCAAGATCGGGCACCTCCATGATGATGCAAATGCTCGAAGCGGGTGGGCTTCAAATCCTGACCGATAACATCCGCTCGGCAGATGATGATAATTTACAGGGGTATTACGAACTGGAACGGGTAAAACAACTGAAGGATGGGGACACCGAATGGGTTACCCAGGCTGCCGGAAAGGTGATCAAGGTTATTTCATCCCTGCTGGAGCATCTTCCAGTCAATTTTCACTATAAGCTGGTATTCATGGAACGCGATCTGATGGAAATATTGGCATCGCAAAGAAAAATGCTCGAGCGAAGGGGTAAACCAAATAATCCTGAAGACGACGCGATGTTTTCAAATCTTTACACAAAACATTTGGTGAAAGTGAAAAGCTGGCTCTCCGCCCAGACCAACTTCGATGTGACCTATGTCAACTATAACGAGCTAATAACAAAGCCAAAGGAATTTGCCGCGACTATCGCCGGTTTCCTTGAAACGCCTGTCGATGTTCAGGCCATGGCCGGTGTTCCGGAGGGGAAGTTCTACCGCCAGCGAAACCCGGCATCGAAATAATCCGCTTTGAATTTATTCAGATTGGAAAGGTACATTTACTTCCTTTAGTTTCGATTTCACAATATTTAATAAGTCGGCCGCAGTTCCTTTTTGTGATTTGGCTATATCAACGAGTTCCTCGGGGTCCGCTTTGATATTGAAAAGCTGGGCTTTTTCTCCCCCCTCTTCAAGTTCATCGTAACCAAGATAATAAATAAGTTTGTATTCTCCCTCGACATGCATGATCGTGCCCTGCTGGATTGGATGCGCCGGGTCATTGCGCCTGGCTTGCACCGCGTATACAGGTTTGTTACTTTGGAGAACCTGGGGGGCGAAGGGCGGCAATATGGACCCTTCAGACCACTCCGGAATATCATGGCCGGTTACGTGCAGGAGAGTCGTCATAACGTCGATGGCGCTGGTCGGTGTATGGATATCCTGACCGGTTTGCTGACCCGGTTCAAAAATCATCAATGGGATTCGAACAAGGGGCTGATAAAGGGTCGGTGTGGTATGGCCGGAGATGCCGCGTTCCTGCATTTCACCATGATCGGATGTAAACACCACCCAGGTGTTTTCCAACAACCCTGCGGATTCGAGCGCATTGAATAATCTTCCAAATTCACTGTCCACATTCAGGATGAATTCGTCGTAATATGCCCGGGACTTTGCCAGGGTTTCATAGAGATTATCCTCGGTAAATAGATCGTCCGGTTTATTCAGGGGGTTCCACGCATCATGGACGAATGTATCGCTGAATTCCCGCCTCGGTTTATAGGGAAAGTGGGGGGGGAAAAAATGAAAATATCCAAAAAACGGCTGGTCGAGACCCACCAGGCGGTCTTCCAGCCAGTCAATGCCTGCTTCGAGCGTATAGTAATTATCGGCATTGGTGCTGGGCAGTCCGTTCGGGTAGAGGTCTTTGTACCCTGCGATTTTTTCGTCGCGGCTTTTTTCGTATAAATGGGACAGGAAAAGGGAGTATGCGAATCCCTCTTCGCTGCGTTTCATCGCCCGTATCCAGCTGACCGTGGCAATATCTTCATCCCTGGAAAATATAGTACGGATCAAGCCGTCATTGTTGATGAATAGTTTTTCCCTTGGGACGTACTCATCGATATCCTGTTGAAATTGCGCTAATAACGTATTTGCCAGCGGATTGTGGGTATATGAAATCCGATAATAGTCATCGAAGGCATTGAAGACGCTGCTGCCTGCCAGGGTATCCCTTACCTTTGCTCCGAACCGGAATGCGCGATGGGTCCATGGAAGGGTCATGGTCAGCAGGGATGCCGTGCCCGGGGTGGTGAAGTTGCCGTTTGCGAAGTGATTGTGATACACCTTTGCCCGTTTGGCGAGTTTTGCCAGATTCGGCATGGTATCCCGTTCGTATCCGTACAAGGAAATGTTATAGGCAGAAAGTGCATCGAACACGATAACTAGAACGTTTTTTTTCTCACCCTGTAGGAACTGGATTGCGCCTAGCTTTTTCAGCAGGGGAGGGGCGACAATCCCGAGCGGCGCCGCCCCTGCCAGCTTAAGGAAGTCACGACGGCTGAGACCATGTTTCACTTTTTATGAACCTCAAATGTTGCGGATTAATAGAATGACCCCGGCGGCAATGTCAACGACCAGGTATAAGATCATTAGCGTGGAAAGCCGTTCGATACTTGCCTCAACGAAGCGAAAAAATTTATCGGATGCCAGGACAAAGTAAGTTGGACTTAATATGGTTGGCACCACAATGAGGAGGGCCACCGAATATAAAACCCGCAAGGGATGATCGAACCCCACAAAAAAAGCGATCACCTGCGGCGGCATGGAACTTTCGCGGAAAAAGTATATATGCCCCGCTATGGCCCAGAGCGAAACAATGGTGACCAGGATGCTCAATAGGGCGATCCGCCTTTTTTCCCCCCACTTTTTTGAAATCAACAGCCCAAGGATTGCGAAGGCAAAAAAGATAACGACGCTTTCCACAAGAGCAAAGATCAATCCATAGGCCATCACCCCGACCGCATCCCAGGAATCTGTACGTTCAGTCACCCAGGAAAAATCATTGAAGGTCAGGATAAAGGTCCAAATGTGAAGCGGCAGGGCGCTCATCAGGAACAGGGACCACAGCCCCTGCCGGGAGTAAAACCTCAAGGTTGCATTAAAGGTAGCCAAGATCTTTTAACCTTTTTTCGATCTGCTCCTCGTCTTCGTCGCTGTACGAAGGAGGAGGCGGCGCCTTTTGACTATTTTTTAAATTTTTACCAAGTGCGATGGCGGGGATATCGCGATACGAAGGCGCTGACCAATTGTCTAGCCCTTCGTTCGAAAAAAGAACGCCGGGAACGGATTTTGAGTCAAAGCAGTGATCAGCACCCCAATGCTCATCATTCTTTTCGATTGCTTCGCTTCGCCACTGACCGAGGCCTGTTTCCGCCGACCCGCGATAGGGTGGGCAATAGCCGACAAAGAGATCGGGGCCGTATGCCGCAAAGGGACCTTGATATGCTTCGCTGCGAATAAGGGCGGTTTGAACTACCTGTCCGCCATCGGGACCTTTCCATTGGAGCAAATCTTCTTTCAGTTTCGTGAGTAGATTCGTTGCGTGATTCTCATCGACCAGACCCTTGCCTTCCCTGCCCGCAATGTTCAGGTAGATGCTGTTCAAACCCAAAGCGTAAGCCTGAGTCTGGGACCAGTCAGCCTCTTTCAGGTCAGAGGATGAGGCGTTTTTCTTCATCAGATAATTGTGATCCACAAGCCATCGGTTCAAATGGACTTTGTAATCGAATCTTCCAAAACCATGATCGGAGAGGACGAGGATGCGGGTATTCTTTTTTCGAGATGCTTTTTCGACAATCCGGCCGATCATCTGGTCGAGGCGGACGTACCATGATTCGATGACATCCTCCCTGCCTTTGAAGAACATATGCTGAACGCGGTCGAGGCTGTCGAAGACACAGGCAAGCAGGCCTTCTTCGAAAGTACTCAGGGAGTGATTGAGAACCCGTTCGCGCTCTTCGTCGATCATTTCACATAGCTTGAGGAATTGTTCGTCGTTGATGAGGCCTTCATTGAGGGCTGTGGTATCCTGCGGCCAGCCCAGGGTTAGGAATGGGCCGTTTTTCTTCCATTGATCCTGAATGAAATTTTTCGGTGTGGCGTATGGCCAGGGGGAGGCCAGCGGATGAAGTTGAAGCGGCAGGAAATAAATCGATACCGGGTTCAGGTTGGTGAGAATGGCGCGGCTGATGGCTTTGACGGTCATGCCAAAGCCGACCGCGAAAGGTAGTTCGACGATCTCGCCCCATTCGCCGAACTTCAGGTTGACTTTTTGTTTCCCGATCTGCAGGGCGGCATGTTGATTGTCGCCTATCTCCAACTCAAAGTTGACGTTGACGCTTCCGTTCTTTTTTGCGGGGCCTTCAAGAATGCCGTTGTATTTCGAAGCACCCTTCTTTGTCAATGGGCGGATGGCTGTCTTCCGTTCGGAATCCTCCGGGAGAGTTTCAACCGAAAAGTGTGTTCCCACGCCAAGACGGCCAAGGATATCCGGAGTCCCAAGCCCGGGGATGGTCTGTACGGGGGAGGCGAATTTTGCAGGAAATGTGGCAGGCCACCACATGGAAGTGGCGGGATATCCGTCTTCCACAGATTCATCGAAGATGGTGCGGGCTGTATAGGGTGGGACGAATTGCAGCCCGAGCAGGTTTTTCTGTGTTGGCAGAAGGGATACCTGCAGACTGTAGTTGGCGGGGTTGCGATGCACGAAATCGAACATCCCATGGCCGCCGGGGTTCATACCCGTGGCAATGCTTGTCCACGAAACTTCGCTTTGCGGTGGGTCGGAAACCTGAAATCGGGAATATCCCCCAGCCTGTAGGAGTTTGCTCAGGTTTGGGGTTTTGCCTTGCGAATGAAGTTTTTCGAAGAACGTTGGGTCGAAGGCGTCCAGGCCAATAATCAGTGTACGCATGAGTGAGGATTATTTTTATTCAGAAAGCGGGCGGCGCGTATTTCAAGACCGCCGCCCGAGGTCAATGCTATTTATTGGTTTCAGACTGATCTTGCGTAGTCTCATCGTTCTCATTCTCTTTGCGCATGGAGCGGCGGAATTTTGCGATTGCCATTTTGATGCGGCCGGAGAACATCAGAACCGTGCCGGAGATCAGGCCGAACGTCACGGCAAGGATTTGGAATAACATTCCACCAGAGCTGGGATCAATATACATACTTTCCTCTTTTAATTATATTTACTTGATTTGATATTGTATTAATATATCACAATCCCGAAGTCCGTGACAGACAGGCACGAGGCGGCTTTGGAGCGGGCAAATTATACTTTATGGGGGATTACTCCGTGGTTGTTTTTGGCTATAATTCTAAAAACCAAAATTTTTATCAACAAGGAGAAAAAAGATGAAAAAATACAGTATGTTCCTGGCTATTCTGGCATTGGTATTGGCTTCCTTGGCCTGCCAGACGGTGGTCGGCGGCGGGAATGGTGTGGACCAGGTCGAAAACCTGCCCCCTGTGGACAATCCCGAAGAGTTTTCCACCGCTTCTCCCGAATCTTCCGATGATTTTGGCTTTTCTTTCGAAGGTGATTCTGAATTCCCGACGCCCGACGACGCGACGAATGTCGTCAGCGTGGCGGGGACAGTAAATTATCAAACCAAATTAAGCCTCGACGAGGTGATGGCGTTCTATCGTGACTACTACGGTAAGCAGGGGTTCACGGAACGCGACCTGTTAACCACCGTCACTGACGGCGTCTTTAGCTTTGTTTTTGACGGCCACGAAAGCGGAAAGGCCATCGTCATTCAAGGTGTTGACCTTGGTGATGGAACGGTGAATGTGAATATTTCCCTTCAGGATGTATAGAAAAGCATCCCGAAAATTCGTTTCCATGATGCGTTGACGAAAGTCGGAGACATGAACAAGACGATAATTCTGCCCTCCTTTATATTTGCTATGATTTTGCTTGCAGGATGTTCCAGACCGCCTTCCGGTAATGTCTCTTTGCCTGAAATTGGAAGTACTCGGGTGTCGTCCATGGACGGGATGAGCATGGTCTATGTTCCCGAAGGCCGCTTCATCATGGGAAGTGAGTTTGGTCTCACCGATGAGCAGCCTCAACACGAAGTATTTCTCGACGCCTACTGGATCGACTTGACGGAAGCAAGCAATGGGATGTATCGCCAATGTGTTGCGGATAAAAAATGCGATAACCCTGAATCGACAATTTTCTTTGATGATACGGATTACCGGGACCATCCAGCGGTTTTTGTCTCATGGGAAGATGCGCAAAATTACTGCGCCTGGGCGGGTCGCCGCCTGCCCACGGAGGCGGAGTGGGAGAAAGCCGCCATTTGGGATCCGAACACGAACGAGCAACGCACGTATCCCTGGGGAGGAAAATATGATTGCAGGATGGGTAACTTCGATGATGAGTTGAGTTTGGATGCTTCGATCATGCCGGACACGAACGAAGGATGTGATGGTTTTGTTGGCAGTGCACCGGCAGGGAGCTTCCCTGAGAGCACCAGTCCATATGGCGCTTTGGACATGGGTGGTAATGTTTGGGAATGGGTACACGATGCATTCATCGAAGTGGATCCGCTTGGTTCCTCTGTGCAGAACTATTATGCAATTTCGCCGGATTCCAATCCCCAGGGAGTGGATCCTGAAATCACGGTCTATCGTGTTGTGAGGGGAGGTTCCTGGAGCACCATGTTTGGCTTTGGAAGAGGAGCATACCGTCTTTGGTATGGGTTGGACGAGATCCACGATGATGTGGGTTTTCGCTGTGCCTTGCCGGCTGTGCCTTGATTGAAAAATCACCCCAATAATTTTATAAACAGAAAATGCTGCCGATGTTTATTATGTCGGCTGCATTTTTATTTTAACTTCCACCCATTTTCGGAGGGAATTGACAAGGAAAATCTTTGAGCAATTTGCCAGTTCATCCCTGTGAAGAATCCGCTCTTGGATTTGGCCGGTCTCCAGCAACCAGCCGCGGAAAGTGCCGGGGAGCAGCCCACAGGTGACGGGGGGAGTGAAGCGTTCGTTATCCATTTCCACAACCAGATTACCGATGGTGAATTCGGTTAATTCGCCATTTTCATTGAAGACTAGAACATCATCATATTCCTTTGGGGGAGAGGGATAGATCTCGCGGTGGGTTGTTTTATGGAAGAGAAAAACATTGCTTGAATTCACTGAATGGTTAGCCAGGCAGGCTTTGAACACTCGTTCTTCCGAAAGAAAATCAACGGTCTCTTCTGAAAATTCGCCGGAACGGTTGACTAAAATTTTTACACGCTTCGGGGAAGTGAAGCCTCCCGCCACCTCGGAGAGAAAATCCACCAGCCCTTCCCTTGAAAAAGAAAAATCGAAATATTCCGCCGAATCTGCCATGCGGGCGATGTGCTTATCCAGCAGGAAATACCCTTCGTTCGGAGTCCAAAGTATGGTTTCGAAAAGTGAAAATTCAACGGGACGTTCCGTCAGCACCCGGGCTTTGAGCAGCGCCTCGTTGAATTCATCCGTGCTGGTCGAATCCCAGACGATTCCGCCTCCCACGCCATATTCCGCCTGCGCTTTTGTTTTGTCGATCAACGCCGTGCGGATGGCGACATTGAATTGCGCCATGCGATTCGGAGAAATATATCCGATGGAACCCGTGTAAATCCTGCGCGGAGTTGTTTCCAACTGCGCGATGATTTTCATCGTGCTGACCTTCGGTGCGCCTGTGATGGAGGCGCAGGGAAAGAGTGCGGAAAATATTTCAGTGATGGATGATTTTGTTTTGGCCTGCACAGTCGAGGTCATTTGAAGAAGCGTCGGATATTTTTCCACATGAAACAAATCAGGGACTTGTACACTGCCAATCTCAGCGATTCGCCCAAGGTCATTGCGGACCATGTCCACGATCATGACATTTTCCGCGCGGTTTTTTTCGGATGCGCGTAGCCAATTTGAGTTATCCAAGTCTTCGCTTTTGAATCGTCCGCGTTTGAACGTCCCTTTCATTGGGCGGCTGTAAATCCAATTCCCATCCAGCTTGAAGAATAACTCAGGGGAGGCCGAACAAATCACATGCCTGCCGATGTTGAGCATGGCGGCATACTTGTTTTGGCTCTGGGCAAGATGTAGAAAGAAATTCCATTCATCTTCGACGAAATCCGCTTTCAGGCGCATCGTGTAATTGACCTGATACGTCTGCCCGTGCGCGATGGCGTCTTTTATTTTTTCGATGGCGGTGTTATAACTTTCGCGCCCGGTGGTCGCCTGCCAATTCAAGGAGGCAGGGCTTTCCTTCGGTGCTGGCAATTGAACCGTGCGCGGCTCTGAATACAGACCGAACCACAGCAGTGGAAATTCGCCCGGGCTTAAAACCTGCAGGGCGCTGTCGAAGGCAGGCGCAGCCTCGTAACTGACGAATCCCGCCGCATGCCAGCCGTTCGTATTGACAAGGCGCTCAACTTCTTTTAAAGTCTCCTTCACATCCCGAATCTGATCCGCTTGCAGGATCTTGTGCGGGTGTGAAAGATGCAGCCATTCGCCGCTGCTTTTTAATAAAACTTCATTTATGCCAACCAAGGTTGCCTCGAGATGAAAAAATTCCTTTCAATTGTACCGCGCTGGTTTCCCGCCCTCCTGCTCATGCTGATCATCTTCGCCTTTTCCTCGCGCCCGAGCGATGAAATACCGCATTTCCCCGGCTGGGATTACTTCATCAAAAAAGGCGCGCACGCCCTCGGTTACGGCCTGCTCGCATTGGCATATTTGCGCATCTTCAAGGCGGAGAAAAAATATTATCTGCTTTCGTGGCTGTTGGCGGTTTTTTATTCTGCAACCGATGAATTTCATCAATCTTTTGTACCTGGGCGGCACGCATCCGCCGCCGATGTTTTAGTCTTCGACAATTTTGGTGCAATAGCTGCATTGACCCTGCATTATTTTTGGAGAAAACGTGAAAAAGAAAATCAACCGGCGTGACTATTTACGAATCGCATCTATCGGGACAGCCTCCGCCCTTGCTCTTTCATGCGGAATGATTCAAACCCCGCCCCGATCTTCGACCGAGGAGCCTGAATCCATGACCCAAACAGATTTGAACACTGACAATTCCTCCCCCAGTGCGGAGGTGCTTGTCCTCGGCGAATATTCGCACATCTCGCTCTTCGCCAGCGGAGACGATTACGATGCACTCTTTGAGCCTGTGGATGATGTGTTGTTCTTCGCGGGCGAGGCGACATCAAGTGAATATCCCGGCACGGCGCATGGGGCGTATCTGACGGGAGTGGCGGCAGTGGGGGAGATGTAGCCATAGAGTGGCAGATAATACGGATTTATACGGCGAATATCTGGAAGTAAAATAATCTTCTTCAAATGGGAGAGAAGTAAGCCTAAGCCTCGACGAAAATTTTAGAATTGTTATTCTGTTTTTTGTGGGAAAGATCTTAAAGTCATTTCGGGCCAATAACGTTTGCGAAGCCGTTCGTATGTTTCAGTTAATGCCCATCTCGGAAGGTTTGCTGATGTTCCTTGGGTGTTCCACTTAAAGACGCCCACATAATAATATGGGTGTTTATATGAAACAGGATTCATGATTGATTGTTCTAATGAGCCAAGCGTATCATCGTTAAAAGGATCGGTTGCAGCAAAGTGTGCGGCAACTTTGTTCCTCCAAAGATAAATTTCTGGAATTGCATCTCTAACATAGTCTGTGCAATATGCCTTTATTACCTTTTTGTTCATCGGATCTACTAATGCGCTAGATCGCCATTTTTTCTTCTTCATCAAATCTACTAGTGCTATTTAACGTAAATAATTGACAATCGTTGTTGAAAACCAATTAAAAGAACACGGAATAATCGGTGCGACATTATTTGAGATATGCCCAACAACATTGGCTGCATGAGGATCTTTGGCAATCATGCTTAATTCTTGCTCGCGGACAGTATCGGCTAGGATTTTCAGCCCCACATAGCTTTGAGGAAAAACTTGATAGTTATTAAAGGGAGAATTTGTAGGATCAAGCGAAATGCCTTGAGCATGGTCGAGAATAATAGGAGGTGTATTCATTTATTGTTAACCATTTATCTCTCTTCGTAAATGAAGTTATGTAAAATAACTTCATCCTATCCGTCCCAATTCGCCATCCACCCTCAACCGCCCCTTATTCAAACTCAATCTCGATCTCTTCGTCGTCCTTCCAATCTTCACTGCGCTCGAACTCGATGTCGCCGAACAGCACATCCTGCCTGGCGGTCACGCGATAGCGCTTAACCAACTCCAGCAGCGCGAGGAAGGTCACTACGATCTCCACGCGTGTGGCTTTGTCGGTGATCAGCCCGCTGAATGACATGCGCTGAATGTTCTTCAATGTCTTGGTGATGAAGTCGATCTTCTCGCGGATGGTCACCCTCGGCGCGGTGATGATCGTCCCCAGCGGTTTCTTGTCCGCGCCTTTTGAGAACGCAGATTCTGCGGCGTTGAGCAAGCCTTCGAGAGTCAGATTCGAGAGGTCAAGTTTCGGTTCCACTTTCGGAGGCGGCGCCACACGCAGGAACGTCCGCAGGTTTTGGGACTGCCGTTCTTCCATCCAGGCAGCGATTTCCTTGTAACGTTTGTACAGCCTCAACTGCTCCACAAGCGAAACGCCAGGGTCTTCCTCGCCAACTTCGCGTTCGGGCGGGCGCGGCAATAGCGCTTCTGACTTGATCTGCACCAGCTTCGCCGCGATCACCAGGAACGACGAGATCTCTTCGGGTAGTTGATTCTCCACCGCCCGCAAATGCTCAAGGTACTGGTCCGTCACCGAGGCCAGCGACACCGACGTAATATCCAATTCGGCGCGTTCGATCAGGCTCAACAACAAGTCAAGCGGACCCTCGTAGTCCGGGGTCAGAACCTTATACGTGCCGAGTTGATTTCCAAAAATTCCATCCATAGCGGGCGAATTATAACTTATGTACCTTTTCAGGACACGGATTTGACGGAAGGCACGGACAAACACGGATTATTAAAATGTCTTTCAGTGTGCATCCGCGCGATCCGTGCCGTCCGTGTACAAAAGGAGGGCGGTATAATCCAGCCCATGTCCAAACTAACTCACCTCGATGAACACGGTCGCGCCAAGATGGTGGATGTCAGCGACAAGCCTGACACCTCTCGCACCGCCATCGCGCGCGGCGAAGTCCACATGAAAAAAGAGACATTGGATTTGATCCGTGCAGGTCAGATAAAGAAGGGCGATGTGTTGACTGTGGCACAAATCGCAGGCATCACCGCCTCCAAACGGACCTCGGACCTGATTCCGTTATGTCATCCTCTTCCACTCTCAAAAGTGGACGTCGACCTCGAGCTGGACGATACGCTCCCCGGAGTGGTCATCACCGCCACAGCCAAAGTCACCGGCAAGACCGGCGTCGAAATGGAAGCCCTCACCGCCGTCTCCGTCGCCGCGCTCACCGTCTACGACATGGCAAAAGCCGCCGAGAAAACCATGCGCATTCAGAATATTCGCCTCATCGAAAAGCATGGCGGTCAATCGGGTGACATTGTCAATCTGTAAGGACGACCCTTCAATCCCGTCCAGGTGCCTCACTTTCACTGAGCGGGTCGCCCCTACATTATTGGTAAACCTATGAATTACTCCTCAATCAACCTCCAGGAAAAACTCACAAAATTCTCCGAACACTGGTCGCCGAAAATTATCGCCCAGTTGAACGACTACCATCTCAAATTAGCAAAGGTAAAGGGCGAATTCGTCTGGCACGACCACCCCGAAACCGATGAAGTTTTCATCGTTGTCAAAGGTCACCTCGAAATTTTCTTCCGCGATGGCAAAGTCTCACTGGATGAAGGTGAAATGTTCGTCGTCCCGAAAGGAGTAGAGCACAAACCTGTCGCCGGGCAGGAATGTCACATTCTGCTGATCGAACCTGCGGGTACGGTCAACACAAGTGATGCAAAGGACTCATCGCTAACCGCCCCAAATGACATCTGGATTTAACACTTTCAACCTGTAACCTGTAACCCAAGAAACCATGAATCACATCAAACTATTATTCTTCGCCACCATCCGCGACCGCGCCGGGACAAAATCCATGGAAATGGACATCCCCGCCGACATGACCATCCTGCAATTGAAAGAAAAGCTCGGTGCGGATTATCCCAACCTGAAAGAGTCCATGAAATCCGTACTCATCACCATCAATCGCGAATACGCCTTTGACGAAGCCGTTGTCCCAACCAGCGCGGAGATTGCTTTATTCCCGCCTGTTTCCGGAGGATAACCTTTCAAGATGCAACCATCCAACCAGCCGACGATCTACTCCATCACCGAGTCCGAAATCGACCTTAACGACCTGCTCGCCAAAATCACGCTCACATCCACGGGTGCTGCTGCGATTTTTACGGGCATGGTGCGAGGAGTCACCTCGCGCGGTGACGCGCATCAGACGGAATATCTCGAATATGAGTCCTACATACCGATGGCGGAAGCCAAGATGAAACAGGTCGCTGAAGAGATTCGTGAGAGATGGCCTGTTGTGGAAGGTATCGCCATCGTCCAGCGCATCGGCAAGCTCTACCCGAAAACGCCGACGGTGCTCATCGCTTGTACCGCCGCGCACCGCGACACTGGCGTATTCGACGCCGCCCGCTATGGCATTGACCGTCTCAAGGAAATTGTCCCAGTTTGGAAAAAGGAAGTTGGACCCGACGGGCAGGAGTGGGTCGAGGGCGATTACATCCCCAAGCCCGGAGAATAATATTGTTATTACATACGCAACGATTGCTTTTGAGAAATTTTACCGCCTCCGACCTGGAGGCGTTTTTGGCTTACCGTAATGAACCAGAGGTTTCGAAATACCAGAGTTGGGCTGTACCTTATCAGCGAGAGAAAGGTGAGGCGTTTATTGCCGAGATGAAAGACATCCACTCGCCAAAGCAAGGGCAGTGGCTGCAGCTTGCATTGGAGTTGAAGGAAACTGGTGAATTGATCGGCGATGTCGGGTTTTGCATTAAAGAGAATGATATCCGTCAGGCTGTGATCGGATTTACAATTTCGTCCACCTTTTGGAAAAATGGATTTGCCACCGAGGCGTTGAAAGCCCTGCTGGATTATCTCTTTGAAGATATCGACCTGCACCGTGTCACTGCTGATTGCGATACGGAAAACACTAGCTCATGGAAAACGTTGGAAAAACTTGGCTTTCGGCGGGAAGCTCATTTTGTGGAGAGCTTCTCCGTCCATAACGGGTACACGAGCGAATATCATTACGGGCTTTTACAGCGGGAGTGGCGGGCAAGGACCGGGCAAGGGAATGCTTGTTGAGGCCGGGCATCCGTCGGCATGGATGAAGCGTGAGGTTTAACCGCCGCCCGTGACGAAGTTAATCCTGTGGGGTTTTTATATTGAGCTTCATTTCGATCAATAAATAACTCTCTGGAGGAGAAATGCAGGAACGTATTGTTATTACGGGTATGGGAACGGTTAATCCGCTCGGGTTGAATGTAGCGGAAACCTGGAGAAATTTGATCGCGGGCGTTTCCGGCGTCGGTCCCATCACTCTGTTCGATTCACACGCAGCCGCATTACAGGTGCATATCGCCGCGGAAGTGAAGAATTTCAAACCTGAAGAGTTTATGGACGCAAAAGAGGCGCGGCGCCGCGACCGGTTCGAGCAATTCGCGATCGTGGCAGCGAAAGAGGCCTTGCTTCAGTCCAGTTTGGAGATCACCGAAAAGAACGCCGGCAGGATCGGTGTGATTATTTCATCGGCGATTGGCGGCCTGCATTCATTGCAGGAAGCGACGTTGACAAATTACAAGGAGGGACCGAAGCGTGTCAGTCCGTTTTTGATTCCCATGTTGATGGCGAACGGCGGTGCCGGGATGGCGGCGATCGAATTTGGGATAAAAGGCCCGTGTTTTTCCGTGGCTTCCGCCTGCGCTTCCGGCGCGGATGGAATTGGAACGGCGTTGATGATGCTGCACACAGGGATGATCGATGCGGCGCTGACGGGAGCTTCCGAAGCCACGATCACATCCACGGGTGTGGCTGCCTTCGACCGCGTGGGAGCGATGTCACGCAGGAACGATAATTCCTCGATGACGCCACAGCCCTTCGATAAAAACCGGGATGGCCTGGTGATGGGAGAAGGTGCGGCTGTGCTGGTACTGGAACGGGAAGCGGATGCAAAAGCCCGTGGAGCGAACATTCTCGCAGAACTGGCGGGCTATGGTGCCACGGCCGACGCATATCATGTTACTGCGCCGCACGAGCATGGTGCCGGCGGTGCAGCCGCCATGTTAATGGCGATTTCCTCTGCGAAGGCAAATATCGATGAAGTTGGCTACATCAATGCGCACGGCACTGGGACGCTCTTAAACGACCAGGCAGAGACACGCGCCGTGAAAGCTGCGTTTGGAGAACGGGCATACAAACTGCCCATTTCCTCCACAAAATCGATGACAGGTCATATGATGGGCGCGACAGGCGCGTTGGAAGCCATCTTTTGCGTGCAGGCCGTCCGCGAGGGGATTTTGCCGCCAACAATTCATTACGAAACTCCCGACCCGGAATGTGACCTGGATTACATCCCGAACAAGGCGCGGGAGGCCAAGGTCACATTTGCCATCTCCAATGCCTTCGGCTTTGGCGGCCATAATGCGGTGCTGGCCGTAAAGAAGCATTCCTGATCCGCCTTGTGATACGAGAAAATGCGTGCTATAATCCGCCGTCGCGAATTTGGATACTACATCACAAAGTAAGGAAGAACGAAATGGCAGACCTGATAAAGGCCGTTGAGGCCAAAGTTAATGAAAAAATCCCGCAGTTGAATCCCGGTGACACGGTTAGCGTGCATGTCAAGATCAAAGAAGGCGACCGTGATCGCATTCAGGAATTCAAAGGCATTGTGATTCGCCTGCGCAAGAGCGGCAACGACGCCAATGTCACCGTCCGCCGCATGGCCTCCAATGGCGTGGGTGTGGAACGCACGTTCCTTCTGCGTTCCCCGCGCATCGACAAGATCGTCGTCGAGCGCCATGGCAAAGTGCGCCGCGCACAGTTATATTTCATGCGCGCCCGTACCGGCAAGAGCGCCCGCCTCAAAGAAAAGTTCGACTAGAAAATAATCCGCCCAAGGGTTCTGGAAAGACCCTAAAGGTCTTCATGACCTTTAGGGTCTTTTTCTTTGGAGTTTTCATGAAGAAACCAATGATCGGCATTACAACTCGCAATGGCAGGGATGCGGACGGCCACCCGCTCACCGCGCTTCAACATTCGTATATCATCGCCATCGTGCAGGCAGGTGGGTTGCCTGTTTTGATTCCCGAAATTTTGCCCGAAGAGGATTTCCTTGACTTGTATTCCCGTCTCAAAGGCATTCTCTTCACTGGAGGCGGCGACATCTCTTTGAAATATTTCGACGGCTCAGACCACCCGAGGATTGGTGAAGTGGACGATGAGCGGGATACCACCGAGATCACTCTCATGCGGACCGCTGTCCAGGATGGCAGGCCAATATTGGGAATCTGTCGTGGCGCGCAGGTGATGAATGTGGCGTTGGGCGGCACGCTGTACACCCACATCTACGATCAGTTGAAAGGCGCGCTCGACCATGCCTACCCGGGGGATTTGCGCCGAACAATTGTCCACCCCGTCAATGTGGATGAAACCACCCGTTCTGCTGAAATCTTCGGCGAGACTCTGCTGAACGTCAACAGTTTGCATCATCAGGGATTGAAGGATATCGCCCCGGGACTGAAAGTCGCCGGGCATGCCCCCGACGGCTTGGTGGAGGTGATCGAAATTCCAGATCATCCCTACGCAATTGCAGTGCAATGGCATCCCGAATGGCTGACCGACCAGCCTGCCATGCAGAGATTGTTCAAATCCTTTGTGGATGCGTCGAGAAAATAATTATTAATGCCTAATTCGCTGGTTGCGGATCAAGTATCACAATTTCGAATATCGTAGTATTATTTTTCGATGTTATCTTCTCAAAACCCTATAGGTATTTTTGACTCCGGTGTGGGCGGGCTTTCGGTCTTGCGTGAGATACGCAATCTGATGCCCGCGGAAAATATTGTCTACTTCGGAGACCAGGGACATGTCCCTTACGGTCCGCGCTCGATGGAGCAGATTCAGAATTTTTCAGAGGGGATTACCAGATTTTTACTCAGCCATAAATCAAAAATAATCGTCGTGGCTTGCAATACGGCTTCTGCGGCAGCCTTGAAACATTTGCGTGCTACTTTCCCAAATGTTCAATTCGTGGGTATGGAACCCGCCGTCAAACCCGCAGCGGAAAAAACGCAGACAGGCAAAGTGGGTGTGCTGGCCACGTCCGCCACGTTTCAGGGAGCTTTATATGCTTCCGTGGTGGAACGTTTTGGCGCAGGTGTGGAGTTGTTTCAACACACCTGCCCGGGGCTGGTTAATCAAATTGAAATGGGGGAGTTGGATTCGCCGAAGACTCGCGCCATCCTTGAAGATGCTTTGCTTCCCATGATGGATAAGAATATCGATACTGTCGTTTTGGGATGTACGCACTATCCGTTTGTGATACCGCTCGTCGAGCGGATTGTGGGAGATACTGTTCGGGTGATCGACCCAGCTCCCTCGGTGGCGAAACAGGTCAAACGTCTGCTGGAGGCGGGGGGGGTGTTGAATCAAAATGGAAAAGATGCAAGCGTCCGCTTTTTCACTTCGGGTGATTCTGATTTGGTCAAATCTCTGTTACCTTTGTTGCTGGGCGCAGATGGGGAAGTTGAAACCGTCACATGGAAAAATGATCGGGAGATTCAATGATCTCCGCTCCCATTTTTCGCATATCTTGAAATAGCCGCACGGGCTCGGCGATGTGTCCCATCATATGGACGCCCGGTTTTCTTGAAGAACCGTCAAGATATTGACTTAAATAGGCGACGACGGGGATCGCGGTGAGTTCATATCCATCAGGATGTGCGACTCGTATCTGTGCCTCGGCTTGTTTGCCGTTCAATAGGCCTTTTGCTTCCACTTTGAGCGCCACAAGATAGGGCGGCCTGGACTTTCCCATGGCCCACCACATCAACTTCCCAAGCGGACGAAGACCGCGCTTTGGCGCAAGTTTGATACCGACGAAAACCAGCGGGGTGACGATGAGGTCTGCCAGCCAGTTTGAGCCTGAAATATAAAAGCCAGTTTCTTTGAGGGAGGGATACATGGTTGGCAGATTTCGCAGCTCCTCAAAGAACATGGAATAACAGGTGCGTTTGCCGAGGTCTTTTCCAAAATTGAAAGAGCGCATTTCCCAGGAGGTGGGTTTCGTCCACACACCGTTTTTGTAGACCTGTGCTTGATAATCGAGAAAGGCTTCCATGAGTTCGTCGACGGCTTCGGTGTAGGGAATGTTATTCATGTTGAGGTAGCCAGCCGTGACGGCAGATTCAAGGATATCCATTTTTGTGGCTGCGTACCGAATCAGCGCGGCGGGCAGACCGGGGTGATAGCCCGCTTCGGTAACGAAGCACAGCCCGGCTTGTTTGATTTCATTTTCGCGGGCATACAATGCATTTAGTTTTTTTGACGAGAATTGCACATCCAAATAATCAACTCTCGCGTCGATACAGGCGCGGACAACTGTTTCAGCGTGGTGAGTGGTTGGGGCGGCAACCAGGCATAAGTTTACATTTTGAAGCGCTTGTGCGAGGCTGTCCGAGTCTGAAGCGTCCACTCGTCTCACCGTCACTCGCGGGCTGTTTAATTCATCTGCAAATGATTTTGCCTTTTCCAGGCTGCGACCGGAAATGATGATGTTTGCATCGGTTTGGGCAAGCAGGTGTTTGGCAAGAAATTTGCCCGTATAGCCGTAGCCGCCAAGAATGAGCAGGGTTTTCATTTTGTATCCCTTATTTGCCAATGAAGATGAACTTCCAGAACAGCCCAATGTTGCGCGGGCTTACCCAAAAGGCGGGAGTGCGTTTGCGATATTCAGAATAAGTTGGGATGCGTTCGAGCAATTCCTTTTCTTCCACAAGCCGAATCCAGCCAAAAAATCCAAGCGGCATAAGAAATGAAAAGGTGATCGGGTAAATGCCCAGATTGAGAAATGCCAGCCCAAATCCCACACGGAGTATGCCCGCGTAAACGGGGTGCCGAAGAGCCTGGTATATGCCTGACTTGATGAGTTGTCCATTTTGGGGATGGTACACATACAACATCGAAAGATTGTCGAAACCAAAAGTCAGGATGGAGCGGATCCAGAGTGAAATGCCGACGATTAAGTTATACCAGCCCAGAATGAAAAGGATGGTTGTGATGGTTGGTTGTGTGAATGTGAACTTGGGTCCGTTCATGTAACCAATGTGCGCAACCGCAGCAAGCAGCATGGCAAGCCCGGGGAGGGCGTATTTCCAAACGGCTTGGTTATAGGCTTGTTCCCCGTATTTTTCGAGAAGTCTATTTTTCTGGGTGAAAACGCGGCTGACAGATAGAAAACCGATTGCAACGATCACGATCTGGCTGTCGAGGGTCCAGGTGGGGATCTGGTCGGTAAGAACGAAGTAAATGGTAACGAGAGAAAAAATAAACAAAAAACGGAATGCAAACTTTAGTTTTCCACCTGTTGAATTCAACTCAGGGACATACTTATTAAGTTCGTCCAAGCCTTTGAGCTGCATATTGCCTCTTGCTTTAGTATAGTACTTCGTTGTGCAAAGTCAAGCTGGAGAAATTCTTGTTCTTGAGGTGTGAATCAACACAATATACTGATTGGCGTAATCAGCTTTTTAGCGCCCCAAATTTTATCCAAGCTCATAAGTTAGCTTATTGATCGGCTGGATTTATCTTCAGGTCGTCGGCCGAAACGTGGATGGACCCCAGTGCTTTGAAACTCAAATTCCCCGCTTCGAGATTGTATTTATTATTAATTCTTTCGAACAGGGCATGATAGCCAGCCTTGACCATTTCTTTCCAATCCAGCCCGAGGAGGGCGGCGATCTGCTGGATAGCCCGGGTGTCCTCCCCTTCGATTTCCACAAATTCACCATAGGGCAGCTCGTCGAGCATGATGTGGACATCGCCCATTTCAAAGGTCGTACGGAATTTTTCGTAGAAAACGATCGGTTTGAAACCCAACTCTTCCAAAAATTGTCTGGCGCTTTCGAAATCCCCAACCACGAATTCGATCTCCCTGCGGGTGAGCACGCCGTCTTCCGTCACCTCGCTGGGGCCTTTGTATGTGAAACGCGCTTCTGTATCCTTCCGCAGGCGCAAAACCCTGCTTTTATTCCTCAACTCGTTATGCGGAGTATCATAGCGGAAATTGATCTCATGCACCCGCGGTTGAATCAAATGCGCATTCAATTCAAGAAGGCGCAACTCGATTTTTTTCAGGTTACGCACGAAGAACTTGGCTTCGGTCTCCTGCCCGTTCATGGGATCAATGCAGGCTCAACAAGGCCTGTTTTTGCTCCACGCTTTCGCCGGCCTTCACACGGATTCTCCCCATCATCCCGTCTCGCGGGGCTTTGAGTTCGTTCTGCATCTTCATCGATTCGAGGATCAGCAGAACCTGGCCCTTTTTAACGGGCTGGCCTTCCTCGACAAGCAAGCTCACGACAAGCCCGGGCATGGGCGCCTTAAGGTGGAATTCGCCTCCCTCAGCCACCCCTCCGCCCGCTGCTGCCCTCAAGCGCTTCTCTCTTTCGTCCTCCACCTTTACCTGGAACTGCCGTCCGCGTAAGAGCACCTCCCAATCTTCCTCCCCTTGATAGACAAAGGACTCGTACGATTTCCCATCGAAGATAAGCGAATAGACCGGCTGTCCGCTGACCGATTCGAAATCCACTGCAACCAGCCGGTCACCGACGCGGATGTGCCGATCATCCACCACTTCAATCTCGAATTCTTTCCCGTCAATCGTTGTCACATATTTCATGGTTAAACCTCAATTCAAATTCGCCGATCGTAAAAAGTAAATTTTCTACCGATGCATTCGTTCCCAACGACCGACCCATTTCCAATTGCTCGTGTCGCGCTCATTGCGGCGGACGATTTGAGCCGAGCGCTCGGTCTGTTTGTGGGCGACCAGTGTGGCAAGGATGGCGGCGATCTCGGCATTTGAATTCTTAATTTCGGTGGAGCCGTCCATTGAGAAGCGCTCTTCCACAAAGCGAGTATCAAACTGACCACCCATGAAGCGGTGCGAATCCATCAAGGTCTGATGGAAGGGGATATTTGTCCGCACGCCGACGATGCGATATTCCTCCAGTGCGCGGCGCATCCGCAGGATGGCCTGGGCGCGGGTCTCGCCCCAGACGATCAACTTGGCGATCATCGGGTCGTAATATGGCGTGATCTCGAAACCTGGGTACACGCCTGTATCCACGCGAACGCCGGGCCCTGTGGGAAGGATGCTATGCGTGATGCGCCCGGTCGACGGCATAAATCCATTGAATGGGTCTTCGGCATTCACACGGCACTCGATGGCATGCCCCTTGAAATGAATCTGCTCCTGTGTGTAGCTCAGTTGCCGGCCCCGTGCGATGCGGATCTGTTCGGCGACGATATCCACGCCGGTTACCATCTCTGTGATGGGGTGTTCCACCTGCAGGCGGGTGTTCATTTCGAGGAAATAAAAATTGCGGTCTTTGTCCACCAAAAATTCGATCGTGCCCGCATTGACGTAATCCACTGCCTGCGCGGATTTCACTGCCACGCTTCCCATTTTTTCGCGCAATTCATCGTCGAGGAATGGCGAAGGCGCCTCCTCCAATAATTTTTGATGACGGCGCTGGATGGAGCACTCACGCTCGCCAAGGTGAATCACATTGCCCTGCGAATCTGCCATGATCTGAAATTCGATATGGCGCGCGCCTTCGACCAGTTTTTCCAAATAGACATTCCCATCACCGAACGAGGATTCCGCCTCGCGTCTCGCGGACTGAAGCAGGGTCGGCATTTCCTCCAGGCTTTTTACCTCCCTCATGCCTTTTCCGCCGCCGCCCGCAGTGGCCTTGATCAGCAAAGGAAATCCGATGCTTGGAGCGATGTTCAACAGATCATCATCCGTCATGTTGCCAACAGCCTCTGTGCCCGGCACCACGGGAACATTTGCCTTGATGACGGTTGCGCGCGCCTTGCCTTTATCGCCCATTGCTGCAATGGAGGAAGGTTTTGGACCGATAAAGGTAATGCCAAGGTCTGCGCATTTCGCCGCGAAATCTTCACGCTCAGCTAAAAAGCCATAGCCGGGGTGGATCGCATTTGCACCAGATTTTTTGGCAATATCCAAAATCTTATCCGCCCGCAAATAGGATTCACGCGAAGGCGCAGGGCCGAGCAGATACGCCTCATCGGCATAACGGACATGCAGGGCGTTTCGGTCGGCTTCGGAGAAAACAGCGACGGTTTCAAGGCCCAGTTCACGGCAGGCGCGGATGATACGGACGGCGATCTCGCCGCGATTTGCAATTAAGACTTTATTGAACATAACACCTCTCAGATGTCATTGCGAAGGGAATTTCCCGAAGCAGTTCTCTCGTTATTGGGAGATTGCTTAAGCGAAAGAACGCCGCCTCGCAATGACATGCTATAACGGAATGTTCCCGTGTTTCTTGGCAGGATTGCCATCGCGCTTGTTGCTCAACATCTCCAACGCATTGATCAAACGCGGACGGGTTTCCTTGGGCTCGATCACATCGTCAATGTAGCCGCGGGAAGCCGCCACATAGGGGTTTGCAAATTTTTCCTTATACTCCGCCACCAGCTCCGCCTTTTTCTTGGCCGGGTCTTTTGCTGCTTCGAGTTCTTTGCGGAAAATGATATTCACCGCGCCGTCCGGTCCCATCACTGCGATCTCGGCTGTCGGCCACGCCAGATTCACGTCACCTCGGATATGCTTGGACGACATGACGCAATATGCCCCGCCATAAGCCTTGCGGGTAATGACGGTTAGTTTCGGCACAGTCGCTTCACAGTAGGCATACAGCAATTTCGCACCGGAACGGATGATGCCGTGGTGTTCCTGAATTGTGCCCGGCAGGAAGCCCGGCACATCTTCAAAGGTGATGATCGGGAAATTGAAGGAATCGCAGAAGCGCACGAACCGTGCGGCTTTTTCACTTGCGTCGATATCCAGCACCCCCGCCAAAACAGCGGGTTGATTCGCGACAATACCGACCGAATGCCCGCCGAGCCGTGCAAATCCAACTACAACATTCTGCGCATAATTTTCGTGGATCTCGAAAAACTGGCCGTTATCCACGATCATGCCGATGACTTCCTTGATATCGTACGGTTTGTTGGGGTCGTCGGGAATGATGCCATTCAAGCCCTCTTCCATGCGCAGCGGGTCGTCCCCCGGCACGAAGGGCGCATCTTCCATGTTATTCTGCGGCATGTAACTCAATAATTTGCGGATGAGATACAACGTATCCGCTTCACTGTCGGCGGCAACGTGGCAGACGCCAGATTTTTCGGAATGCACACCTGCACCGCCCAGTTCCTCCTGGGTCACTTCTTCATGAGTGACGGTCTTGACAACGTCCGGCCCGGTGACGAACATATAGGAAGTGTTGCGGGTCATAAAAATAAAATCCGTCAGGGCGGGGGAGTAGACCGCGCCGCCAGCGCAGGGTCCCATGATCGCGGAAATTTGCGGAATGACTCCGGAAGCCATCGTGTTGCGCAGGAAGATATCCGCGTAACCCGCAAGCGATACCACGCCTTCCTGAATTCGCGCGCCGCCGGAATCGTTCAAACCAATAATTGGCGCGCCGTTTTTCATCGCCATATCCATTACTTTGCAGATTTTCTCCGCATGAACCTCGCCCAGACTTCCGCCGAACACGGTGAAATCCTGTGAAAATACATATACAAGCCGGCCTTCCACAGTGCCCCAGCCAGTTACCACCGAGTCGCTCATGAATTTCTGTTCATCGAGACCGAAATCATGGGTGCGGTGTACCACAAACGGGTCCACTTCGCGGAAAGAGCCTTTATCCAACAAAAGGTCGAGCCGTTCCCGGGCGGTCAGGCGTCCTTTTTTGTGCTGCGCTTCGATGCGCGCCTGTCCACCGCCAAGGCGCGATTGCGCTTTTTGGTCATTCAATTTCTGGATTTTCGATAATTCGCTCATAGGCCTCTCTCAAAAGTGATTTGTTGGCAAAATAAATGAGGATCAGGTATCCCAGATTCACTATAACAGCAAACATTGTATTTGGTCGCGGGTTTTGGAAAAAGAACCGCTCGCTCCAATACCAGACCGTATAACCTGCTCCCGTTACAAGCAGCATTTTCCCAGCCCATGATTTTTTCTGCCAAATGCCCCAATACAGGACGCACCCAAGGATCACCCATACCCCGCCAATTCCTGCACTGATATTCGGCGCCAGCCGGGCGGAGAATTCCTTCAACACATTGCTCCATGCAAGGGAGGTCCACAGACGGAGGAGGTTCCAGGTTATGGTGATTAACACCGCCCAGAGTGTCAGGGTTACAGAGAAAGGTCTTTTCATAGTTAGGGCGTGGGTGTGACGATACCCGGGTGCCTGAAAATCCGCGGCTCCACCCAAACAGCGTAATCTCCGGCCGGGTCTCCATTGTCGCGCACGATCAAGGTAAGCCGCACCGTTTGGTTTGCTATCAAGTCGAGCGGAAAATTAACCAAGTGCGGGAGTTCCGCATAGTTATACGGCCAGGCGGGGAATGGATCGAAAAATTTCCCGCTTTCGTCATAATAACCCAGCGAGAAGGTGACATCGCATTGTGCTTCGGGCATGCAATACAGTTGGGTGCGGAAAAAATCTCCGAACTCTATCTTTCGGGCGGGAAAGGCTCCAAAAATACCCAGGAACCTTCCGTCCTGCGATGGGACAGCCAGGATGGCGTCAGCATGATACGGCAGGCTTAATTCGGTTTGAGTCAGTAAACCGACAAATCCCGATTCAAGTTGGCCCCTCACTCCGGGGCAGGGAAGCTCCTGCCCGTTATTTGTCCATTTGGCTTTGCATGCATCGGGTGTGAAATAATAGACAGTATTCGCATCATCGTCGAGCGGGGAGACGGCGAACGTGGCTGTTGGCGTAGGTGGCGTCGGCGTGGGGGAGGCTTGGGAAGTGGAAGCAGGCAAAGGGTCCGCGGGTTGAGGCGCTGCCGGTGCGGATGCGCATGCTGACAGCAGGGCTAATGTCAATGCGATGGCCAGGGTATTTTTCAAATCATCCTCTTAATATTTTGGTTCTTCCAGCAAATAGAATAAACCCTTGCCGCCGTAGCTGCTGTAACGTTCGAGGAAGGGTGCGAATTGACCGAAGTAAGGCGGGAGAGCGAGGAGCCGCGGATTGGCAAAGACAAGAGTCATGCCGCGATCCCGCAAGAATGCGGATGCTTCTCCGTTTTGCAGGGCATGAAAATAATCGTTGCTGTTGATCAAGCCGTCCATGTTTATAATGGTGCGGTCGCGGATGAAATATCCTACATTGCCGCCGCCTGTCATACCGATGATGCTGCCGGGAGGTGTATTCGCTTCGAGATATCGGACAACGTCCATGTATGGACGGTCGGGGTCGAAGTAATTATGCCGCATGGATGTCACTGCGAAGTCAGTCAGGTTGTAGGCGAAGATTGTGAAGATGCCAATCGCGATAGTCTGCAGGGCGAGGCGGGCAAATTTTATACGAAGCAAAGGCCGCAGGAGCAGGTCGAGGAAGTAGCTGCCTAAAAGGGTGACGAGAATCATCTGGCTGACCCAATACCATTCCTTGACTCCACCATACGAAGTGGCCGAATAAGACAGGAGATGAATCCCGCTGGCGGCAAAGATAGGGATGAAAGTCAGCTTCGAGCTTATATGCACTGCGCGATGTTTGTTTGCGAAGAAAAGCGCCAGCCCCGCGATGCATAGAATTGCCATGGCAATGTAATACCGCCCGTCTTCCATCTCGACGCTGGGAAAGACTCCGCGAAGTAAATTGCCGAGCCAAAGTACGATATCGGTGCCGGGGTCCCAGGGATTGAATGCGTCTTTGCTAATTCCAAAGAAGGCATACCAATTTGAGGCGGGACGCTCGTAGACGGTGCTCGGCATGCTTCCCCACCAGCGTTTGATCTGCCCGCTTACCGGGCTGGATGTGCCAAACATGATTTTGTTCAAGAGCATGTAAAAAGCCAGGAATCCACCCAACACCCCGTAATAGGTTAATCCTTCGTTGAACCATGTTTTCCAATTC
Source organism: Anaerolineales bacterium (assembly GCA_014860745.1). Classification (GTDB taxonomy): domain Bacteria; phylum Chloroflexota; class Anaerolineae; order Anaerolineales; family Villigracilaceae; genus Villigracilis. The sequence continues at coordinate 70,217 of JACZJC010000078.1, forward strand.
CCTTTCAATTCGGCCACCGGCGAATCCGTTTTGACGGATATTGAACGGCTCAACGCGAAAGCGGCGAGTCGAATCATGGAAAGCAGGAACAGGCTCAACCCCCAATCCAGAAGAAAGGCGGTACGCGGGAAGTTTTTCGCCACGCCGATCTGGGTGAGAATTAAATACAGAGCTGTCGTGATGATCGTGCCGGTTGTGAGCGCGAAGAAGGTTTGACGGAGAACTTTCCATATGGAACTTGCGCGCGGGTTTAGATACGCACCAAAAAAATATAAGGCTAGGATTTTTACTCCGAAGGCAAGCACGGTTGCTTCGATTGCGGACGTGGCGTAGATGGTGTTGTACGAATCGATTCCAGTCCGGTAGGCTACCGAACTGACCATCGAAATGAAAATAGCAAGCATATCCAGGGGGAGCAGGCTGCGAATGACCCTGCCGCGAAAAACCACCCAAATCCCAACGATGAAGGCAAGGAAGACCAGGTCGAGCCGGCTGAACATGACAATGGATGCGGCTAGGGCGATCTCCACAATCTGGCGGGTAGTGACCGGTTTTGTGCGCCATTCCATTTCGAAGATGGACAGCTTGTAGATCAAATAAACGATGGCCAGAGCGGCCACGGGGCCTTCCAGTCCGTTTTCGTAAACAACAGCATGGATATAAAAATGGAAAGACCAGAATGAAGCAGCTACGATGGCAACCGCCTGCGAAAGATGAGTTTTCACCAACCGGTAGATGATCACAGCTGTGGCAGCCTGCATAACTGCCGCAACCATTAACAGCACCCGCAGCGGCAGGATCAGGTCGAAACGGGCGAGCGCAAAAATGGGAATGCAGATGAGCATCCAAAGCGGGTGATAACCATTGGTCGGGTTGATCCCATCGAAGGTGCTTCCATACCCTTCGGTGATATTTTGGGCCACCTTGAAATAATAATAAGCATCGTCGCGCTTGAACCAGACATTCGGGAAATTGTACGCGTCCGCAAGCGCGGCGTATAAATGGATACTTAGGATGACGGTGACGAGGGTAACTTCAAATAATGAGAATCGTTTCAGAAATTTCATTTTGTTTGCATCGGCCTTTAAGAATGCCGATTATACATGTCCTATGGAATATCGAGCGTGATCTTGCCGAAATTTTCACCCCGCCACAATCGTTCCTGAGCGGCGGCGGCATCCTTCAAAGGGAAAGTCGTATCGAGAACGGGCTTGAGTTTACCAGCAACCACCAAATCCATCACTTCGCTGAAATCCGCCAGTGTGCTCATGGTGGAGCCGATGATCGAAAGATGTTTTGCAAAAATAAATCGGTTGTCGATCTCAAAGCGCGGCGCAGCGCTGTTGCCAACGGTAAGCAGCCGTCCGCCTTTGCGAAGCGCGCGCAGACTCAACGGAAAGGTCGTGCCCACATTGTCAACGATCACATCCACGCCGCGTTTTTCGGTTGCAAGAAAAATCGCCCTCGACCAATCCTCCTCCTTCGAGCGGTCGATTAAAATGTCCGCGCCGAGCAGTTCAGCCTTTTTCAATTTTTCCGAGTTCGATCCCACGACAACGACTCGCGCGCCAAGATATTTTGCGACTTGCACGCTCGCCGAATTCACGCCTCCACCCGCACCGACAATTGCCACCGTTTCCCCTGCTTTTACTCCCCCGCGCTTGACCATCGAATGCCATGCAGTCTGATATACCAATGCCGCTGCAGCCGACGAATGAAAATCAAAACCATCGGGCAGTTTGTAAAGCTGCCGCTTGGGTAGACAAATGAATTCAGCGTAAGTTCCACGGACCGTTTCACCGAGCAGGTGCCATTCTCGGCACATATTATCCTGTTCATTAAGACAGAATTCACATTGGCCGCATCCAAGGTTGGCATTGATGGCAACCCTGTCCCCGATCTTGAAACCGGTAACATCATTCCCAAGCGCGGCGATTTCTCCCGCTCCGTCCGCGCCATTGATGTGGGGGAGTTCAAGTTTTAAGCCCGGCCAGCCGTTCCTTACCATCACATCCATGCGGTTGAGCGCCGCAGCCCGCAGGCGGATTAAAACTTCACCCGCTTTGGGTTCAGGCGTCGGGAATTCCGTATATTCCAAGACTTCGGGTCCGCCATGCTGGCGAAAAAGGACTGTTTTCATTGTTTAAGCGCCTGCTTCATATTCATAAAACCAGTACATGGTTTCACCATCCACGCCCTTTTTCTCATGAAGCTTTCCGCCGGGGTAGGCATCTTGAACGGCTTGCAGATCGGTTGTGTTGCTTGGGTGGAAAATAAATATCAAGTGGTCAGACATGGGGATCGGGTTTTCCGGAGAGCCCCAGGGCTGCAAAACATCGATGCCTTCCACCTGCGGGGCAAGGTAGGAGATGCTGGGAATGGAATAATATCCCATGATCGGGTTGCTCATGAAAAAGACCTGTGTGCCCTTGGGTTTGTCTTGAAGTTCATTGGCGATTTCCTGCGCGGTGACCCCTTCATTGCGGTTGAATTCAACGACGGTATGAGGCGTGTATTTATTGAAATAAAAATTCAGGTCATCCACCGCCAGCAGAACAGTAATTCCTACCAGCGCCACGGTAATCCACTTGGCGGGTTTTTGCCACAGCCGTTCGATCAAGTTGCCGGTCTCGCCCAGTCCATGAGCCAGGATCAAAATGCAGAGCGGAGCGGCGGCTACATATCGCTGCGCCGCGGGCGTGGATTCGCTCAACCCGCCAAGGAGAATGTAGATCACCAGCCAGAGGAGCAGAAAGATGGATCTACTTTCTTTTGGTTTTGAAATAATATAGACCAGCCCTAGAATAAACACACCGGCATACAAAGGCCGCAGGAAGGGAACTTCCGGACGATACCAATGCTGGAGGGGAATAAATGTAAACGCCTGAACTCCCAACACCATTTGTTTCATCAAAATTCGCCAGGCGGGCTGGTTGGTGATCTGGATTTCATTCTCCAGCCATGAGCCAAGGATGCTTACCCGCTCAAGCGGGGCAAAATATTGCTCCGGATAACGGAAGTAATACCAGGCAAGGGGTAGCACAACGACTGCGGTTATCCATGCCATTAATCCAAGATTGGCAAAGGAGCGTTTCAATTTCGTGAAATTGAATAAGCCGCTGATGAAGATCCCCCCAAAGACGAGCGCCAGCAATACGCGGCTGCTCGGGTAAAAATATTGTGACAATCCCATTCCCAGCCCGGATAAAATGTAGGCTGTGCGGTTCTCTTTCTCCCATGCATACCAGGCTGTCCCAATCGTGGTGGCAAAGAAAAGGCCGTCCCAGATATTATTCAATCCGATTCGGCTGAAATGAATATGGAAGTGAAAGCCGGTTAATGCAAGTGCGGCGATCAAGCCGGTGCGCTTGTCGAACATCGTCCGCCCGGAAAGGTAAATGGCGCCAATGGTCAATGCACCGGCGATGGCGGATGGAATGCGAAGTGCGGCGGTTGTGTTGCCGAGTAGGGAAATGGAGGCGGCGGGGATTAGAAAATACAATCCCGGGAATGCGTACCAGCCCACAGAAAATATGTTATTCGCTTTTCCCTCCATAAAATTGATACCATAAATTCCTGCAGACGCTTCATCCCCATTCAGGATAATCGGGATGCTGTTGGTAGCCAGGGCACGCAACGGAAACGCAAGCAAAGCCAGCCCGAGGGCAAATGCAAAGGTTTTCCATTTTGAACGCAGGTCAAGGTCGTTGGTTTTCCAACACCCCGCCACGCATGCGCCAATCCCAATCAGCCAGGCTGCCCATGCCGCGAACGGGCTGACCATTTTATCTGTATCACCGGATGCAAAATGTGCCAGGGTCGAGAAAAGGATCGAAACGAGAATTGCCGCGACCTGCCAGTTTTCAACGTTCAGCCGTAGACTAAGTTTGGTGAAGATACGTTCCAGCTTTGTGCTGAAGGCTTCGTTTCTCGAAGTCAGCACACCCAGAAAATAAATGAACAATCCGCAAAACATTAAGATCACCGGTGCCCTGCGCTCGCCGAGGGGAAGCGCCACCTGGGTAATCTGGCTTAAGAATGCCAATAATCCCCCGCCGGCCAGCAGACTAGTTGCGAGATTACGTTGCGCTGATGACATTTCTCTCATCCTTGATTTCACTATTAATTGGTTTCACAATGATATTCGCCTCATGGTTTTGGAAATCGCCTCTTTTTTCCGAAGACAGCCAAAGCCAAACGGTGATGAAGACTCCAATTGTAAACAATAACAAGCCCAGCGGTACGTCCCAGGGCAGGTAGCGGAAGGTGAAAATGTGCTTCCCGGCGGGTGCGGATACCTGCAACCTGTCACCATCGATAAGCTCGGTTTCTTTCCCATCGATCCATGCCTGCCAGCCGCTCCACATGTTCTCTTGAACGGTTAATATTCCAGCTTTGTCTCCATTACAAGCAACTTGAATGAATCCACCGGAGCCTGATGCTTTGCAGGCCGATTTTTCGTTCCCATCCTCGATGAAGGCATAGGAATTTTCCGGTTGGAATTTAATTTCGATTTTAGCCGCATCTTCGATGAGTTTTGATTCAGCGTTGATGGGAATCCTTCGTTCAGCTGCCATGCGCGGGGGTGGCGGGATGCGGTTTTTCCAATCCCAGGTGAGAATGCCCGGAGATAATTTCATACCCATGGCAATTGCGGTCTCGATATAAACATGTTCACCAAAGGGAGGGTTGACCCATTGCAGGTCTGCGGTTTTCAATTCCTCGAGTGTGATAAAGAGATCGTCACGCAGATAGGTAACACCCGTCCAGTAATTTGAAAATACAAGGCAGGTTTGCAGGCTGTAAATGAGCGGAATTACGATGAGCCATTTAACGGGTGTTTCCCATTTTGAAAAACGCCGGGCGAATGAGCTGAGCCAGTTGAGGGAGAGTAATTTTTCAAGGCCGAATGCCGACACTCCCAGGATAAGCGGAATTGCCAGCCCGGCAATTTGTGGGGGATGCCTTACCCCGGCCAGTACGGGGAAAATGCCGGCTAATAATTTCAATAGGATGGCGCTTGCAATAAGGAATTCCACAACAATGGCAGTGAGCATAAACCAAATCAATTTTTTGTCGGCAGTGTCAATATGGTGAAGGGCATAAATAAATAACAGTACCGGCACCCAGCCGATATAAAGAGTGTAAAGATAAGGGTATGGGAACTTCGACATCACTTCGGAGAAAAAATAGGAAGGTTCGTCAATCACGAGATTGAGAATCAAATACGAGATCGGCTGGGCGGAGGTGAATGCAGAGTCCTGCCATTTGGATAGGTTCGGGCTGAAGTGTAGAAATGGAATGAGGAAAGGCGCCGCCAAAAGAAAGGCGATCAGCGCGGCAAGGATGTAATTTGACCAGGTTGTTTTTACGTTTTCTTTTCCCCGGTAAAAAAAGAGAAATACAGGCAAAATTCCGATCAATCCCACCTGAATGTATCCCTGCCCGGAAACGATGGCCGAGGCTGTCATCACCCCAAGCAGAAGCGCATTCCTGCGGGTATTTTTCTTTGCCAGACGAATCAAAGCCGCAAGCGCCAGGCTGGCGGCCGCGGTGGAAAGTACAACCCCATACACGCCCAGATCCATGCGGCCGGCGAGATGACCTCCCGCAATGGCAATGCCCGCGCTCCACATCCGTGGAAGCCAGCTTAGGTTCAATTCACGAGCGATCCACCATTGCGCCACACCCGCCAGCCAAAATGAAATGACCAGCGTAATTTTTACGCCGTTGATTACTCCGAAGGCAAGCGTTGTGAGAATAACCACGGGGTGAAGCATGCTCCCCTGAATATCTGCAAAGGCGGGGTAGCCGCCGCGCTGGAATCCGTTCCACATGGCGCACCAGCCGCAGTTTAAGATTTGGGTCCACATATGGTTGGCGGCAATGGATGAGCCCAGTTCACGTCCCATGGGAATTTTGCGCGGATCCATGTCCAGGTATTCCCACCCAACATAGATCGCCCAAAGGGCAAGCGCGGTTAATTCGAGCCAGGGGAGCAGGTTGAAATTTTTCAGGAACCGTGCAATACGGGAATGGTTCCAGGATCGAATGGGTTCATCCAGGAATACTTGTTTGAAGAGCTTGGCCCTGCCCGCTTTTGTATTTTTTTGTTCTTCAAGTTTTTTTCTGTAGAACGCCCAGCGCGAAACGAGGATGTAATCCAAAAAAATTGCAAACAGCAACAGGACAAGCAGGTAGGCGATTGGCTGGTTCATTCAAGGGATTTCCTTGCAATGGGAACCATTTTTATTTAATGCCCAGTTCGCTTCTCGATATCACCAGTCTTTGGATCTCGCTTGTACCTTCGTAAATCTCCGTAATCTTTGCATCGCGGAAATAACGCTCGAGGGGTAGCTCTCTACTGTAGCCCATGCCGCCGTGGATCTGTACTGCATGATGGGTAACGAACATGGCAGTTTCGGATGCGAATAATTTCGCCATGGATGCCTCCAGCGAGTAGCGGCCGTTGGTGGCCTTCGCTTTTTCTTTTGAAATTGCGGCGTTGTAAACCAATAAGCGCGATGCTTCGATGCGGGTCTTCATGTCAGCGATTTTGAATCCGGTCCCCTGGAAAGCACCGATCGGCTGGCCGAACGCCTCACGCTGACCTGCGTACTGTCTCGCGGCTTCGTAGGCAGCTTCCGCAATCCCAAGCGCTTGTGTCCCAATCCCAATGCGTCCTGCATCCAGAACGGTCATGGCGATCTTGAAACCTTCGCCTTCCTCGCCGAGTCTGTTTTCAGCGGGGATACGGCAATCTTCAAAGATCAACTCGGAGGTGGCAGAAGCGCGGATGCCCAGCTTCGGTTCCTTCTTTCCGCGCACGAGGCCGGGGGTATTGCCTTCCACTAAAAATGCGGAAACACCCTTTTGTTTTTTATCGGGATCGGTCATGAAGAAGACGACGAAATAATCAGCCACCGGTCCGCTGGTGACCCATGATTTGCGTCCGTTCAGGACGTATGTATCGCCGTCGCAGATGGCGCGGCTTTTCATCGTGCCGGCGTCCGATCCGCTTTGAGGCTCGGTAAGCGAATAGGCTCCAATGGCTTTGCCGGAAGCTATGGGCATGATGAATTTTTTCTTTTGTTCTTCGGTGCCGAATTTGAGAATGCCGTGGCAATACAACGAATTGTTGACAGACATGATGACGCCATGCGAGGCGTCCACCTTGCAGATCTCTTCAAGCGCCAGGACGTAGGCAAGGGCATCCATGCCTGCACCGCCGTATTGCTCGGGAACTTCGATGCCCATGAAGCCCATTTCGCCCATTTTCTTGACCGTGGCATGCGGGAATTCGCCGCTTTCGTCGAATTCTGCTGCAACGGGGGCGATCTCTTTTTGTGCAAAATCACGCGCCGCATCGCGGAGCATTTTATGTTCTTCACTGAGCGGGTAAATGGGAAGGTCTGCCATGGGTCAATCTCCGGGTTGATTTTCTAGGGATTATACCGCCATGCACATGGCCGGTTTATTTCCCAGCGTGGGGAATGCATGCGCGAGCCGGCAGGCCCGGACGCAGACCGAGGCGCGTGTCCTATTCGGCAATCGGGAATTGACTTTCATTCTTAATTTCCCATATAATTTGTGCAAACACCGGCAAGCGTCGTATCTTTGGGTTGGCAGCGGTGTAATTATGTGTACATGAGAGGAGGTGGCCCGGGCTGATTGTATTATCGCTCGTTCGTTCAACCGAGGTTTTTCCAATTTAGAGAAAAAGGAGAGAGAGTGATGAAAAAGTACGCTTTTAATTTAATAGCGTTGTTTGTTTTGGGGAGCCTTGTGCTTTCAGCCTGCGGAGGCGCAGCCCCCGCAACGGAAGCTCCATCTGGTGCAACGGAAGTTTCATCCAGCGCCACGGAAGCGCCTGCGGCTGCCACCGAAGCGCCTTCGATGGAATTGGAAGGTGCGCTTTCGATTGTTGCCTGGGCTGGTTATATCGAGCGCGGTGAAACCGACCCCGCCTATGACTGGGTGACAAGTTTCGAGGCTGAGACCGGTTGTATTGTTTCAGTGAAGACCGCCGCCACATCCGATGAAATGGTAGCTTTGATGAACGAAGGCGGTTTCGACCTCGTGACCGCTTCCGGCGACGCCTCCAACCGCCTGATCTCCGGCGGGCGTGTTCAGCCGATCGACATTTCCCGCGTCCCCAGCTATGACAAAATCGATTCGCGCTTGCAAAACGCTCCCTGGCATACTGTGGACGATGTCCATTACGGCGTGCCGTATTCTTCCGGTGAAAATATCTTAATGTACAACACCGAAGTGTTTGGCGATCAGCCTCCCACAAGCTGGAATGTAGTCTTCGAAGAAATGACCCTTCCGGATGGCGAATCCAACAAGGGACGCATTCAGGCCTACGATGGTCCAATCTATGTGGCGGATGCTGCCCTCTACTTAAAGAGCAAGAATCCTGAACTCGGTATTACGGATCCCTATGCCCTGAACCGCGATCAATTCAATGCGGCGATTGAGTTGCTCCGCCAGCAGCGCACATTGATCAACCGCTATTGGCATGATGCCTTTGTTCAGATGGACGACTTCACCAATGAAGGTGTTGCCGCTTCCGGTTCCTGGCCTTTCCAGGCGAACCTGCTGAAGTTTGGCGGCGCTCCGATTGAAAAGGTTGTTCCTGTGGAAGGCGCAACCGGTTGGGCGGATACCACCATGCTGCATGTGGACTCTGAACATGTCAACTGCGCCTACGCGTGGATGGAACACTCTCTCGACCCGAAGGTGCAGGGCGACCTGGCCGCCTGGTTCCAGAATGTTCCGGTCCGCCTGGATGCCTGCGATGGCAACGAATTATTGGGTGCGGATGGCTGTGTGAACAACGGCTTGAACGACTTCGACAAGATTCAATGGTGGCGCACTCCCACCACCGACTGTGGTGATGGCCGTATGGAATGTGTGCCCTATCATGAATGGGTCACGAACTACGTAGCCGTCATCGGCGGTCGTTAATTTTAATTTGTGCTTGAGTATCAGGCGGGGGAGTCCCCGCCTGATACTCTTTCAATCGGTGAAGAGCAGTCAATATGATGAACAATCCCTCCGCGCCAGCCATTCAGTTCGATCAAGTGAGCCGCCATTTTGGAGAAGTTAAAGCTGTTGACCAGGTTGACCTGGAGATCATGGATGGGGAATTCTTTTCCATGCTGGGGCCTTCCGGTTCCGGGAAAACCACCTGCCTGCGGATGATCGCCGGGTTCGACAGACCCACCTCCGGGAAAATCCGATTATACGGACAGGATGTCTCCAACCTGCCGCCCTACGATCGGGACGTTAACACGGTCTTTCAGGATTATGCATTATTTCCACATATGAATGTGGGGGATAATATCGCCTATGGCTTGATGGTGAAGAAGGTCGCCAAAGAGGAGCGGGTAAGACGCGTGGATGAAATTCTCGAACTCGTCCAACTTACGGGTTTTGCAGGGCGAAAGCCATCGCAGCTCTCCGGCGGACAAAGACAACGCGTCGCCCTCGCCCGTGCCCTGATCAACCACCCGAAGGTTTTGCTTCTCGATGAACCGCTCGGCGCCCTGGACTTGAAACTGCGCCAGCAAATGCAGGTCGAGTTGAAAGCGATTCAAAAGCGGGTCGGCATCACCTTTATTTTTGTCACACACGACCAGGAAGAAGCGATCACAATGAGTGACCGCATTGCTGTTTTTAATCAGGGAAAGATCGAGCAGATTGGTTCGCCATCGGATGTTTACGAAAGACCATCTTCGGCATTTGTGGCGGGGTTTGTGGGGACGTCGAACCTCGTCAAGGGAGAGGTTGCCAAACGCATCACCGGCTCCGAACAGACCTTCTCGATCCGCCCGGAGAAGATTCATCTTGGCTCGGTCAGGGACAAATCCGCCGAAGACATGGTTTCCATCGATGGTGTCGTTCGTGATGTGATTTATCTTGGCCTTTACACCCGCTACCTGGTGGAGATCGAGGGCGGAGGTGATCTGGTTGTGATCGAGCAAAATCTGAAGACCACATCCATGGAAGTTCTCTCTGCAAAGGGACAAAAAGTAAAACTCTCCTGGCAGAAAGACCATATCAGCCGCGTGGGAGGTTAATGTGTTAAACCGCATCTCCACGTTTTTTTACCGGAGGCCCGGCCTGGTTTTGGCTCTTTTCCTTACGCCGCCGTTGTTGTACATGGTGGTGGTTTATCTTGGTTCCTTGTTCTCGCTATTAATTAATAGTTTTTTCTCGATCGACGATTTCACAGGCATGGTCATCCGTGAGTTCACGCTGAAGACCTATGCCCAGATCTTCAACCCGGCCAATCGCGAAATCTTTATGCGGACCGGATCCATGGCTTTTTTTGTAACTGTCGTGGATGCGCTGATCGCATTCCCCCTGGCTTATTACATTGCAAAATTTTCCTCGCGAAGATTAAAGACCTGGCTGCTCATTGCGGTGACAATTCCGCTCTGGTCGAGTTATCTCGTGCGTGTGTATGCCTGGAAGTTGATCCTCGCTAAGGAGGGAATCCTCTCCTGGTTTATCAACCTCCTTCACCTGAACGGTCCGCTGGATTGGCTGCTCAGTTTGCCGGGCATTGGCGGGTCGTCCCTTTCCCTTTCACCGATTGGGATGTTTATCGTCTTCGTCTATATCTGGCTTCCTTACATGATCATTCCCATCCAAACTGCATTGGAGCGGGTCCCCGGCTCGCTGCTTGAAGCCTCCAGCGATCTGGGTGCAAAACCCTACCAAACCTTCCGCACCGTTATATTGCCGCTGGCTTTTCCCGGTGTTGTGGCGGGCTCTATTTTTACTTTCTCATTGACGCTGGGAGATTTCATCGTCCCGCTCACGCTCGGAAATTCCAAATTCTTTATCGGACAGGCGGTTTATTCCTATCAAGGCACAGGTGGTAATATCCCGCTCGCCGCCGCGATGACCATGGGACCAGTTGTAATTATGGTGGTGTACCTTTTGATCGCCCGCAAACTCGGAGCCTTCGATGCCCTCTAAATCATCCGATAACCTCCCAAAAGCACCGTTGGGTTTAACCCTCGCCGCCCTCGGCACCCTGCTTTTCCTCCACGTCCCCATGTGGATCATCTTTCTCTACACATTGACGCCCGATGAAACCACCTATACCTTCCCTTTGCCGGGTTTCACCACAAAATGGTTCGGCGTGGCTTTGCAGCGGGCGGACCTCTGGCGCTCTCTCACCCTGTCCATGCAGGTCGCCGCGATTGCAACCCTTGCCGCGTTGATTCTCGGAACGCTTGCCGCCGCAGCCGTCTATCGTAGTAATTTCTTTGGCCGCGAATCCATCTCTTTTCTTCTGGTGTTGCCGATTGCCTTGCCTGGTATCGTTACCGGCATCGCCTTGCGCACTGCCATCGGCGGTTTGGACATCCCCTTCTCGTTTTGGACGATCGTCATCGGCCACGCAACATTTTGCGTCGTTGTAGTTTATAACAACGTGCTCGCGCGTTTCCGCCGCACCAGCGGAACGATGATCGAAGCATCGATGGACCTGGGCGCGAATTCTTTTCAAACTTTCCGTTATGTTGTCCTGCCCAATATCGCAACTGCTCTGCTTGCAGGCGGCATGCTGGCCTTCGCGCTTTCCTTCGATGAAGTCATCGTCACCACATTTACTGCCGGCCAGCAGACCACGCTCCCCATTTGGATCTTCGGCCAGCTTTCCCGTCCGCGTGACCGCCCGGTGACGAACGTAGTCGCCACCATTGTCATCCTCATCACCTTCCTGCCGATTTTTTTCGCGCAGAAGATTTCCGCGGAGGCATCGGATACAGAAGGCGAGACGAAGTAAGATTCTCTTCCCGCCCTTAAATTAGACTCAAAATAGAAGGTGACGGTCGTTTTTTAAAATGACCGTCACCTTCTTGTATAATAGCTCTTCGTGCTACATCCTTTCGCCTCCTTTCGGACCTCGGGATTGATTCAACTCGAAAGACCTGCGTCCCGGCTTTGGAATTATCAGCCAGTAAATAATCGTTCGAAGCAAATCCCAGCCAGCCCGAAGGGAGAGGCGTTATCCTTTTTCCAATACATCGAGGAATCTTCATGTTTTCCTATCTCAATCCGAAATGCGAAGCGCGCGATCATCCCGGGGGCGGATGCGGCGTTTTCGCCCTTGAAAAAATTATAAAAAATGAGCTTGTATCAATGTGGGGCGGAAAGATCGTTCAAAAAGAAAAGCTGGACGCGGCCATGCCGCGTTTCACCCAGCGCGTTTTGCAAGTGGACGAGGATCTTTTTTTGGTCACCGCGGAGGAGAAGGAACCGAACGATTGTTTCAATCATTCCTGCGAACCAAATTTGGGTTTCTTTGGGCAGATTGGCCTGGCCGCCATGCGGGATGTGGAGGCTGGCGAGGAGTTGACCTTCGATTATGCAATGTCAGACGGTGAGCCCTACGATGAATTTGAATGTGCTTGCGGCTCGAGGAATTGCCGCGGTAAAGTGACTGGCAGGGATTGGCAGCTGCCCGAGTTGTGGAAAAAATATGAGGGTTATTTTTCGCCATATCTGGCAAGAAGGATTAAAACCCTTCGATGAAAAATTCATTTCCTCTGCGCATTTACCTGGTCGCGCTGGTCCTGCGGGTGATTCCCATCCTGCTTACCCGCGGACTCGGCATCGGCCTCGACGATATGTTCCAATATGACATGCTTGCCCGCAGCCTGGCCTCGGGAAATGGCTTTCGCTGGTACGCGCAGATGGATTTGAAATTACTCGAACCCTATGTAGACTTTGACCTCTCCACCGCCACCGGCTACGATCCAAAGTATGGCGTTTATACTTCTTTCCGCGCGCCGCTTTACCCGGCATTTTTAGCCGTCATCTACTTTTTCAGCGGGCTTGATTTTTCACGTTTCTTCGCCGTGAGGCTCGTGCAGGCGATACTATTGGGTGCGCCGCTTGCGCCGCTGACCTATCTCGTTTCCCGCCACTTAATTCCTGCCTCTGAAAAAACCGCTAAAATTTCTGCCTGGCTCGTAGCCGCATATCCCATGCTTTTGGTTTATCCGCTCGGGCTGGGCACGGAAAATCCCTTTTTCGTTTTACTTCTTTCCTCTTTCCTCTTTCTTCTCAAATCTATTGAACGCCCCGCGAATATCAATTTTCTCCTTTCTGGCTGCTTGCTTGGTCTTACTGCCCTCACACGCTCCGTGATTCTTCCCTTTGCGGGGCTGGCTATTTTGTACCTCTTTTATTCGCATCGTAAAAAAGCATTGCTCACTTTGCTTTCCTTTGTGTTGGTCGTCGCTCCGTGGGTGATTCGCAATTCGCTTTTGCACCATAAACTCACGGGCATCGAAACCTCGATGGGATATAACCTATACCTCGGTTACCATCCGCAGGGGACGGGGACGTTTCTCTTCGGCCCTTCGCTGGATTTGCTAACCATCATGGACGATGCTGAACGAGATAAGACCGGCGCGCAGCAGGCATTCGCGTTCATCAAGGCTCAGCCCGAACGATTTATTCCGCTGGTGGTGAATCGACTTGGCTATTTCTTTGGGCTGGAGAAGCGTGTGCTGATGTATTTTTATTCCAATAATATTTTCGGTTTTATTCCCAAACCAGTCTTGTTGACCGTGGCCGCAATTCTGCTGTTGCCGTTTATCTTCGTATCCACCTCTGCTGTATTTGGACTCTCTCTCTTGGAGCGGGGGCAATCTACGTTCCTCGTTATCTTATTGCTCGTTGCATACCTTCTGCCCCATGTTTTCATCCTTTCCGAGGATCGATTCCACCTTGCATTGATCCCATATTTTGCCATCCTTGCCGCGAAATTCTGGGCGGCCGGTTTCCAGGGTCTATCCGCCCGTTGGCATGGATCTGGGTTCGGAAAGTTGGCGGTGACTTTTGCGATTCTTGGCTGTTTCCTGCTTCTCGCCAACTGGGGCTTTGAACTCACGCGCGATGCGGATAAAATCGTCCTATTGCTTGGGCCGGATGGTAATGAAGCTCATTTCCCATATTAATCTTGTGCAGTCCTGCGGGTATGTTGAACCAAAAAACCATAAATTGAGTTATCGAGAGAATTATGAAATATTTACTCGGCGAAAAAATTAAGTTTGACTGGAAGGTCGTGACGGTCACCATCGTCAGCACATTGTTGTTGATGGTGGATCATTATCATAAACTCACTGGGTTTAAATATTGGGACCGCGTGATTCTGTACCTGCTTATTCCACTCGCGGTCATCCTGGTTTTCTTTCGGGAGAATCCGCGCGAATATGGGTTTACCTTCGGCGATTGGAAGCTGGGCCTGACCTACACCGCGCTTGGGATTTTATTCATGGCGCCGGTCATCTATTTTCTTGGGAGCGGCAACCCGTCCATGAAGGCCTATTACGAGCGATTTTTGCCCGGCCTGCCCTGGACAACCTTCCTCGATTTGATCGGCTGGGAATTCATTTTTCGCGGCTGGATATTATTTGCCTATGTGCGTAAATTTGGGCCTGAGGCTCTCTGGCTGCAAGCCGTCCCCTTTGCGGTCGCGCATATTTCCAAGCCCGAGATCGAAACCCTGTCCACCATTTTTGGCGGGTTTGCCTTCGGCTGGGTGGCGTATCGAACAAAATCATTTCTCTGGCCGTTTTTGATTCATTGGTTCATTGCCACGTTCATCATCCTTGTGGCGGCGGGAGCGGTGTAAGCCATGTTGAAGTATACGATTCGCCCGGCGTTGGAATCAGAATCCGCTCAAATTAAAGAATTGATCAATTTAGCCGGGATCAACCCCACAGGTCTGGATTGGAGGCGTTTTGTCGTCGCGCTGGATGACGAGGCGCGGGTCATCGGCTGCGGACAGTTGAAGCCTCACGGGAAGGATATCCTCGAACTCGCATCGATAGCGACCCGGCCTGAATTTCAAAAGCAGGGGATTGCAAGCGCGATCATCGAGGAATTACTGCGCGGAAGCCCGCGGCCTTTATACTTGATGTGTATTTCCCACAACGGACCCCTCTATGAAAAATTTGGTTTCCGCCCCGTCGATTCACCGCAAATGCCGCGTTATTTCCAACGCATGAAAAAACTTTTTGATATGGCCGATGTGTTCCGCCGGACGGGCGAGGAATTGCTCGTGATGAAGTTGGAGTAGAATTGCACCAATGAAAAATGCTTTGTATGTTCTGCTGGGCGTAATGGCGGGTTTTGTGCTGGCGGGTGTGCTACTATTTGTTTCGCGCGCACCGGCGGGGAATCCGATCGTGCTGCAGCCCGCGCCGACCAAAGTCCCCGTGGCTGTGCATGTGATCGGCGCAGTGCCGCGCCCGGGCTTATATGAATTCGCGCAAGGCGCGCGCGTGCAGGATGCCATCGATGCGGCGGGCGGGTTGCTTGCCTCCGCGAATGTGGATGCGATCAACCTTGCGGCATTGCTGACCGACGGCGGCCAATTGGTGATTCCGTACAAGGATGGGGAAGCGCCGCTTGAATCGGCGGCGCAGCCCGAACTGCCGAGTTCAACCACCCCGGAGGATACTTCCCCCAATGAGAACCAGGACTTGATCAACATCAATACAGCCGCGCTCGAAGAACTGGATTCTCTGCCGGGCGTTGGGCCGACCATTGCCCAGCGCATTATCGATTACCGCGACGAAAACGGGCCGTTCACAACCATCGATGAAATTTTGAATGTCCCCGGCATCGGGCCTTCCACGTTCGATGAAATAAAAGACTTGATTACAGTTTAACGGCCATGCCTGTCTTCGACCACTTTGCCCTGATCGCCCCGATCTATGCCCGCGTTGCCTATTCCAAAACCGATGTGATGCGCGAAGCTGCCTCCCTGCCTGTGCGCGGAAGATTGCTGGATGCGGGCGGCGGCACGGGCCGCGTTGCCTCCGCGATTCGCGGCCTGGTGGACGAAGTCATCGTCGCCGATGTCTCTTTTGGCATGTTGAAGGAAGCGCCTCTTTCCGCGCTCAAACCTGTGTGCGGCGGTTCTGAATCATTGCCCTTCGCGGACGGTTCCTTCGAGCGCGTCATCATGGTGGATGCGCTTCATCACGTCATTAACCATGCAGACACCGCCCGCGAAATGTTCCGCGTGCTCAAGCCCGGCGGCGTGCTCGTCATCGAGGAACCAGACATCCGCACCTTTGGCGTGAAGTTGATCGCCCTCGCCGAAAAACTCCTGCTGATGCGAAGTCACTTCCTCGCGCCGGATGAAATCGTAAAGTTGTTTATTAGTGGGGAGAAGAATATCAAAACGGAAGATGGAACTGCCTGGGTGATCGTGCGAAAATAAACTGAAACTTCGGAGGTCTTGGAGACCTCCGAAGTTTTTTAAGTTGGCTCACTCGCTTGCCAGCACATGCCTGGCGATCACCAATCGTTGAATTTCGCTCGTCCCTTCGCCGATGGTCATCAAACGCGCATCGCGGTACATCCGTTCCACGTGGTACTCGCGGCTGTAGCCATACCCGCCGTGGATCTGAATGGCCTCGTAGCAAACCCGTTCCGCCATTTCGGTGGCGAACAGTTTTGCAATCGCCGCTTCCTTGTTGTACGGGCGTCCCTGGTCTTTGAGCCAGGCTGATTTGTAGATCATCGTCCGTGCCAGTTCGATTTCCATTGCCATGTTGGATAATTTGAATTGGATCGCCTGGAACTCCGAAATCGCCTGCCCGAACGCCTTGCGTTCCCGTGCATAATTGACTGCCGCTTCCAATGCAGCTTGTGCCAGCCCAACGGAGATCGCACCGATGCTGATGCGTCCCGCATCCAGCGTTGAGAGGGTCTGCTGTAAGCCGCGTCCTTCCCCACCGACCAAATTCCCCAGCGGCACGCGGACGTTGTCATAGGTGACTCCGTGAGCTGGTGAGCCGCGTAATCCCATCTTCTTTTCAGCAGGACCGATCGTCAGTCCCTTTGAATCTGTCGGTACAAGGATCATGCTCAGAGACTTCGAGCCGCCCCTTGGGTCGGTGCGGACGAGGGTGATGATGTACTCGGCAATCCCGGCATTCGTGCACCACATCTTCGAGCCATTGATCACCCATTCATCGCCCTGTTTTTCGGCTTTGGTGAGTACGCCGCCTTGAATGTCCGAGCCCGCGCCGGGTTCCGTCAATGCGAGCGCGCCGAGTTTATTTTTGCCCCTCGCCACAAGCGGAAGCCACTTTTGTTTCAGCTCTTCGCTTCCGTAAAGCGCAATCGGGGCTGTGCCAAGTCCATTGTGCGCGGTGAAGGCCAGCGCGGTGGAACCGCAGCCCCAGCCCAGTTCCTCCATCGCGATTGCATTCGAGATCGAGTCCACATTGGAACCGCCATACGCTTCGGGGATGCTCATGCCGAGCAGGCCGATGGGTCCGCCTTTACGGACTGAATCCCAATTAAACTCCTCCTTTTCGTCCACCTCGCGGGCTTTTGGTCTTAATTCCTTTATCACAAAATCGTGCACGATCTTCTTCCATGTTTTTTGTTCATCGTTCAGATCGAAGTCCATTTTTAGCTCCTGCTGTGGATTAAATTGTGATTACTTTGGCGGCTTTCATTTGCGCTTCCATGATATCGGGCATTCCACCGAAAATGTCCGCCTTTGCCTTTTCCAAAAACCTTTTATCATTATTTCCCCGCCTTGAATTCTTCGAGCATCTTTTTTGCCTTTTTGATTTTTTCCTTTGGCACAAAAACCTGCACCCGGCCAAGGCCGTCCAATGTGACAGGGTAGACGTTGTGCCCCACCGCTTCTTGAAACAGTTCCACGTCGATGCCGTTGGCTTCAAGATAACTTTCGAGAAGATCGGCTTCCATTCTACTGTGTAACTCGGTCAACAGTTCGTACTTCATATCGTTCATGGGGTTCTCCAAAAGATGATGAACAAAATGGTCCATAAGGTGCTCACGATCAACTGGCGGATGCCAATTCGAGTGGGCTTCCAACCAACCGCAGGCCGGTTGATCCCCCAGATCGTTTCCAGCCATTGCAAGAGAAATGGGATGAATGTAAATTGCGGAACCAGATTGGACAGCCCCAACCCGATGGACAAGACCAAATTAAAAGTGGTGTACGCGAAGGCGCGGAATCCCATCCGCCGCCAACCGCCTCGACTCAAAGCCGATGCTTGATCCTGTTCCAATTCGCGTTGACCCAGCCTGAGATAGGCATACACAATGCTTGCCGCAGATTGCAGCCAGGTAAATACCCACAACCACCAGCCAAAGGCATCATACCCGCGGATTCCGATCCAATACGCGGCTGGCGCTGTCAGCGAAAGTACACCCGTGGCGATCACTTCCACGCCGGCCTGGCGTCTCTCCGCCCGGCGGCTGACCAGCCACAAATGCCATACAAATACGGGTATGCCGGGCACGGCCAGGAATAAAATATAACCAAAACCTTCGAGGATCAGTCCGAGCAAGGCCAGGGCTGCGATACTGCCGTAGACCAGCACCCAGAACCGGGCGGCGCCCAGATCCGTTTTTGGGCGTCTGCCGGAGTAAGCTTTGACGGCAATGGTCATCGGTTGCCGAATCATGAATGCCGACATCGCTGCAATGAAAAGATTGAAGGTTGCGTAGGTGAAATCTCCCCCCGCGAAGATGCCGACGAGCAACGGACTGAGGATGAATACCCAGGAACCATGATCCTGCGGGAGGGCAACCTGTTTTTTGAAATATTGTTTCATTGGGTGCAAGCATACAAGAAAAACATTGCACGCGCAAGGTTGATATAATCAGTAAACTAATTTCAAGGAGAGATTTTGTATGTCAGCCAGAAAAAAAGCAAAGAAAGCTCAAGCCAGGCAACCCGACAGGACGGTCCAATATATCGGGATGGCAATTGTGGTCCTCGTGGCCGCGTTTTTCCTTTGGCAGTATGTGCCCTGGGAATCGTTGGGTGCCAGTGATCAGGCGGCTTCGTCCAACGGACCCAAACAATACGATTCTGCTCCGCCGATGACCATCGACACAAGCAGGAAATATTTCGCAGCAGTTGAAATGGAAAAGGGCGGTGAATTTGTGATCGAGCTGTATCCTGATAAAGCGCCAATCACGGTGAACAGTTTTGTCTTTCTCGCCCGCGAAGGATATTTCAACGGCGTTACCTTCCACCGTGTGTTGGAGGGTTTCATGGCGCAGGGTGGTGACCCGACGGGTACAGGCGGAGGCGGCCCCGGTTACCAATTTGTAAATGAGGACAGCGACCTTACCTTTGATAAACCCGGTGTGGTGGCCATGGCAAATGCGGGGCGTGACACGAACGGCAGCCAGTTCTTCATCACATTTGGCCCCGCGCCGGAATTGAATGGCGGCTATACCATCTTTGGGCAGGTAATCGAAGGTATGGACGTGGTCAATGGCATTACCCGCCGCGACCCCAACACAAACCCCGCTTTCATGGGGGATGTCATCAAGGCGATTACCATTTCAGAAGAATAGGATATGAATAAGACCCTAAAGGATTTCCCTCTTCGAGGACTTCGTGGAACCTTTAGGGTCTATCGTTTGAATTTATTGTTTACCCACCACTGGAGGCAGAATCATGGACGAGAAGCATACCAAAGGTGAAATGCACGGATGCATTGTCTGCGGAACGTTGTACCATTTATATGTCGTCAGCGATGCGCACGGAAAATTCATCGGCTGTAAGGTGATGACAGCCGGCGGGAGGCATGTGCCAAACCCGCATCGACCGCTCGTGGCTTGCGAAAAGCACACGGATGCAGAAGTGGAAGCTGCAGTGGTCCGCGCCTATGGCCCGCAGGATGACGACGATTAATTGGTCATAACACCAGTATCAGCCCGAACACGATTTCAAAAGCTACACTGTACCAGTTGGATGAACTGCTCGATTTATCCAGAAAAATGGAAATGATTCGAGCGATGCCAACGAAGAAATAGGCATAGCCGAGCATTTGAAATGCGGCGGAATTCTGAACGAGGAGGGGGAATAGACCCAGCACAATGAAGAACACCCCGAAAATAACTCGGATCTCTGTGATACCGCGTCCGCCTTGCGGGGCAAGGCCGGTAAAACCGACAATCTTTGCGGGCGCGAAAAGGGCGTATGCGCCCACCAGGGCGGTAAGAATACACCCAAGATATTGCAGGATGAGCAGGATATTCATGATTTCTCCTTTTTATTTCAAGTCGTAAAAAACAAGCAAAGTACTGCCGTATTTCCTCTGTTCCCCTTCGATCAGGTTTTTCAATTCGATTTCCATATATTCCGCCGGGTCGATTTGCACGATCACCATTCCATCTTCGGTCAGCCATTCCAAGTTATCGTCCACAAGTCTCAAAGCGTTCAACCACATCTCTTTGTATTGCGGAGGGGCAATATAGATATACTCAAATTGTTTATCGGCTTTGGAAGCCAGCATGCTAAACGCATCACCTCGCCGGATTTCGGTTTGCTTTGTAAAGCCGCAATGTTCCACGTTTTCTTTTATAGTTTCAATAGGCGCGCGGTTCAAATCTGTAAACCGCACGAAGGCTGCACCGCGGCTGATGGCTTCGATACCAATGGCGCCCGTGCCGCCGAAAAGGTCCCACCAATTCGAATCGACCACATCATCCGCGAGGATATTGAACAGCGCCTCTTTTACCCGGTCCATCACAGGACGGGTTGTATCGCCCGGCACCGATTTTAGCTTTCTCCCTTTTGCTTTTCCTGAAATCACCCGCAATGTCATTCGACGCTCTTTCTTGCCGCCAGATAATTTTCATGCGAGGCGGTGATGGGGACAACGCATCCCGTGCCGAGGATGAAGCGTTTGCCGTTCACCTGCTTAATGCCATCTTGCGCCTCCTTCGTGACCAGGGCTGGATTCTCCGACGTGAGAGAATCCTGTCTCAATCCTCCGCAAACCACACCCTTGAATAGATTTTGCGCTTCGGAAAGCGAGGGATAGGTCTCGCGGTCATGCCAGTTGACGATTTGAAAGTTGAGCAGGCGCAGCAGTGAAAAATAAACATCCTGCCCGTGCAGATGAAGCATGTTACACCATAGATTGCCGGCGGGTGCCAGCGTTTCCTGGTCGAACGGCAGGGCGAAGGCCTTGTACTCATCGAGTTCGAGCATGCTTCCTTGGGCATGTTGAATCGCGTAGAAGATTCCATCCACGCCCATCTCGCTTACGGCTTCCACAAATTTGACAGTCGTCCTGGTGATCGTTTCCAGTCCCTTCTTTACGGCGTTTGGATATTTTCGGATATGTTCAAGTAACAGGTCATTGCCTGCCAAATTCTTAGCTTGTGAAAGCGGATTGAATATGGTTTGGATGACTGGGGTCTCCGGGCCAAGACGCTGCTTGATCGAACGGAGACAGTCCAACTGTCCCGAAAGAAACGGGGAGGTTGGATCCAATTCAGGCAGGTTCTCCCAATCTTCGGGTTTGTGGATGACCCGTTTGGTATAGCGGCGCGATCCTTCGGAGTCGCCCATCCATTCATCCTCTGCGCCCCAACCCCTGACGGAGAAGGATGACGAAGGCGTGACTTTGACGATGTCAAAGTCGTAGGTTTCTTGAAATTTCAAGGTGGCGGCGGCGAGGTCTTCAGGGGTTTGATCGTCAACGGGGAAATGGCGCCAGAGGGCGATGGGCGTACGATCGGTGGGTTCGCCTTCGATGCAGGCTTGAATACGCTCGCGGTGTGTGGTCATCTCATAATTTACTTTCCAGGCGGTGTCTACGGTACACCCCTTCGCGGAAGGATTTGATGATTGTAAATCCATTTGCCTGGGTTGCGGCAAGGCTGGCTGTGTTCCAGGTTTCGATGCTGGCGAATATTTTTTTGTAACCCCGCTTTCGGCCTTCATCCATCAGGGCTGTTTGCAGGGTGCGCCCAAGTTGCTGGCCGCGGAATTTCGGGTCAACGGTGAAATAGATGCATTCTATCGCTTCATTTTCCATTTGCCCCTGTATGGTGATACTGGAGATGACCATTTGTAAAAAAACGAGCGGACGGGTGAATAGTACTTTGAGAATATTTGTGAGAAACCATTTTTTGTTGTCTGTCAGTTTGGTGGTGAGCGCGGACGGCTCAGGTGAGGCAAGGCTGAACCCCATGATCTCGTTTGTCTCTTTTTCCTGAGCGTAAAAGCCGAAGGCTCGTTCGTCTTTAATGGCAATTTCAAAATACCGCAGCACGAAGGGATAGCCAAGTTTGGAGAGTAGCCCGGCATCCCCCATCTGGATTTCTGCGAGGCGCGGGAGCAGGGCGGGATCGAGGTCTTTTAGCGGGTTAAGGGTGTAATTCATGGGTGTGCTTTATTACGCCAACCCCCGGATCAGAAAGGGACCCAATGGACGGACAACAAATGCAGGCAGTCGCTTCCATGCGGCGATGGCGAACTGGAATTTCGGATTCTTTTGATTAAGCGAGGGAAGTTGATGCCCGGGCGCGAGCCAATACCAATAGGCAAGCAATTGCCTGCGCGGCGACCATTTCATTTTGAACACTTCATTGCCCGAGCCGACGAGGCTGCGTCCGAGGTCGAATGTCTTCAATCCCTTTTGAATGGCGCGTTCGATGACAGCCCAATATAAAAATTCGCCTGCGTATGTGGAGCGCGCATGGTGCAGAATATTGGCATGCAGATTGTAAATCGTATCGCCCTGCTGGATAAAAACACCGCCGCCGGATATTTTTCCCTGCGCGTTGTACAGCACTGCAAATTCAAGCGTGCCGCCTAATAGCTCTGCCATTTTGTGAAGATATGCTTTTGAATGATACGGTGAACCAAGTTCGTGCATGCTTTTTGCCAGAGCTTCATAAATATCGTCCAGAAGCTCGAGGTGCCCAAAGCGGATTTGGAATCCCTTTTTGAGGGATTTCCGAATGTGGTTGCGGTGATCGGATGAAAATTTTTTCAGCAGGTCATTCGGGTCTGCGGGCAGGTCGATCAGGTAGGTGAAGTAAGAGGGACTTTGCTGCCAGGCATCGGGTGGGGTGGAGGCGCCTTCGTCAAAGCGGATGGAAATATATTTGGCATTGATATCCTCAGCGAGGCGGCGGGCTTCACTTAGCAACAAGTCACGCGCCGCGATGGTTTCATAGGCAAGGCCGCCATAACTACCGAAGGGCGCAGTGGCAAGGTAATGTCCGAAGATCGGATGGTTGATTTCAGCCAACCCAAGCGCGGCAAGCGGATGGGATTCTTCGAATGCCGCGTAGCGGTGAATTTTATATCCATACATTTTGTGGACGAGGTTCAACCAGCTGTCCAGCCCCGCAAAACTCAATCTTTTTTCGAGCGATGGAAAATACAAAGAGTCAACAAGCTGTGCTTTCATTGGGCAGCCTCGCGAACGAAGGCTTCGACGGTGGAAATTGGGAAGCTGCGAAGCAGATCATTCAAGAAAGACGATTTATTAAGAGTGAATGGATAAAGGATGGGGTTGGATTGCAGGTCTTGCGAGAAACGGGCGGGCCAATTCGAGGGGGAAACGATTTCGTAAGGATGCAAAAAGATCACGGGGCTCAGGCCTTTTTTGAATTCTTTTTCTATGAGCTTGAAAACGATTTTTGGGAGGAGGCCGCTCATTAAACTGGACCCGTATGGAAATTCCCCGCCAATTATGAGCGGCAGATCCATGCGGCGCGGCGCCCGAAAAGTAACTGGTTTCCCGAACAGCGGATACGTGCTGACCGGCAATTCCCAAATATTACCTTTTCGCAATATGGTTCCAGTCGGTGCATAAAGCGATGAACTGTACGTGAACCCGTTTTGTTCAAGCAGCGGGTAAACGCCTTCGACAGTGTTGATCATCGGCGCGCGGAATCCACGCACGTTAAATTTCTTCCGCCAGGCCGTGGAGGCCTTCAAGTCCTTCTCGATCTCGCCCACGCTGTTCAATGGGCGGTGCACCTGGCAATGAAATCCGACTTCGTGTCCTGCGTCGAATATTTTTTGCGGCAGGTCGGGATACCATTCCACCAATTCACCGACCAGATAAAAACTCGTTTTTGCATCCTTCAACCGGTCCAGGATCGGGTCAATGGCATTCCATGCATAGCTTTCATCCAATGCAAAACGTTTTTCAGTCGGCAGGGAATCGAATCGGCGGGAGATGGCAAACCAGGATTCGTAATCAATGGTGAGTAACAATCGGGGAGACGGAGTCATTGCGGTGGGATTATAGCATGGCGTTTTTAGGGGCTGCACCCCAGCGCGTCTTGAATTTCCTGCGCTGCGAATTGCCTCCACACGACGCAAACGCCTCGTTTCATACGGGAATCCTGATTCAGTAATTCGAACGATTTTTCCTGGGCTGATTCAAGTCGGCCCGTCCGTGCAAGCGCATCGATGTAGAGCAGCCACTCGTTCAAATCTTCGGGCTGATGGCCGAGAGCAATTGCCTCCTCCAAAAGATTCACTGTTTTATCGTAATCGCCAAGCTGGCTGGCCAGCTCCGCTTTTGTAAAAAAGGAGCACCAATTGATCGGGGCTTTTTCTCGCAAAAAAGTAGGTGAGGCGGGTGTTTTTGAGTCGGTGATGATCAAAGAGGGGTTCGATAAAAGGATGGCCTGTTTTAGCTCGTCAGGCTCCCGGTCGTAGATTTCCACATCGCCGCGGGCCGCGTCGAGGACTCGCAGGCAGCCATTGACAGGCATGTAAATGACAACAACCTGTGAAGTGGAACCATTGAATCTTGTAGTTCGGTAGTTGAATTGAATTGGGGAATCTGGGGCAAGCGAAGGCAGGGTGGAGCCGCCAATCCGTTTTTCGGTGTAGATCAGGGCATAGGGCAAATCAGGAGGTTGAAAATCGGCAGCATACATCCAGTTGATGGGGGCTGTATAGGAGAGGTCGGGTTCATATTCGGTGGGCAGCTGATAGGTCAGCAGGGTGGTGTTCGGCTGCAGGGCTGGGATACGGGAAGTCAATTGCCAGTAAAACTCTTTTTGCTTTTCCCAGTCTCTGCGGAAGATGTTGCCAGTGAAGAACTGCTGACCGATTCCAAGCGCAACGAGCAGGATGAAAAAATTTTCCCTGACTTTCGTGCTCCGAATCAGTAACTCAGCCGCGCCAATGAGGAAGAATATGCTCCCTATCATCATCGAGACCATGAAGCGGTCATTGCTTGTTTGCAATTTTAAAGGCAGTCCCGCGGCGAGGGATGGCAGCCGCCCCAGCAGAATGCTGATGAAGCCTGCAAGGATGAGAAAAATGGAAAAGATTTTATCTTCCTTTTCTCTTTGGAAGAGGTGGCGAAATCGAGTCAGCGCAATGAGAGAAAGGGTGATCAATCCAATGGTCAGCAGGGAGGTTGGCGCTGTGATCGTTTTGAGCACGAGCGTAATAATTTGCGCCCAGATGTAAAAGCACGCCTTCCAGATTGTGTCCAACACTTCCAGAAATACACCTGTTGCAGACTTGACGACACTGACTTCGTAGGAGTTATAGGGGCCGAATCTGTAGTAGTAAACCAGCCACAAAGCGTTTAAGACCCACACTAGCAGATACGGCCACCAAACTTTCATGGCGGCAACGAATCGATTTAATAATTTGCCGTCAAAAAAGAAAAAGAACAAAAGCAGGAAGCGCAGGCTTTCCAACGGAAACATATATTCGGTGGGAAAAATAGCGCAGATTTGAAGCAGGATGGCAATGATTATGTATGGAAACGGTTTTTCTGCGCGAAGGCCTTTGAATGTAAATCCTATGGAAAGGATGTAAAAGACAAAAGGGATCAATTCCTGGTTAATGTGAGTCAATGCCACCCAATGTTGACTGTACCCCGGGAAAATGATGACGAGGAGTGCGGCGAGGAAATTCAGGCGGGACTTATCTGGCCATACCTTGCCCAGACTCCACCAAAGGGATAACCCCATGCTGAAGCGGATGATAAGCGCGAAGATTTGCCAGTAGATTGGGTAAGGCGGAATCAGACTCGTGGTGGCATAAAAGATCGGTCCCAGAAACGGTCGAAATGGTTCAAATGCGGGTACGAATTCGGCCGGGCCGAGGAATTTTGTGATCCAGGCAAAAGGCCAGTCGTCCCAGTAAAAGCCTGTAAACGGGACGAACAATCCGTAGGCTGCAACCGTCAGCAGGGCGAAGATGGTGATGGAGGTCTTTGATGTTTGGTGAGGAGTTTTCATTATTTCGTATCAACCGCAAACACGGATGAAAAGGATTTTTGGAGTCGGACAGCTTGTTATTCGCTAACTCGTCGGTGCATTGCTGCTGCAAAAGTTATGGGATTTGTTTGACGACGCAAAAGTCCGCGCCGGCGCGGCCAACCCTCAGAAAAATGGGGGCCTCTTTGAGTGTTTTGATGTCGTCGTTGGTACGGGAGTTGATGAGGACATAATCGCCTGGTTGGGCGTTATTCAAGTCTGTGCGGTAATCGTACACAATGATATCAGGCCGGGCATAATAGGCGGCAATATAGGGTTCGCGTTTGATGAAGATAACTGTATTTTGCGGTGCTACATCGTTGAAAGCTTCCATGGCTTCTTTGTAACAGGTGAGCCAATACTCGGTCTCGTATTCACGGAACGCGGATCTTGTTCCACCGTAGAAAGTGTTAAAGTACGCATACTGATAAGGATGCAAAGCGATGTTGTTATACATGGCTGGCATGAGGATTAAGAGCGCCACGATATATTTAATCCATTGAGAATTAATCCGTTTGATGATTTCGTGGATGCCAAGCCCCGCAAAGATGAATACAGGTGGGAGCATAAACAAATAATGGCGATACGCATCCGAGTTGGGCGGATTTAAACCGATGAGCAGGGTGATGAAGATTCCAAACCAAAGGAATATGGCAGCCAGCTTCGCTCGATCTACTTTATGCTTGATACGGTTGTAAAAAGATGTCGCCACGCCGATGAAAAATAGAAACCAGGTGGGTTCGGTCAATGTGGCGGCCAACAGGGCGGGGTAGTATCTGCGGGGGAGTTCGTAGGCGCGATATTCATTTCCCATGAAGAGGATCTTCAAATTGGCTGGTATATCGGCCATGGCCTGCAGAACGGAGATGAATCTTTCGACTGGGTTGGGCCAGAGGTAGGGCCAAAGTGCGACCATTGTTAGTATGGAGATTAGGCCGTAGGGAACGAACATCCAAAGGGACTTCCAGTTTCTTTTTGTTAGAAAGTAAAGGAAGAGGAGGATGACAGCGTACGGACCAATGAATCGGATCGAGGCGGTGATGCCGAGGAAAATACCCGGCAGGATGGTTTGCCGAATTTTTGGGCCGTCTTCCCATTGGTCGATCATGCGAAAGCCAAGGACCATGCTGATAAGGAAGAAAACCGTGAAAGGAATATCCTTTGGGTTGATGAAGGCATGATTCCAGAAAATGGGCTGGGTGGCGAAAAATGCTGTTGAAAGAGCAGCAGGCCACGGGTCCAGCCAGATGCGAGTGAGGATGTAGAAAAAAGTCAGGCCGACCAGGTAGGTCAGGAAGTTCGTCAAATGCCAGGCGGACGCCATATCCAGACCGAATTTTTCAAGAAGGCCTTCGAGCAGTCCGCCGATGAGGAGATATGCCGGACCGCGAGTGACATGATCGCTGGCAGATTTTCCGTAGGATTTTTCGAGTTCGAAGGTGCCATCGAGATGGGCGGGAATGGAATAAGCGTATTGCGAGGCTTTGCCGTAATCGTAATAAAGCGGCTCGTCCCATGAAAGGCCGTAATCTTTGAATGTGAAAAGGCCAATGAGAAGGAATATGATTAAAAGGAAATAGAGGGGAAGCTCGCGGAACTTGTTCGGCATGAATGATTATTTCTGCGCGAGGCGGTATTTCTGGCGGGCCATGGCCTGTTCGATGCGCTCTTTTTGTTCTTCCGTTTCCGGGATCAATCGCGGGACGGCCTGCGGTTTGCCGTGATCGTCGAGCGCGACGTAAACAAGATAAGCTGTGTTGGTGGTGGTGCGTTCGCCGGTGATGGGGTTTTCCGCGATGACCTGCACTTCGGTTTCCATCGATGTGCGGCCTGTAAAGGAGACTTCCGCATTCAGGGTAACGAGGTCACCGATGCGGATGGGGTTGCGAAAGGTCATCGAGTCGATTGCGACGGTGACGACCTTGCATTGTGCGTGGCGCATGCAGGCGAGGGCGCCGGCTTCGTCCACCAGTTTCATGATCCAGCCGCCGTGTACATTGCCGAGGTTGTTGGCGTGTTCGGGCTGCATTAATTGTGCAAGGCTGATGCGCGAGGCGCGTGGTGTTTTTTGCTTGATTTCGTTTGCCATGGGGTAATTTTAATCCAGGTCCTGTCTTTGCTCTCCTGTGTCGAGAGTGTGGAGCCGTTCCGGGTCATCCAATAAAACATCGATGACGGAGTGGCTCAACTCGGCCATCATGCGGGCAAGGGGAATGGTTGCGGGCGGGTACACTTTTTTGGGTTCAGGAGGCGGCTCGAGGCGGGGTATGAGCGTGGATGTGGCCCGCTTGCGGACAATGCGCGGGTCGTTGGTTAAAGTCCCCACAAAATCTCCCAGCACGGAATACACTTCACGTTTTGGGGTGACGAATCCGATCCAATCCCCGTTGCGGTTGAATAAATATGGGTATTGCAGGAATGCCTCCGCGTCACCTTTGGTTGTGTAAATCGGGATTAATGCGGGTTGTGCCATTGACGCACCTCACAATTCATTGTCAATGTCATTATACGTCCAATACCTGTTGACAAAGAAATTCCAGAGCATAACGATACCCACTGCCGCCGCGAGGGTGAGGTTTTTTGCGTAAAATTCCGCGCTGGCATAGGAGGAGTGAAATGAGCTTTCGAAGAATCGCAGCAAGGGCGGCTCGAGATAGTGCAGGGTGGGGATGCGGATGGCCACGCCTGCGAGGTTGACAAGGAAAAACATGCCAAGCTGACCCAATAAGGGGCGTGAACGCGATTCCGGGTAGGTCCATAACCGGTTCCAGGTGAAGTTGTTGACCACGGCGCAGGTAAACGAAATTGTGCCTGCCATAACGAGGGATGTATCCATATTGTGAGAGAGCAGGTTCATGACCCCAAAATCGATCACTGCGCCGAGCGCGCCGACTGTGGCGAATTTTATGAATCGGCTGCGTTCTTTACGGTCTGTAAGGATCATTCAAGACCCAGCTTTTGTTTAAAGAATGGGATGGTGCGGCGGATTCCCTCCTCCAAATCCACATTTGGAGACCAATTCAAAATTTCGCGGGCGCGAGTAATATCGGGCTGACGCCGCTGCGGGTCGCGCGCACTTCTGGAATTTTCTTCGAAAACAATGCCTGCCTTGTTGCCGGTAATTTTGTTGATGACCTCTGCAAATTGCAGGATGGACATTTCGATGGGGTTGCCAATATTAACGGGGAGGTGCTCGTCCGAATAAAGCAGTTTGACTATGCCGTCTACAAGATCGTCCACAAAGCAGAAGGAGCGGGTCTGGCCTCCGTCACCATAGACGGTAAGGGGTTGTCCCAATAAAGCCTGCTTGAGCAGGTTCGGCAGGGCGCGGCCATCTTCGAGATCCATGCGCGGTCCGTAGGTGTTGAAAATGCGCACAATGCTGGTGTTCACATTGTGGAAGCGGTGATATGCCATGGTCAAAGATTCGGCAAAGCGTTTGGCTTCATCGTACACAGCGCGCGTGCCAACCGGGTCCACATTGCCTGCGTAGGATTCGGTCTGCGGATGCACTTCAGGGTCGCCGTAAATTTCGCTGGTGGAGGCAAGCAGGAAGCGTGCATTTTGAACGCGGGCAATGCCGAGACAGTTATGTGTGCCGAGCGCCCCGGCTTTCATGGTTTGAATGGGCAAATTGAAATAGCCTGATTTCGATTGCGGGTTAGGGCTGGCGGGGGAGGCGAAATGCAGGATCGCATCCACCTTGCCGGGCACAAAAATATAATTGGAAACGTCGCGCTTGTAAAATTCAAAATGCTCGTTGCTGGCAAGATGTGCGATATTGTCCGGGCTCCCTGTGATGAAGTTATCGATGCCGATGACGTGATGTCCATCGGCTAGTAAGTGGTCACAAAGATGAGAACCAAGAAACCCTGCCGCCCCAGTGATTAAAATTCGCATTACATTTTCCTCTTTCATTTTATTTCCAGTCGATTTTACTTAATAGCCCATCGCCAGTAACCTGGTAGGCTTCGCTGCTGCCGCTGTCGATCAACCAAAGATTGCCCTGGTAGATGACGGCAATAAAATCTTTCTCCTGACCGTCGATCTTTCCGGGCGCCCAAACGGGAGTTTGAGGTTCGATGCCGTTCAAATCACTGGGAGGGAAGAGTATTTTTTTGTTCGACCCATCGCGGTCCATCACCAGCAGCCGGTATCGGCTTGTGTCACTTTGCTCGATAAAAATGGACTGCAAATAGGCTACCTGATAATTCTTTTCGCTTCCATTTGCATCGATGGGTGAGACGGACGGATAGGCGAACATACCTGTCGATCGGATCAGTGTTACCGTCGCTTCATTGCTGAACGAGGCGGCGGAGAGGTCGAAATAGGGTGACTCCTCGCTTGAAATGGGCGGCTGGGCTGGCGCGTGGCTTACAAAATATAAACTGCCGCCATCCGCACCCCATGCAAGAGGGGGAATCCACGCCCAATCACTGTGGGTGTTCAGAGGCGTGATTTCAAGCAATGGCTTCAAGTAACCGCCATCCTGGTCAACAAGACCGATGCCATCGGGACGGGAATAAGCCAGCACGCCGCTCGGCGAATACGCAAAGGACATTCCCCACCACCCATACACGCCGCCGGAGTTTGCGCTCAACAACCTGCGCGGGCTGCCACCAGTGATACTGACGCGGTATAAGTCGTTATTCGCCTGCCAGCCCGGGGCAGCGTTGCGAGGCTCTACTGTCGAATAGGCTACAGAGTTTGTTCCGGGAATCCACGAAGCGAAGTGCACAACATTGGAGGCCTGTAATGAGATCAATTTCGGGTCGAGGTTTTTGGTGCGAACTGCCCAGAGGGTATTGATTTCCTCATCGGCAGTTTTTTTTGATTTTCGGGTGAAAACCAGATATTCACCGTTGGGCGAAAGGGTGAATATGCGCCCGTCCAAATCGCCGGTACTGACAATGACGCGGCGATTCGCAGTGGAACCTTCCATGATCCAGGCATTGCCGCCTGCGAGATAGGCAATCGTGCCAGGGATGTTGAAGGGAGTAAAGGAAGATTGCGCGCCGACCATGACGATCTCAGGCAGCGCCTCTTTGATCACTAGTGTCTTTACCTCCGATTTACTGATTTCCACTTTGTCTTCGAGGATTCTGCGGTAGGTGACTTCTTCCAATCCGTTGACGCCTGCCTGTACAAGCCTTGTTTCGCCTTCAGTAAGAGTTTCATTGCGGATGATCTGTCTTTCAAATGGAACGACAATCTCCTCGGTTTCAAAGACTTCCTCTACGCGGGTCAGGGTGACAATATCGCCTGCGCTAAGGATCGTATAGTAGGGTGGTTCGCTGCGGTCCATGCTGCCGGGTAAGATGCCTGCGATTTGGAGGGCTTGTGTAACGGTGCTGCCCGCCGATATGCTGATATCGCGGGTTGTGCCGTCAGCGTTGATGGTGATAACGATTTCTTCACCGATCTGCGGGGACCGGCAGGCAGCGATCAGCGTGGCAAATGATAGCAGCACGAAGAGCAGGCGCGGGCGGAGTCCGAGGCGGGGCATGTCGGGTATAATCCAGCCGCTATTTGATTCGTCCTATCAACGTCATGATCCCGTCTGCAATGGTGATCGATTCAATCCGGAAACCAACGGCCACTGGGCCGAGCGTTCCTGTGAAGGCTTCGGCGATGATGGCGTTCATAGCGGTGTTGATACCTTGCGGGGCGGGCAGTGGGCCGAAATCTGCCGAGACGATCTCGATCTTCGGCTGGCCTGTCACTTCATCAATGCCCACGTTCATGGTGATCAGGATATTGGCGTTGAACATGCCGCGTGTGACCTTCCCGTACATTTGCATTTGACCGTTGCGAAGCAGCACCTGCGGCTCGGCGAAGGGCGGGTTGGTTTGTGATTGCAATTTCTCGGTCATGTAGGAAGTAAGCTGGCTTTCGGTGATCTGAAATGTGACGATGCCGGTTTCTGCGCCGGCGAGGAAAGCCTGTTCGATTTGCGTCCGCATGTTTTGTACTTCATTGGGTGAGTATGGGATGCTCTCTATGGGATAATCCGGCCCCCCGACAAAAATGGAACAGGCCAGCGATGCGAACGCCAATGAAATGAAGAATAGATTAAGCTTTGATGGTTTCATGATCATATCTTTTGGTTTGTAATTAAATTTTTTGAGCGGAGTAATTATAGCATGAGCGACTCTCAATCCACCTCCAGTGCCGAATTCAGCCTCGCGGCAAAATTAGAGGCAATCTTGTTCGTTTCTGCCGAACCGGTTGCCGTGGTGCAGCTTGCCACTACATTGGATGTGACTCCGTCGGTGATAGAGCGCGGACTAAAAGAACTGGACGATTCACTTCTAACTCGCGGCCTGCGCCTGCAACGAAATGCCGGGCGTGTGCAACTGACGACAGCCCCGGAACTCGCCGCGCTGGTAGAGCATTTTCTCGGTCTCGAAGCGGTCACCCATCTGAGCCGCGCCGCGCTGGAAACCCTGGCGATCATTGCTTATCAGCAGCCTGTCACCCGTCCGCAAGTGGATTCGATCCGTGGGGTGAACAGCGACGCAATGATGAAAAGTCTGCTGGGAAAAGGCCTCATTCAGGAAGCAGGCCGCACCGATGGCCCGGGCCGTCCGATTTTGTACTCTACCACGGCGGAATTCTTGCAGCATTTCGGTTTAAGCTCAATTATCGAGTTGCCGCCGCTCGCCGTTCCAATGGATGGGGATGCCGAGCCTGCAGAATTGTTGAAAGGGTAGTGAATTTTATGCAGGAAAGATTGCAAAAATTACTCGCCCAGGCCGGGTACGGTTCCCGCCGCGCCTGTGAAGTGTTCATCATCGAAGGGCGCGTCCGCGTCAATGGCAAGGTGGCAGAACTTGGACAGAAGGCTGACCTTTCCATTGATAAAGTCACCATCGATGGAAAAGCCCTGCCCAGGGCGGAGTCTTTAACTTATATTGCACTGTATAAACCACGCAACGTGCTTTCCGCTGTCGAAGGTCCGGATGACCGCCAAACTGTGCGGGATTTGATACCGGTGGAAGGTCATCTTTACCCGGTAGGCCGCCTGGATTTTGACTCCGAAGGCCTGATCCTGATGACCAACGACGGCGAGTTGACCAATAAATTGACCCATCCGCGCTATGGGCATGAGAAAGAATATCGCGTGCTGGTGGCGCGCCGTCCCGACGAAAAACAGTTGGATGCCTGGCGCCGGGGAATCATTCTGGAGGATGGAGACAAAACCCAGCCTGCGGAAGTAAATTTCCTTTCTTCATCCGGCAAAGGTGCGTGGATTCGCGTTGTTATGGGCGAAGGAAAAAAACGCCAGATCCGTGAAGTGGGGAGACTGCTGGGTTTACCGGTGGTGAAGATCATCCGCCTGCGGATTGGCACGTTGAAATTAGGCAGCCTTAAACCCCGCCAATGGCGGTATCTCACTGAAGATGAAATTTCTGAATTGAAGGGGGAGTCGGTTCCCAAGCTCAGTGATAGGAATCGAGGCAAACGGCCGGGGTTGAAAGGTGACGTTAATCGTCAGACTGAACAAAAAACGCGCCGAATGAAACCTGAGTTCAAAGGCGGGCGGGATAATCGATCTGATCGAAAAACAGGAAAGAAAAGAAATACAAGGTGAAAGATAAAACCGCTGCCTCTTGGCAGCGGTTTTATCTTTTGGCTATCAATCAGCTTTGCCGAATATCCCAAAACTTATTCACAATTTTATCAAGCGATTTCTTCACATTCTCTTTCGTGATTCCGGTCACTTTGAAGGTAAGCACACTGGCACTGGGGTCGTCGCCGGAGAATATTCCAAGCGCAATGAAGTTTCCGCCCGCATCGGCGATGGCTTTGCTGACCTTGGCAAGCAGGCCGGGCTTGTTGTCGATCACAGCAGTGACGCGCAAAGCTTTTGTACGGGCGCCCATCAGCTCGAGTAGGATTTTGAACAGGTCAGTTTCTGTGATGATGCCGACGACTTTGCCGTTGCGCAGGACAGGCACGCCGCCAATCTTGAGGTCCGCCATGATACGGGCGGCTTCCTCGATGGGCGTGTTCACATCAATGGTCTTTACCTTCTTGCTCATCACTTGTTTTACGGTCACTTTGCTGATGAGATAATTCATCTCCCACACGCTTAAGCTGGTGACGGTGGAGGGGGATGCATTCAGCAGGTCGTTTTCGGATACGATACCGACTAACTTTCCGTCTTTGATGACGGGCGCGCGGCGGATATGTTCCTTCTTGAACATTGCCAACGCGTCATGAATCGAAGTTTCAGGCGAAAGGGTAATAACTGGGTGGGACATTCTATCACCGACAAACATTTTGCCTCCAAATATGTTGAAAAATCATTTCGTGAAATTTGTTACAAACTTATTATAAACAGAACTTGAGAAATAGATGTCACTAATTCGGAGTGAAAAAGGTCACTTTATAGCGAATATGTCATTGCAAAGGCTGCGGCCGATCAGCCGCGTACTTGCTTATTGCTGAGTCTCAAGACTCGGCTCGCAAATATTACCTGGTATTGTGGAGGCAACTTTGCCGAAACTTCGTCACTTTGCAGCGACCTGAACAGTCACTTGGAAAACTCTTTCATTACCCGCACCATATGTTTGGCATGCTGCACATACAGGTCAATGCGGATGTTTTCGTTGGGGGCGTGGGCTTTTGTATCAGGGTAGCCGAGACCCATCGTCACAACGGGCAGGCCCAGGTCATGCACGAACGGGTAGCTGGGTCCCGAACCACCGATCATCGGCACGATCTCCATCTTCGCATCGTAAATTTCCTCTGCCGTGTCCACCACAATTTTTACAAAGGGGTCATCTGGGTTTGTGCGCGCGGCTGGCTCGCCACCAAGGAAATCGATCTTCACATCGCTAAACCCTTCTGCATCGAGATGTGCGCGAAGTTTTTTCAAGATGTCTTCAGGTTTTTGATTTGGCACAAGCCGGAAATCCACTTTGGCAGATGCAAACGCCGGCTGCACGGTCTTCGAGCCGGGTCCTTGATAACCACTGGTAAGTCCGCAGATGGTGCAGGTGGGTACGAAGACTTCTTCCATCTTCAGATCGGTGCCGCCCGTGAGACCTTTGATGAATCCCTTTGCGCCGTAACGGGTCTTGTATTCATCGGCAACATCGGGAAGCGCATCCATTAATTCCCGGTCCCTTGCGGATGGAGGAACAACATCGTCATAAAAGCCGGGGATGCGAATCCGCTCATCGACTCCTTTCAAGCTGGCCAGTGCCCAAGTGAGTCTCCACGCTGCGTTGGGCAGGATGCTGCCACCCAATCCCGAATGGACGTCTGTTTCAAGCGATGTAACCGACAGCTCGACATAACAAATGCCGCGCAGGCCGAGGTACTGCATGGGCTTGTCACGATGGTCCACGCCGCCGAATTCCCAAATGCAGGCATCTGCTTTCAACAGTGCGAGGTTTTCCTTGATGAAACCGTGCAAGTGGACGCTGGAAGTTTCCTCCTCGCCCTCGACGATGAATTTGATGTTGCATGGCAGGTCGCCTTCATTTTTGAGTATTGCGTCAATGGCATGCAAACGGGAGGTGAGGTGACTCTTGTCGTCGCTTACGCCGCGCCCGTACATCTTTCCATTTCGGATTTGCGGTTCGAAGGGCGGGCTTTCCCATAATTCCAGGGGTTCGGGCGGCTGCACATCGTAATGGTTATAGATGAGCAGGGTTTTGTCGCTTTTGCCTTTACGTTCACCAAATACAACCGGTGCTCCATCCGTCGCCATGACTTGGGCTTTGAAACCGCGCCTCTCGAGCATTTCCTTTACGATCGCGGCGCATTCCTTCAAACCCAAATTTTGCGCGCTGATGCTTGGCTGGGAGACATACCGCTTGAGTTCCTCGAGACTTTTATCGAGGTTTTTGTCGATATAGGAATCCAGTTTGTCGTAGTTGCTCATTCTTTCTCCTTTTTGATTATTTATAGAAACCAGCGATCCAGTCTATCGAATATGCGCCAGCAAAGGCGAACAATGCCATTTTGATGATCTGCCCGACCCAGCAAAAAAGCAGGAATCGCCAAAGTTTCATCTTCGCCATGCCCGCCGCCACCCCTGCAATATCGAAAAACGGGTTTGGAATGGCGGATAACACCAAAATAGCCCAGCCTCCGTATTTTTCGATCCACGGGTGGATTTTGTTATAGATATCCGTCCGCTCTACAACCGCCTGCCCACTGAAGCCTGCCAGATAACCCGAAAGTTCGCCGATGGCACCGCCTGTCCCTGCCGCAAACGCGACTCCAAGTGGGTTGAAGATACTTCCCATCGCAAAAACGACTGCCACGCCCGGAGCAGGCAAAAAGACAGTAGCGTTGGCCATCAGGGCAATGAGGAAAATACCGGGATATCCATAGGCGGCAAAATCTTCCACACGGTCACGTATGCTATAGATGTAAACCGTGATGCCGATCACAGCGGCAATCGCCAACAGACGAAGGAAATTTGTGGTTATATGGCTGGCAGGTTTTTGGGGTTGAAGGTTTCTGGAAGATAAAGTTACAGGTTCTTTTTTTGTCGCTTGATTCCTGACTTTTCTTTCTTTGGGCTTTATACCTTTGGGCTTTTTAACCTTTGAACCTGCCAGCCCCTTAACTTTCTTCGATGGTGACACGGATAATCTTCACTGCCGGGGCATTGACGTTGCCCGGGTCGCGTTCGGGAATGGACATTAATACATCCTCGCCTTCCACAACCTGACCAAAGACACTGTGCTTGCCATTTAGATGAGGGGTGGGTCCGTGCGTGATGAAGAACTGCGAGCCGTTCGTGCCCGCTCCTGCATTTGCCATCGAAAGGATTCCCCGTTTGTCATGTTTCAAGCTGGGGTGGAATTCATCCTGGAATTTATAACCGGGTCCACCGCGGCCGGTGCCGGTCGGATCGCCGCCCTGCACCATGAAATTTCCGATCACGCGGTGGAAGATGACGCCATCGTAAAACCCCTCGCGCGCAAGGAACACAAAACTATTCACCGTGACCGGGGTCTTGTCCGCGAACAGCTCAATGACCATCGTGCCGTTGTCGGTTTCCATGTGTGCTTTGTAAAGTTTCTTCGGGTCGATCTGCATTGCGGGTGGGGTGCTCCATTGTTTCGTCATTACTCTCTCCTTATTTAAGTAGGGTTTCAATTCTTGCTACAACCATATCCAAGGCGGCAATGTTATGCCCGCC
The DNA here is from genome assembly GCA_014860745.1 of Anaerolineales bacterium. Taxonomy (GTDB): domain Bacteria; phylum Chloroflexota; class Anaerolineae; order Anaerolineales; family Villigracilaceae; genus Villigracilis. Next base: position 107,478 of record JACZJC010000078.1, read on the forward strand.
TTCCGGGATGATCACATCTGCATAGCGCTTGGAAGGTTCCACAAATTCCAGGTGCATGGGTCGTACGGTGGTCAGGTATTGTTTGATGACCGACTCGGTGGTGCGTCCCCGGTCGGTGATGTCGCGGTGCAAACGGCGGATGAATCGAACATCCGCATCTGCGTCGACATAGATTTTTACATCAAATAATTTTCGTAGTTCAGGTTCCACAAAAATCAACACCCCTTCAACGATGATTACCCCGCGCGGCGCCACGGCGAAGGTTTGCCCGGTGCGGCTGTCAGCCGAGAAATCGTAGATCGGGACTTCAACAGGCTGAAGGTTACGTAATGATTCGATGTGTTTAATCAGCAATTCCGTATCCAGTGAGTTCGGGTGGTCAAAGTTGACATCCCGACGCAGAATGGGCGGCAAGCCTTTCAGATCCTTATAGTAGGAATCGTGTTGGAGATATGCAATCCGGTCGGGACCAACGCGATTAAGAATCTCCTGCGCGACAGTTGTTTTTCCAGATCCCGACCCGCCCGCGATGCCAATGACTAAAGGAAAGGACTGACTCATGTTTGAGATTATAGCCGATGAAAGAAAAAACGGCTCCGGGTGACCTGGAGCCGTTTGCCCGCGAAGGATATTTAACTTCGCCTGAACATTCCACTAACCGCATTCCAAATTGGACAACGGTCGTACATCCCCAGGAATGCGAGTATGGCGCCGATGCCCACCACGAGCCAGTTGCTTGTGGAAATCCCGACCATGACGAAGGCAGCCCCCGCACCCAACCGCAGCATTCGGTCGAATGGTGTGAGCGATACTTTTACTTCCCGGTCATTTGCCAGCGCCTCGAACAGCGAGCGGTATCCCACTTCGTTTTGTGCGCCTGTTATTCGCCCAACTTCTTTTCCGTTTCGAAGCGTAACAACGGTTGGAATTCCGAAAACCCGAAATTGCTCGAGAATCTCACGCGAATTATCCGCATTGACTGGTAAAAAAATAATCTTGTCGTTGTATTCTCTTGCAAGTTTATCTAGTATTGGTTTCGCCCTCATGCAAGGGACACACCAGGATGCCCAAAAATCAACGATGACCGGTTTGTCCGATTCCGATATTTTTTGTTGGAATTCTGATCTATTCATGGGTTATGAAGGGGAGCGGATGGAAGCCCATCCGCTCCTTTTTCTTTGTTATTTTTTATATGTGCTGAATTTGAAAGGCGCGTACAAGGGACAGAACGCGACCAAAGCGGTGAGAAGGAAAATTGCGCCAAGCACAACCAGCACAATGCCTAGCGTTCCAGTGACGATACCGCCAAAATAAAGATAGGCGAACAAGGCTGCCAGAATCACACGGACAATTCGGTCAACATCAGACATATTGCGTTTCATTGGATATTTCTCCTTGAAAAAAAAATGGATGATTTGCTTACATACACTTGGATAACGTGTGTGAGTAATATATTACACAATGAAAATAAAATATGACAAATGTCATAAGATAAGGTTTCATTTGTCACACGTAAGAAAACGCCCCTCATCATATTGAAGGGCGTTAAAAAAATTCATGAAGCCAGGATTATCACTCCTCAAACATGTACGCCAAACCCACGGTACCCGGTCCGGCGTGAGTACCAACCACCGGACTTACTTCTGTAAATACAGCTTCCACTGCTGAGAGTTCTGCGGATGCTCGATCCAGCAATTTTTTCGCATCGTCGGCTGCATTTGCATGCAAGGTTGCAATACGAATATTCGACTTTCCTTTCACCTGCTCCGACACCAGCTCAAGGATTCGGTCATGCGCCTTGCTCTTTGTGCGGATACGATCCACTCCTTCCACTTTTCCGTCCTTCAGTGCGAGGATCGGTTTAAGGTTTAATGCCGAGCCGATAAACCGTTGTGCTCCGCCGATCCGCCCGCCGCGGTGCAGGAACTCGAGCGTGTCTACAGCAAAAAAGACACCCGTTCGTTTATGCGCGTTTTCAGCCAGCGAAACACAAGCCGCCAGGCTTGCCCCTGACTCTCTTGCACGGGCTGCGGCAAGTACCTGAAATCCCAAGGCCATCGCTGTCGACTGGCTATCGACGAGGGTTACCCTCCCGCCGGCGGTCTCCATCATTTCCTTCGCCTGAATTGCAGATTGCAGGGTGCCGGAAAGTTTCGACGATATGAAAATCCCCAATACATCCAGGTTCTGATCGACCAGTTCCTGAAAAGCAGATTGCATGGTTGCAGGTGATACTTGTGAGGTGGATGGCATGGTCTTGGCGGTCTTCAACCGATTGTAAAATTCAACTGGTTGAATATCCACTCCGTCACGAAATGTTTCGTTATCCCAGATTAAAACCTGGGGAGTGACTGTGATGTTATGCTTTTCAAGAATTTCCGCTGGAATATAGGCCGTGCTATCTGTAACGATTGCGAATTTTGACATAGCTTCCTCCAATGATTTGAATGATATTCCGCCCATTTTACCCCCCTTCGAAAGTCCCAGGCTGGGAAATTTACATTTTTATGCTCATGGTATAATAAAAAAAGTTTGGAGTTCAATAATTTTTATCCACGGATCCACGCAAAACCCGCATGCCGGATTGAAAAAATGCCCAGGCGGTTGTACCTCAAAAAACTAGTACTCGAAACCCGATCATAAAAGCTTGAAATTGAAGCTGTATGAAAACCCTACGTAGGAGCCAATTTTGGCCTTCAACCCTATTAACTGGCTTCTAGGCCTTTTTTCTCTCGACATTGCCATTGACCTTGGCACAGCGAACACCCTGGTTCATGTTCGTAATAAAGGCATCGTCATTAATGAACCTTCCTGGGTTACGGTCGATAAAAAACTGCGGCAGCCATTGGCAATCGGCCTCGAAGCCAAGGAAATGGTCGGGCGCACTCCGGGCAATGTGGTCGTGGTGCGTCCCATCCGCGATGGAGTCATTGCGGAATTCGATGTCACCCAGATCATGCTCGAATACTTTATCGGCAAAGTCCACGAGCAAAGCATCGTGCCTTTACCTCGTCCGCGTGTCATAATTGGCCTTCCCACCGGTGTAACGGAAGTTGAAAAACGCGCAGTATATGATGCTGTCATGGCGTCCGGTGCACGTCAGGCTATGTTGATCGAGGAACCGATCGCGGCCGCGCTGGGGGCTGGTCTGCCGATTGGGGAGATTCGCGGCTCGATGGTGGTCGACATTGGCGGCGGCACCACCGAGGTGGCAGTCATGTCCATGAGCGGTGTGGTGGCTTCCCGCTCTTTACGCGTGGCCGGCGATGAAATGGACCAGGACATTGTTCAATACCTTCGCAATAAATATAATATGTTGATCGGCGAAGGCATTGCCGAACAGATCAAATGGCAGATCGGGTCCGCGTATCCCTTACAGCCTGAAAAAACGATGGAAGTCCGCGGCCGAAACCTTGTCACCGGTTTGCCGGAAACCATAGAAGTTTCGTCGGTTGAAATCCGCGAAGCCCTCTCTGGTTCCGTACAAGTCATCATAGATACCGTACGCGATGCGCTGGATGAAATCCCCCCTGAAATTGTCTCCGATTTGATGGATATTGGTATTTGTCTTGCGGGTGGTGGAGCGCTTCTGCAAGGGCTGGCGGAACGGTTGACCGATGAATTAAAACTGCGTGTCTGGGTTGCAGAAGACCCACTGACTTGTGTGGCGCGAGGCGCGGCAATGATCTTCGAGGACCTTGATACTCTTGGACGTTACCTGGTTGGTTTGGAACGCGGTAGTACGCGCCATGTTGGGTAGAAGGAAAAGCGAAGGCCTCATCGGCCGGGGCTTGCTAAAATGAACTCCCGTTCTTTACAAACGACAATCATTTTTCTGGTGGTGGGGGGGATTCTTGCCTTGTCGCTGGGCGGCTTTTTTGGTTCCGCTTCGCGGCAATTTAACTCTGTCCTAATCGACATTCAAACCTGGTTTTCCTCCCGCTTTACCGGCCTGCAGGATTTTATTACCGCGCCCCGCGATATCGTTTCCCTGCGTAACCGTAATGCCGAATTGGAAACGCAGGTTTCACAGCTGCAGGCTCAGGTGATCGAACTTCAGCAACGGGTAAACGAGACCGAGATCCTGGCTGCCTTGGTAGATTTCTCGCGCTCGAACCCGGAGAGTACATATAAGGCCGCAGCTGTTATCGGCCGTGATCCAAGCCCATTCCTGCATTACATCATCATCAATCGTGGCTCGAATGATGATATTCGCCGAGGTATGCCCGTAGTGACAAACCAAGGCCTGGTTGGCCGCGTGGATGCGGTCATCGCGGATGCGGCCCGCGTGCAATTGATAACGGACCCGGCATCATCTGTAAATGTCTATTTGCAAAACGCGGAAACAAGCGCCGTAGCCTTCGGTTCCGTCACCGGAGATATTTCTCTCGATATGATCTCGCAAAATTCAACCGTTGAGTCGGGCGATCTTATCCTGACCTCCGGTCTGGGCGGCGGCTATCCGTCGGATCTGATCATTGGTCAGGTCGTTACGATTCGCAGCCTGGAATTTGAGTTGTTCCAACAGGCCACAGTCCAGCCTGCTGTGGATTTTACCCGCCTCGAGATCGTGCTCGTAATTACCAACTTCCGCCCGGTGGATATCACCCCCCTCGAGCCATTGCCATCCCCATAGTTTTATCAACATGCGAAATTTGATTGCATATCCTTTGCTTGGCCTGGCCGTCATCTTCCAGTCTGCCATTATCAGCCAGGTAAAATTAATATCCGGTTATGCCGACCTGCCGCTAATGATCCTGGCGGTATGGGCGCTGCAGGATCGCGTCAAATCAGCTTGGCATTGGGCGGCGGTGACGTGTGTGATGGTTGGTTTTGTTTCCAGCATGCCATGGCCGGTTGTGGCGGCGGGGTACCTCGGTGTGGTTTATTTTGCGCAGATTTTACAGCGGCGTGTATGGCAGGCTCCTTTGCTAGCTGTGTTTAGTGTTATATTTCTGGGAACGTTGTTCATCCATTTGTTGTCGTTTGCCGTGTTGCGTGTTTCGGGCACACCCTTTGCATTTGACGATGTGATCGGATTGATAACATTGCCAAGTTTGCTGCTAAACATGTTGTTCTCGATCCCCATCTATGCACTTGTGCGGGATCTGGCGCGTTGGGTGTATCCGTTCGAGGAGTATGAATGAGTTCCGGTTCTGCATCAAGCCACGTTCGATTCGAAACGTGGCGGCTTTCAGTGATTTACATGGTTGTATTCCTGGCCCTGGGTGGTCTTCTTTTCAGGCTTGTAAATTTGCAGGTGTTCGAAGGCTCCAACTGGTCGCTGCAAGCGGTCGATAACTTCACCTACGAGGTCAGCGTACCGGCCCCGCGTGGCATCATTTACGACCGTAATGGCTACATTCTTGCGCGCAACCTGGCTTCGTATAATATTGTCATCACCCCGGCAGAATTACCTGCGGATGATTCAGATATTCAACGTGTTTATCGCGAGCTTTCAGTGTTGATCGATGCTCCCGTGGGCGGGCCGGTGACGGACGAGTCTTTGGAAGAAGCGAAGTTATTCGCCGCATGTGTGCCGGGACCTGGCATTGCTCAAATGGTGGCATTGCAGGATACACTCGCCCCTTTCAGCCCTGTCAAAGTGAAATGCAATGTATCTGAGGAAATTGCCCGGATCGTGGAAGAAAAATCGGTGGACTGGCCCGGCGTGGAGGTCGAGGTTGAGCCGATCCGCGATTATCCGACAGGCTCATTGACCGCTCATCTGATCGGCTTCCTCGGCCCTATCCCCGCATTGTTTGAAGACGAATACCGCGCCCAGGGATTTATCCCCAACCGCGACAAGATCGGTTATGCGGGTGTGGAAGATTCCCTTCAGGATATTTTGGCCGGGCGGAATGGTTTGCGCGTGGTGCAGGTGGATGTGGCCGGGCAGGAGATTCGTAATCTGGAACCTCCCATTCAGGCGGTTCCGGGTCATAACGTTTACCTGACCATTGATACCCGATTACAAGCCGCCGCTGAGGCGACTCTTCTGGAAGAGATTCGGTTTTGGAATACCTATTTCAACCGCGTCCGAATTTCAAGCGGGGTGATCATTGCCATGAATCCGAAAACAGGCGAGATCCTTGCAATGACTTCCTATCCAAGTTACGAAAATAACCGTTTCACTCGGATTATTCCTTCTTATTATTACGAACAGTTGAGTCAGGATCCGCGAAAACCATTGTTGAATAATGCGATTTCAGCTGAATACCCGCCAGGCTCGGTTTTTAAGTTATCAACCGCAACGGGAGCCATCAACGAAGGTGTGGTTGACCTGGATGACATTATCCAGGCGCCGGGGCAGCTGCTGCTGTGTGAACGATTCAACCCCAATGATATTTGTACCGAAAATAATACCCGTCCTTTCGTGGACCATATTTTTGAACAACGTCCGGAGGGCTTCGGAGCTGTGACATTCCTGCAGTGCATTGCGTTTTCGAGCAATGTGTGTTTTTACAAGCTCGGCGGCGGCTACGAGGATGAGATTAATCCCGGGCTGGGCGTTGAGCGCCTTAAACAATATGCTCGCGCGCTTGGATACGACGAGACGACAGGCATCGAGTTAAAGGGCGAACAGGACGGCCTGATACCGGACCCGCAGTGGAAGCGTATCAACACGGGCGAAAACTGGTCTACGGGAGATACTTATATCGCCAGCGTGGGACAGGGATATGTGCTTACCACCCCTCTTCAGGTGTTGATGTCTGGCGCTGTCATTGCGAATAGCGGCAAAATGATGCAGCCTACAATCGTCCGTGAGGTAACAGACGGTGATGGCAATGTCGTGCCGATATGGTTCAACCCCAATGACTTCACCGTCACTGAATTTGAAACGGAAGGCAGCTATCAAATCTCGCCATTTACTCCAAATCTGCGCTGGGATGTGACGGTCGACCCGCTGATTCAGGCTTACTCGTGTGATGAGATTTATTGCAGCCTCGATGAGGAGAATTTAAAAATCATCCGGCCGGAGTCTATTCAGGCAGTCCGCGAAGGAACCCGCCTGGCAGTGACCGCCGCGCTGTTCGGTACGCTGAATGACCTTTTCGGTGATTATCCAATCGCAGTGGCCGGCAAGACGGGAACAGCGGAATATTGTGATGATGTCGCCCGGGCTGCCGACCGTTGTGCCTTTGGCGCGTGGCCCACACATTCGTGGACGCTTGCGTATGCTCCCTATGACGACCCTGAGATCATAGTACTTGCATTTGCCTACAATGGCGGCGAAGGAGCAAGCGTGGCCGGCCCAATGGTGGAGCGCGTTATCCGGTCTTATTTTGAGATCAAAGCCATTGATATTGCAGCGCAGGGTGAAGCTCCCGCGGCTCCGTAGTTGAAGCATTTTCATCAGGTATAATTCCATGGAATTAGTATTGGTGAACGATTTCATGGAACCAACAACATCTCTCGTCCAAATCAAGGGAATACGCGACGGTCTCCTTGCGACATTCTCGGATGCGCCCTGGGAGGACCAGCGTGCCGCCTTGTTGACGCAGATCGATGAACGACCGTCTTTTTTCCAGGGTGCGCGTCTGGCCATGGATGTTGGCCCGCAAATTCTAAAAGTGAACGACCTGGTGGATTTACGAGACCACCTTTCGGAACGGAACGTGGTTTTGTGGGCGGTCGTCAGCGAATCCCCGACAACTGAGCAGACATCGCAATTGCTCGGCCTGGCCACGCGAATTTCAAAACCGAGGCCGGAAGAACAGAGACAAATCGCTGATACAATCACGGATGACACCGCGCTCTTCATCAATAAAACCGTCCGCTCAGGGACGCGCATAGAATTTCCCGGGCATATTGTGATTGTCGGCGACGTCAATCCGGGCGCGGAAATCGTTGCCGAAGGCAACGTCATCGTTTGGGGACGGGTGCGCGGTATGATCCATGCCGGCGCAAAAGGCGACCGCTCAGCTTTTATCTGCGCGCTCGACCTTTCGGCAAACCAGCTGCGAATCGCGGATGAAGTTTCCGCTTCACTCAAACCGCAAAAGGAACCGCAGCCCGAGATCGCCAGTATTAATAGTGAAGGACATTTGCAAGCCGAACTCTGGCAAACCGGCTAACTCATCGATTAGGAATAAATATGGCAGCTCAAGTAATAACAATAACATCTGGAAAAGGCGGAGTAGGGAAGACTACCGCTGTTGCAAATCTTGCCAATGCCCTTGCCATGGACGGGAAAAAGGTTGTCTGCATCGATGGGGATATCGGCCTTCGTAACCTGGATGTTGTCATGGGTCTCGAAAATCGCATCGTATACGACATCGTGGATGTGATTGAAGGTCGTTGTAAATTAAAGCAGGCGATGATCCGCGACAAACACTATCCGGATATGTACCTGATTCCAGCCGCGCAGACACGCGACAAAAATGCGGTTTCACCATCGGATATGGTCCGCATCTGCAACGACCTGAGAGCTGATTCTGAGTTCGTCCTCATCGACTCACCCGCCGGCATCGAACGCGGTTTCCGAAATGCTATCGCGGCGGCAGACCGCGTCCTCGTAGTGACCAACCCCGAGGTCAGCGCGGTGCGCGATGCGGACAGAGTGGTGGGAATCCTGGAGGCCGAAGAGAAAGGGACACCGCACCTGATCATTAATCGGTTGAATTCAGCATTGGTCAAAAACAACGACATGCTTTCTGCCGAGGATGTGTTGGATTTATTGGGAATTCAGTTGATCGGTATTGTTCCAGAAGATGAGACTGTCATCATAGGCTCCAATCGCGGCGCTCCTGTTGTCACCGATAACAAAAGCCGCGCAGGGATGGCTTTTCGAAATATCGCCAAACGCCTGCAGGGTATCGATGTGCCTTTTATGGATCTCGATCACCAGAGTGGATTGTGGGGCGCCATCCAGCGGTTGGCGGGGAGGAAGTGAAATGAACTTCTTCACACGAAAAAAGAGCGCCGTTAGCGCCAAGGAACGTTTACAGCTTGTGCTTGTGCATGACCGCACCGACCTGACTCCCGCCCAGTTGGAATCCTTGAAGGATGACCTGCTAAAAGCCATCTCGAATTATATCGATATAGACCCCGATGCCGTTCAGATCGGGTTGGAACGCGACGGGCGCTCCCAGCGGCTTGTCGCGGATATCCCCCTGCGGAACGTGGCGCGCCACCGCACAGGTTGATCTTTTTTATAACCCTGGAGACACGGATCGGCCTGAGCAAATCAAGGGTTTCATCCGTGTTTTTTTATTATGACTCGTGGACTTTCCTGGCGAAATTTTGACTTCATTTTATTAGGCGCAATTGTGCTGGCCTCGTCGTTTGGCACGGTGATGATCCGTTCCGCGGTGGCTGGCAATGAGGTGTTGCTGCCCCTTATTCTGCGCCAGGTATATTTTGCCCTCCTCGGCGTTTTGCTTATTTTTCTGGTAAGCTCTGTAGATTATCATTACTGGCTGGCATTATATCGACCGATCCTTTTCATTATTGTAGCATTCCTGATTACACTGACCGGGTTCGGCCAGACAGCCTTCGGCGCACAGCGCTGGTTTCAGGTGGGTGTGCTATTTCTTCAGCCCACGGAATTCGCCAAGATCATTGCCATCATCATCCTTGCCCGTTATTTTGAGTCTACCCAGCTCCAACCGCGCGACCTGCGCTGGGTGATGGGGGCGGTTCTTTGGTCACTTCCCATCATCGGTTTGATTCTGCTGCAACCCAACCTCAGCAATGTTATGGTCTTGAGCGTTATCCTTGCTGTCATGCTTTGGATTGCGGGCATTCAAGTGAAACATGTGGGCATCGCCCTCGTTGCCGGTGTCACCGCGATGATCGTCTTGATCATCTTTTCTGTGCTGGGAATTCGGATACCGGGGATCCAACCCTACCAGCAGGAACGGATTGTCAACTTTGTAGTGCCTGACCCCAATGACACCTATGGCAATCGCTACAATGTACAGCAGGCGCTGATCGCTGTCGGTTCGGGAGGTGTATTTGGGCAGGGATACGGTCACGGGTCCCAAACCCAGCTGCGCTTCCTGAAAGTCCGCCACACGGATTTTATTTTTGCGGCGAGTTCCGAAGAATTTGGCATGGTAGGCGGTGTCTTGATCATCCTTACGCTCGGAGTAATCATCTGGCGCTGTATTCGTGCCGGCCAGAAAGCCCGCGATGTCTCCGGCTCGATGATCGCCTTTGGGATGGCCACCCTGATATTCTTTCAGGCATCCGTAAACATCGGCATGAATTTGAACGTTCTTCCCGTTTCCGGTTTGCCGCTCCCGTTTATAAGTTATGGCGGCAGCGGACTTACTGCGCTCATGCTCGGCATTGGGCTGGTTGAATCTGTCGTCATGCGCCACAAGCAAATGGAATTTTAATTAAGCAGGGTCGCCCTTGCAATAAAGAATCGGAGTCGTCATCTTGTCCATCAAACCTGCCCGAACTCGGATTGCCCCTTCACCCACAGGGCACATGCACCTCGGCACAGCGCGAACTGCGTTGTACGACTATCTTCTCGCAAAAAAAACAGGCGGGCAGTTCATTTTGCGCATCGAAGATACAGACATCAAGCGCACCGTACCCGGTGCTGAACAGGAAATTATGGACGGTTTGCGCTGGCTTGGGCTTGAATATGATGAAGGCCCAGACGTTGGCGGAGCGTATGGTCCCTACCGCCAGACGGAGCGCAGGGAAATTTACCAGCATCACGCAAAAATATTAATCGATAATAAATCTGCTTATCCCTGCTTCTGCACGCCGGATAAATTGGAGAAAACCAGGCAGGAACAAATGAAACGCAAGGAGAATCCGCATTACGATGGCGCCTGTCGTGTGCTGACTCCTGAGGATGCCGCAAAACGAATCGCAAATGGCGAAACCTACACCGTTCGGTTCAAAACACCAAAGGAAGGCGTTACCATCGCGCACGATCATTTACGCGGAGATATCGCCACTGAAAATAACCAACTTAACGATTATGTCCTATTGAAATCGGACGGCCTGCCAACCTATCATCTTGCCGCGATTGTGGATGATCACGAAATGCAGATCACTCACGTTTTACGCGGTTCTGAGTGGCTGGGCACCTTCCCGCTGCATGTCAATATCGTCCGTGCCTTTGGCTGGGAGGAACCCATCTGGATTCATCTTTCGGTTTTTCTCAAACCAAGCGGCAAGGGCAAAATGAGCAAACGAGAAACTGCCCAGGCCATGAAGGATGGTTATTCCATTTTTATCAAGGATATGCAGGAGCTTGGCTTCACTCCCGAGGGCGTTATGAATTGGAGCGCGTTGATGGGATGGGGCGTCGCTGAGGACGATGTGATGACGATTGACCAGATGGTTGAAAGATTCTCCATTGATGGTTTGACTCCCTCTCCCGCAGCGATCAACTTTCAAAAATTGGATCACTTCAACGCGACTCACATCCGCCTCTTTACGACCGAAGACCTGGCAGCCCGCCTCAAGCCTTACTTTACCTGTGAGGGACTCAATGTCAACGATAATGTACTGCTAAAGATTGTCCCATTATTGCGCGAACGACTGGTAACGCTTGATGATTGCCTTGCGTTTGGAAGTTTCTTCTTCAGGGAAGATGTAACCCCCAACCCCGAAGACTTGGTCGCGAAAGGATTGGACGCCGCGCAATCCGCAGAAATCGCTCGAAGGGCGTACCAGATTCTCGCAGCGCAACCAGATATCAGTCACGAACGATGCGAGCCGCCGTTGCGGGCCTATGTCGAAGAAAGCGGTTTGAATGTCAACCAAGTTTTTGGAATCCTCCGCGCAGCAATTACAGGACAAAAAGTCAGCCCGCCGCTTTTCGAGTCGATGGAGATCATCGGGCGCGAAAAATGTTTACAAAGGCTCGAGAGCGCAATAAGAATTTTGGAAAAGATTTAATAAATTATTGCGCTTCCTCATCGACGTTCGTCCGGTATAAGATTAAAAACGCAGGTGAAGTAACGCCGCCAACGCTTACTTCAATGGCCTTTCCCTGAATTTCAGCCTCCTTGGGGATGAGCAGCATGGCTTCCTTTGAAATCAGAATTTCATCCGCATTGCCGATATCTTCCCCCATTTTACAAGCGCGGTTGACGGCGTCGCCGAAAATATCCACGCCGTCCACAAAGAGGATGTTTCCATAATCGATGCCGATCGAAACGTGGATATCCAGTTCGTCTGCGGTAAGCAAGTTTGACGCCTTAAGCGCATGCTGAATTGAAATCGCCGCGCGAACCGCTCCCAGGGGATTGGGCATGGTGGCAAAACAGTTGTCTGCCTGAAATTTAATCACGCTCCCGCCGTGACTGGTTACGATCGGCTCCACGGTCAACTGCATGCGCCGGATCATCGAAAGATAGTGAACGATCCCGTATTTTCGGGTTAGCAATGAGAATCCAGACATGTCCAAGGCAAGCACTGTGTCTTTCCTGCCATATTCCCGCCAGATCGAATCTTCCAGTTTTTTGCGTTCCTGTTCGTTTGTTTCCTGTGAGTATCCCATCAACATTTCTTGAAAGTGCAGGTTTTTCGGCAGCATGGTTACCTCTTGAAATCGGATAATGCTATTATATCGAATAGGCTCCAAAGGTTTTAACCCTTGGAGCCTTTATTATTAACTATCCCCGGGTTCGTCTGCCATGCGGACGATGCGCGGTGTGAATTTTCCCAGCACATCCACAAGGTCATGCTGTGCGGCGATAACCTCTTCGATGGGCTTGTAAGCTTGCGGCGATTCATCGATGCCGCCGCCCAGCAGGGTAACTCCGCGTTCTTTGAGATATTCGTCCCGCGCAGATCTGCTGATGGAATTGATCGCAGCCCTGCGGCTCATCAATCGACCCGCGCCATGCGAGGCGGATGAAAGAGAATTTTCCACGCCTCTGCCGCGGACAAGATAGCCGGCATCTCCCATTGAGCCTGGGATGATGCCAAACACGCCCTTGCCTGCGGGAGTAGCTCCCTTGCGGTGCACAACCACAATGCGCCCATCGGGAAGTGTTTCATGCCATGCAAAGTTGTGATGGTTTTCGACCACAGCGGCTTCTTTTAAGCCCACTGCTGCGGCCACCCGTTTGTGGATGATGTAATGATTTGCAGAAGCAAACCGTCCGGCCAATTCCATGGAGAGCCAGTATTCCTGTCCGTCTTCTGAATCGAGCGAAAGCCAGGCGAGATGCTTCACGCTGGGGTCGAGATCGGGATGCTTTTCCCTCGCGATTTTGCTGAATCGGTCGGCGACTTTGGCACCGACTCCGCGGGAGCCGCTATGCGAAAGCAAAGCCAGGTGTTCACCGGGCTGCAGGCCAAAAAGGGGTTCATGAAGTGTGAAGGAACCCCACTCGACAAAGTGATTGCCGGTGCCGCTTGTGCCAAGTTGATTCATGGCGGTGTCCTTTAATGTCTTGAGCTGGCGCGTGGCATACCAGGCGTCGTCGTCCAATACTTTGTGTTGGGCTTTCTTGCTGCCCGTCCATTTTGCACCCATTCCAAAGGCTGTTTCTTCCCAGAGGGCATTTTCGAACATGCCTTTCTTTTGCCCGAGCAAATGCGGCGAGACTTCGTAGATCGAAAGCCGCATTCGGCAGGCTATATCCACACCGACAGCGTAGGGAATGACAACATTTTCCGTCGCGAGTACGCCGCCGATGGGGAGTCCATAACCGACGTGGGCATCGGGCATCAAAGCTCCAGTGACGGTGACGGGCAGGCGCATGGCATTTTCCATTTGGCGGATGGCTTCGGGGTCGATCTGGTCCATGCCCCAGATAGGGAAGGGCAACGGCGACTCACGCAGTTCGTCCACGGTTGGCCTTTCGGGCTGAGCGATGCGAATACATTCGCGGGCGAGGTCTGCCAGCGAATTGTCGGCAAGGAAACTCCCGGGGTTTTGCCGCACAGCTTCCAGCCTGGCAAGAACCGTATCCCGGTCCATGCCTTGACTCATGAGTTTTTCAGCAGCATCCTTCGCGAGGCCGATGATCCTTCCATCAGGCCAGTTATTTAATTTCAGGATCTTTCCTGTAATGATGTCCATTCTTTTTCCTTGTGGCATACGATCGCGTAATTTTCTATATCGGGTCAGGTGGGCTGCAGGGACCTTCGTAGGTTAGGGTGGTGAAGACTTCTGCCTGCAAGACCCATTCGCCGTTTCGGGTGCGCTGCCATTTCGCGGCGTAGACTCCCAATGCGTTGATCGGAGTTCCATTCACAGTATACATGCCCTGCCAGTTGCCGAGTTCTTCGGCGATGCCCCATGTTTCGTTGGTGGTGATCTCGCGCGGAGTTCGACGATAAACTGCGGTCGGGTCGCTTTGGAAAAGTTCAGCCCAACGGTTTTCTTCTTCTTTCGCTCCATGGAACTGATCGCTGCGTCCGGTTATGAGGTGATAGGTGGACGCGAGCAAAAGGCGGATGCGTTTGGAATCTTTTTCCGCGATGGCGAGATTGAAGCGTTCGCGCGCAGAGCGGATCAAGTCGGAGGAGGTGGGTTGGTTCATGATGTTTGTTTATCCGGTTTCTTCCTGTTTCCACAACTCGCGCATTTCGGCGCTGGTGGTGAGCAGTTCATCGAGCGTGCCTTCCGATTCCACTTTACCATCTTTCAGCAGGATGATGTGATCGGCTCGCCGGAGAAGCGGGCGGCGATGGGAGACAACAAGACAGGTCATGTTTTGGTTCTCGAAGATTCGATCCCAAAGCTGCTGCTCGGTTTCGACATCCAGCGCGCTGGAGAGGTCGTCGAAAACGACCAGGTCCGTTTCCCGCACAAACATGCGCGCGGCGGCGGACCGCTGGACTTGCCCGCCCGAGAGTTTGACTCCTCTCGCGCCAACCATGGTTTCGAGGTTGTCTTCCAGTTGTTCCAGGTCACTGTCCATAACGGCCAATTTGGTGGCACGGTAGATTTCTTCGTCGCTGCGGTTCATCCCAAGCAGGAGGTTGTTCCGCAAAGTGTTGCTGAACAGGCGCGGGACTTGTGCGGTGTAGGCACAGCGCGGCGGGATGAGAAAGTCGCCGGGCGATTTTAGGATCTCTCCATTCCAGAAAATCTCGCCGGAATCCGGGGTGAGCAACCCGAGAAGGACTCGCAGGAGGGTGGTCTTACCGGACCCAATTCTGCCGGTGATCACGGTCAGCGTGCCCCTCTCGATATTCAGGTTGATGTCTGTGATGCCGTTCGTGGACCCGGGGAAGTGATATGTCAGATGGTCGGCGGACAGGCTGCGGAGTGAGTCTGAGGCGCGCTTTGCGGGGTAGGTCACTTCGGGAAGCGGACCTTCCAGATCCACAGGGCTTTTTTCAACAAGGGCATTTATTGGCGCGTTTTCCATCAGGTGATACATACGCTGGACGGACACATTAAGCTGTTTGTAGCGTGCCCACAACATGCCTCCAAAGGTAGTGAGATCGCCCATGCTTTGAAGTAAATAAACGAAGAGTGAAAAATCACCAAGGGTGAAGTTTCCTGTGCGCATGGACTGGCCGACAAGCACAAGGATGACACCGGTGCCAAGCGTGGATGTGTTGCGGTAGATCGAGCCCAGCACTTCGTCGAAAAGTTTTTCGCGAATGGTTAAGATTCGGCGCTCGTCATTGAGTTTATGGAAATGCCTGATGACATTTTTTTCGGCTGTGGCAACTTTGACAGCCTGCACTGCGCCGAAGAATTCGCCGATAAACCCGGTCACTTTACCGCCAGCCTGGCGGGATGCGCGGCGATAATGTTCGATGCGCCCGGTTGCGATATTGGCAATAATGCCGACGATCACCAACGGGATCAGCGCCATGATTGTCACCGATGGGCTAATGCTAGTCATTAATACAATTGCCACGGCAATGATGATCAAACCGACCATGACGTCGTTGATCAAAATGACAAAGAGCGGAATTTCATTCACGTCCGTTTTGAAACGGCTGACCGCTTCGCCTGCCGAATCCGGAAGCTGGGATGCGCCTGGGCGGCGCAGGATATATTTCAAAAGATTCTTGCGCAGCAAGGTGGACATGTCCGCGAAGATGGGTACATCGGCGTAATAGAATCCGTAGCTGGCCAGGACGCGTCCGATCCAGGTGGCGGCTAAAAATGCAACGATGGACCAGACGCCAAAAGTCAGCTGCGCTTCGCCGGTGACCATGTCGAAGAAGGCTTTGATGATGAGTGCGGGCGCGACCTGCCAGCAAAAGCGAATGAGCGCCACACTGATCAGATCCACGAACCAAAGCCATGGACGAAAGGTGAGCATCTCCCAGATAACCTTCCATGCGGGCAGGGCGGGAATTTTTTGTGTGAAGGTTGTTTCCATGTTAGTTCCTTGACGATGGACGATGGACGGCGGACGATGGGTTGTCCGTGGTCTATCGTCCACGGTCTATGGTCTGCTGGCTACGCCAGTACTTCTTCCATGCCGGTTTGCAGCAGTTGGTAAAAACGCGAGTTCGGGTCAGCAGCTAATTGTTTGCGGTTACCATATTCGCTCAAATTGCCCTTTTCTAAAATCATGATCTCGTCGGCGCGGTGGATCGTATCGAGCCGGTGTGCGATGATGATGGCCGTGCGGTTTTTCAGCAACTTATCTATCGCGCGTTCGAGTCTCTGCTCGGTGGCGGGATCAAGACGGGATGAAGCCTCGTCCAGGATCACGAGACCCGGATTCCGCAGGAAGACTCTTGTAAAAGCGAGCAATTGCGCCTCACCCGCGGACAATGATCTTGATCCTGTGTCGAGTTCAGTGTCCAAGCCTTTGGGTTGACTCTGCAACCAGTCGCTGAGTTCAAGTTCTTCGAGGGTGGCGATGATCATTTCATCGGGTATGGAACGGTCGAAGAAGGTCAGGTTGTCACGGATGCTGGCGCGGAATAATTGCACATCCTGCGTGACAATGGCGATGTTCTTCCGCAAAGATTGAAGATGCGCATTCTGCAAATCTGAGTGGTTGATTTTTATGCTTCCAGAATTAACATCGTACAATCGGAAAATCAACCGCCCAAGGGTGGTTTTTCCGCTGCCGGTGCGGCCGAGCAGCCCAAGAACGGAACCAGCTTTCAGGTCAAAGGAGAGGCGGGTAAGGACTGAGTCATTTCCGTTGTACGAGAAGGTCACGTCATCAAAGGTCAATGCGAGCGGGCGTGACTCGATTTCCAAGCCAGCGTCATTGACCATTTCCACTTTGAAGTTGCGGAATTCTGTCAGGCGTTCGACACATGCGCCGATGGTTTGAAAACTTTCGATCTCGTGTGTCATAGCCCAGAACGGCTCTTCCAACAAGCTGATGTAATGCACAAAAAGGTAGACCGTGCCGATAGTGACGAGACCGGCAGAGAAAAGCCAGTATCCGCTGGTGATGGCAAGCAGGGTGCCTGTCGTGAGGGCGAAGCCCATGGCGTTTTCGATGATCCAGCGTTTGAAATGCGCCTTGCGGTTGTGCCCGAGGATGATGCTTTGGTGGCGGAACAATTCGCGGATGGAAAAGTCCACCGCGCCGCTGGAGCGGATGTCTTCGGTACCGGAGAGTTGTTCTTCCACAAAGCCGTATAGATTCGCCTCCGCCTCGCGCCGCGCTTTTTGGTGGGGGACAGCGATATCCTTAAGCCGGCCAAGAATCCCGATGGTGAGAACCGAGTAGGCCGTGAATGCCAGACCGGCGCGCCAGTCTTCGATGAAGAGGGCGATAAGAATTCCGACGAGCAACAATCCATTTGCGATAAGGTTTAGTGCAAATTGGGAAAAGAATGTTGCAAGTTCGGTTACGTCGCCGTCGATGCGCTCGATCAATTCGCCCGGGGTGTGGTCGTTATGGAATTTCATGTCGAGATGAAGGGCATGTTCTGCCAGCTCTGCGCGCAGATCGTTGGTTGCGGTCCAGGCTACGTTTTCGCCGAGATAGGTCACACTGACTGCAACCGCCTGCTGAATCAATGCAATGCTGATAAATGCAATCGCTGTCCAGGTGAGGGTTTGAAGCGCTTCTCCAGCCAGCGCAGAATCGATGAACTTGCGCATGATCTGCGGAGCGAAAATCCGCAAGCCGATACTGCCGAAGAGGAGAGTGGCAAGCAGAACAAAACGTCCCTTTTGCGGACGGATATGGTCGGAAAGCAGGTCCCAGTAGGATTTGAATGAGAGGTTCATGGTTGTATCCATTATTTGCAGGGTCGCGATTACATTAATAAATAAAAAAACACGGCGCAGGCGCGCCGTGTTTGCATAGACACAGAATTGGACCGTTAACGGTCAACAGGCGCGCTTCGAGAAGGGATGAATTTTTTGCAGGCTGTTGCAATACGAGTCAAGTTCATTTGAAGCGCGCTCCTTTCTTTTGGAATTTAATTACCGTTGCAGTTTACAACAAAAGCGCGCGGCTTGTCAAGAGAATCGATGTCACGTGATTCGAGTCATCGGATTTCGTTGATGTTTGTCCTCCCGTGCAAAATATTATTCGGACTACAATAGAAGTATCGGAGGCTGCATGCGAACCATACTTTTACGCGCGCGTTATTGGCGGATCGTTCTATTTTTTTTCCGTGTTGTTTTGAATGTCGTTTTTTGGGACATTTTCCTTCGCAGGGTCGGGCTCGGATTTCTTGTGCGCAGCACCCGCCCCGCGCGGTTTCGCCGCATTGCTACTCGATTCCGCGCCCTGGCCATTCGGCTCGGCGGCGTAATGATCAAGGTGGGGCAGTTTCTTTCGGCGCGGTTGGATGTCCTTCCGCCGGAAATCACCGACGAGTTGACTGGATTGCAGGATGAAGTTCCGCCTGTGGAGTTTGACTCCGTCCGCCTCCTGGCTGAAGCTGAGCTTGGTTCGCCACTGCAAACATTTTTCGCGTCTTTCGAAGAGACTCCGCTTGCCGCCGCATCGTTGGGACAGGTCCACCGGGCGCGTTTACATCCGCAGGAATCTGGGGAGCTTGGCTTTGAAAAAGTGGTTGTGAAGATTTTACGTCCGCAGATCGAGCAGGTCGTTGCAGTGGATATGTCTGCGCTGCGGGTGGTGGGTGGATGGCTGCAGCATTACCGTCCTGTCAGTGACCGCGCTGATGTCTCTGCCATTGTGGAGGAATTTGCGGCAACCATTCAGGAAGAAATGGATTATTTGTCAGAAGGGAAAAATGCAGAAGTTTTTGCGGCCAGTTTTCAGGGCGATGAGAGCGTGCACGTCCCGCATGTGGTTTGGAAGCATACAACCCGGCGCGTGCTCGTGCTGGAGGATGTCTTTGCGATCAAGGTCACGGATTATGACGCGATCACGGCGGCAGGGATCGACCGCGCCGAAGTTGCGCGACGGTTATTTGCCGTGTATTTGAAACAAATTTTTGAAGATGGATTCTTCCATGCCGACCCGCACCCTGGAAATCTATTTATCACTCCGCAGGCTGGGAAGAATGAAGATGGCTCGACGGCGTGGAAGTTGACCTTTGTGGATTTTGGAATGGTTGGGCGCATGCCGGAGAATTTGATCGAGGGTTTGAGGGAGGCCGCCATTGCCGTCGGTTTGCAGGATTCGTCGCGTCTGATCAAGGCTTATCAAATTTTGGGTGTGCTGCGTCCAGGCGCGAATGTGAAATTGCTGGAGGAGGCCAGCGCGCAGGTCTTTGACCGTTTTTGGGGAATGAACATGAACGAACTTCGCAGTATCCGTCACGACGAAATGATGAAGTTTGGGCTGCAGTTCCGCGAATTACTCTTTAATATGCCGTTCCAGCTGCCTGAAAATCTGTTACTGCTTGGCCGGACAATGGGAATTCTTTCAGGGATGTGCACGGGTTTGTATGCGGAATTTAATCTATGGCAGCAGCTTGCGCCTTACGCAAAAAAACTTGCGGAAGGGGAGGGCGGCTCGAGCTGGGATGTGTTTTTCGACGAGGCGGGGGAATTCTTCAAGGTCCTGCTGGCCATCCCCGGCAGGACGGAACGCGTGCTGGGCCGGGTCGAACGCGGTGAGTTGAATGTGCAAATGCCGATGGTCAATATTCAGGTCAGTTTTCTGGAACGTTCGATCAACCGGCTGACCGGCGGGGTCATCTTTCTTGCCTTGGTGGTTTCAGGAACAATGCTGATCAATTCCAATCAAACGCTTGCTCAAGTGATGTTTGGCGGGGCGGCTTTGTCGCTGGCTTATATTCTCTTTTTTGCGCGCGGGCATCGCCCCTGGAGATAAAAAACACCCAGCAGGCCAACTGCCGGGCGTCATCTATTAGGCCGTTTTGCCTTTTTCTTCCGTCTTTTCAATTGCAGCGTCGATCATGCTGCGGAAGGCCTTGAGCATTTCTGTGCGGGCGGCGCGGCGGTGCTGCAAAAAGCCGGGCGGCAGGATGGTTTCCATGCTTTTGCGCATCTCTTCGCGCGCAGCCTTCATATGCTCCAACGCTTCGGCTGGAAGCTTGTCTTTTATCGATTTACGTTTCGAGTCGGTCATGGGTCACTCCTTGTCTAATACAATTATAGCACTTGCGAACAAGGTTTCTCCAAAAACTCATCCCTGTTCATCTCCGTCCATTTGTGGTTAATTAATGATATGAAACTTGTCACCGCACCACAAATGCGTGCAATCGAAAAAGAGGCCGATTCCAAAGGGGTCTCCTACGCTCAGCTGATGCAGAACGCAGGCCGCGGCTTTGCGGAAATCGTCCATGCGCTTGGGCAGGAGAATGGCTGGGATGAAGTCACCGGGTTGGTTGGACCGGGCAATAATGGCGGGGACGCTCTCGTTGCGCTTGCGTGGCTGGCGGAGGCAGGCTGGCGTACGCATGCCTATCTTGTGAACCGCAAGCAAAAGGGGGATGAACTGATCGCGCAATATTTGTCATTGGGGGGCGAGTTGGCCGAATCTTTGAATGACGAAAACAATGAATCTCTTGCAACATTGCTTAACCAGTCCGATGTGCTCGTGGATGGTCTGCTTGGGACGGGAATCAAGCTTCCGTTGAAGAAAGAAGCGGCGCAAGTTCTCGGAGAAATCAATTTCATTCTGTCCGATTTGGAATTGCCGCCTTTCGTCGTCGCGGTGGATTGCCCTTCAGGCGTGGATTGTGATACCGGCGTAGCCGCCGATGAAACCATTCCTGCCGACCTTACCATCACCATGGCGGCGGCCAAGCAGGGATTGCTAAAACTGCCGGCGTTTGAGTATGTCGGCGAATTGCAGGTTGTTGATATTGGTCTGCCGGAAAAAATGGATTCCTGGATCGATATTAAAACCGAAGCTGCAGATTGGGACATGGTGGCCGCGCTCCTGCCGGAACGAAACCCCGCTTCACACAAAGGGACATTTGGTACGGCTTTCGTTGTGGCTGGTTCAACCTCTTATACTGGCGCGGCTTTATTGGCTGGCAAGGCCGCATATCGAATCGGGGCCGGGCTGGTGACATTGGCTGTCCCAGAGCCATTGCATGCCGCGCTTGCCGGTCACATCCCCGAAGCGACCTGGGTCCTGCTTCCTCACGAAAATGGATTTATTTCGGACCACGCCTCTGATAATGTGCTGCAAAATCTCCAAATGCTTCCATCCCCTTCCTCCGCCGCATGGACAGTTCTTCAAAACCTGGAGCGCGCCACTGCATTCTTGATAGGCCCCGGCCTTGGCGATAAATTATCCACGCGTGCCTTCATCGAAGATTTGATTCCCTCCCTGAAAATTCCGATGGTTGTCGATGCGGACGGGTTGCGGCATTTAGCCGAGATCGGCGACTGGCACAAAAAAATAATTGCGCCCGCAGTGCTCACTCCGCACCCGGGCGAAATGTCTGTGTTGACCGGGCTGCCGAAGGAAGAGATTCAATCCGATCGCGAAGGGATTGCAATTAAGTACGCCAATAAATGGGGTCACGTAGTTGTTCTGAAAGGCGCATTTACGGTGATCGCTTCTCCCAGTGGACAGTGCACGGTCATCCCGGTTGCCACTCCTGCCCTTGCCCATGCCGGCACGGGGGATGTGCTGGCTGGCCTTATTGTCGGTCTCCGTGCCCAGGGATTGGAAGGCTTCGATGCGGCGGTGGCGGGCGCGTTCATCCACGCGCAGGCGGGTTTATTGGCGGCGGAAACCCTCGGCACAACTGCCTCCGTTTTAGCCAGCGACATACTGGAGGTGATCCCGGAAGTGCTGGCAGGGTTGGAATAAGCTGCAATAAATTAAATAAAAAAAGAAACTTTCTGAGAGGAAAGTTTCTTTTTTATCACTAAAAGCTTAACTATTCATGAACGCTTCGAGATTATCCTTGCTGATACGGAAAGCCTTGCCAACCTTCTTCGCTTTCAAGCTTCCGTCCTTGATGGCCTCGAGAATATCATCCTCGGTAACCTTCATGAATTGGGCGGCTTCGGCGGGTGTCATGATATCGGGCATCTTTGCGCCAGCCGCGCCGCCGCTTCCGGGGGCCTGGAAACCGCCTTGCAAGGCTTGACCCATGATGTTACCGATCCCCATCCCGGCGCCAATGCCAGCCGTAAGGCCTGCACCGCCGCCTTCATTCTGAGCGGCATCGCGCATCGCGTCTGCGGCTTGCAGTTGAGTGTAGGTCGACATATCGAGCATGCCCATATCGCGCAGTTCCTGGGCTGATTTTTCGGAGGGCTTGAGATTCCCGATATAGAATGTCTTAAGCGTTAGGCCAATTGCCTCGAAATCTTCTTTCGCCTTCGCGCGGACAGCCGCCCCAATTTCCTCGGTCAGTCCGATCATTTCCGGCACAGAATTTTTCGCGGCAGTCTCGCCGAGGGCATCCTGCAATTTGGAGAGAAGCATGGTACGCAGGCGCTCCTCGATATCGGCGGTTCGATAGGTGTGCTGTACACCCACAATCTGCGTCACGAACTGCTGCGGGTCCTTCACCTGGAACGAGTAGGATCCAAATCCCTGCAATAAAGCCACACCCAGTCCCATGCCCGGGTTGCGGACAATGATCGGTTGGGGAGTTCCCCATTTTTTATTTGCAAATTCCTTACGGGAAACAAAATACACTTCCGCGGGGAAGGGGGTGCGGTCGTTGAAGGCCTTGCCGATCCAATCGATCAGTTTTGGGATGTTGGCGGTTGCAATGGTGTGACGCCCCGGCTTGAACACATCCAGCGCAATTCCGTCACGGAAGAACACCGCACTCTGGCTTTCACGCACGATCACCTGAGAACCAATTCGGTAATCGCCGATCCCCTCCTCCGGAAAGCGGTGAACGATCTCGTCACTCATTTCATTAGCATATTCAATGACATCAAAAATCCTAGCCATGTTTTTTCTCCTTATGTGAAATAACAATTAGATTATAGCCGAACGGACTTGCAGGTACAAGAACCGTTTCTCCTATTTTCGTCATCATGCCATTTTCTTTACGATTTCAAGCCTGATTCGTTTCATGGGCTTTCTTCATCCCAACGACTTTTCACTGCCGACCGGCAATCGCATCTTTCCCCGCTCTGGCCTGCTATGCTTTCATTGGCATTGCCGTTGCTTTAGCTTTGACCATCATCACCTCTGCCATGATGCTGACGGCGATCTCTTCGGGGGTTTCTGCCTGCAATTCAATGCCCATCGGCGAGCGGACTCGCGCGATCTTTTCATCAGAAACTCCCTTCTCCCTTAACGCCTTGACAGTGGTTGCCCAGCGGCGGCGCGAACCGATCACGCCGATGTAACCCGCGGTAGAGTCTAGTAGCGGGGAAAGCCCCGCCGAGTCCACGTTCGAGCCGCGCGTTGTCAATATCAAGACGGTCCGTTTGTCAATTTTGATGTGATCTGTCAACTTATCCATCGTTATCGGATAATAGGCGTCCGCATCCGGGACAACCTCTGGCGTACAAAATTCCGCGCGGTCATCGCAGACCGCCACGCGGTATCCCAGCCACTTTGCAAGATGGACAACTGCCTTGCCCACATGTCCCGCGCCAATGACAACCAGCAGCGGGGGAGGAAGGATCGGTTCCACAAACACCTCCACCTGGCCGCCGCATACGCCGGGGTCGCCGCGTGAAGGGTCAGCCATGTTGTAATGTAATAACCTAGACTCGCCGTCTGTGATCGCCATCCATGCTTCGTCGAGCACGCGGTGTTCAAGGTCGCCGCCGCCTACCGTCCCAATGAATTTCCCATCTGGATACACAAGCATCTTGCTGCCCACATGCCGTGGTGTGGAGCCTTCGCTCTTCGTCACCGTACAAAGCGCGGCGGAGCCGTTATTTTTTTCGATTTCAGATAGGGCGTGGAAAATTGAATCAGTCATATTTTTTCTTGGAGAATGAAATGCCTTAATAAAGAGTGTTATCTTTCCAACAAACCTAAAATTGCGGGCAGTAATTGCTTCTTTCTTGAAACCACACCTTGCGCATCGCGTGTGCCATCGGCGAGAGGCGGGTAAGGGAGGTCGTTCAATACTGTCGGCGCGCTGGATGAGATGAGCAGGCGGCTCGTACCGCGCACAATATCCGTGACCAAGAGCATGGCGAAATCGAGGCCGCGTTTATCGCGCAATTCGTTCAGGGCTTTATGAAGAGGAGCTAGGTGTTCGGTGAGCTGCAGGATGTCCGTCACTTCGGCTTGGGCAACCGCAAACTTGAATCCGCCGCCTTCGAAGGGTTTGATGTCTGTGCTGACAATCTCTTCCGGCTTGCGGTTGGAGAGTCCTGCCCCGGCGCTGAGCACGGCCTTGCCATAGGAGTCTATCGTCTCACCTTTGAGCGGACTCGCGCCTACAAATGCCCAGCGGGCGAGGCGTTCGGCGGCATCTTTGTCGCGCGGCGTGGTGGTGGGAGATGTCAGGATAAGAGTATCAGATAAAAGTCCGGCAAGAAGCGTGCCTGCCAGCGGCGGCGGCATGGAGAGTCCCGCCTCGGCGGTTAGTTCCGTCACCAGCGTGGAAGTCGATCCGACAATGTCCACTGTAAATCGGATGGGTTGGTGGGTGTAGGGATTTCCCAATCGGTGGTGATCGAGAATTTCAAGCAGTTCGGCCTCCTCGAGGGCGGCAATAGCCTGACGGGGCTCGTTATGATCGACGAGGATGATCTTGAGGCGCGGCGGATTGAGCACTTCACGTTGATTTGCGATTCCGAGATACAGGCCTTGTTCATCCACGACCCAGTAGTCGTTGAATTGGTCGCGCAACAATTTATTGAGCGAATCGCGGATGTGTGCGTTTACCAGATATTTCGGAACAGTTGTATCTGCGGCATCGCCGCATTTTGCAGACATCATCTCGCGCACCGTTGTATCGCCTGGGCGGGGACCAAGGGTGTCGGAGAAATATTTGAATAAGCTCAACCCGTTGATAAGGCCGAAAGGGCTGCCGTCGTCGCTGACCACGGGAGCGATGCCGCCGGTTTTACTAGCGAGGGTCCAGGCGAGGCCAAGCTGGGATTCCGGGGTAATGGTATCGAGCCTCTTCATCACGGAGCCGAAGCGCGGAGACGCATCGGTAAGCAGGACCGGGGCGTCGAGGTTGTTCGTTTTGAGTACCCACGCGGTTTGCACGTTGATGGCACCGGCGCGCGCGTCAATTGTATCTACCCCGTCACGTTCCCGCAGAAGCCAGGCATAGCCCATGGCGGCGGCGATGGAGTCGGTATCGGGGTTGATGTGGCCGATGACATAAATCTGGTCAGGCATTAACTAGGGTTTCTCCGGCGGAATTAAAGTTATATGTAACATTCTGATTATATCTCGCCTTTCTGTTTCACCCTGCCGCCCTTTTTAAGTTAAGCAAGACGCGATTATTAACGCATCTTGCTTAACTCGAAATTGCTCTGGCTTAATGGAATTTGATCGCCTTCCAGACTTTTTCCGGTGTTACCGGGTTGGAATCCACGTTCGCGCCGACAGCATCCAGAATGGCATTGCCGACCGCTGGCGCGACCCCGTCCATGGGAATCTCTGCCACAGCCTTCACGCCAAATGGGTGGCTGGGTTCGAACGTCTCGACGAAGATGGTCTCCAACTCGGGCATCTCATCTGCACGGAAGAGATGATAGCGGTCAAAATCCCGTTCGATGGCATTGCCTTTGTCGTCGTAACGCATTTCCTCGGTGACAGCATAGCCGAGGGCTTGAGTCATTCCGCCTTCAATTTGACCCGAAGCGGTGAGCGGATTCACGATCACACCTGAGTCGACCGCCATGACGAGCCTGTCCACGGTGACTTGGCCAGTTTCTGTATCCACGGTCACTTCGGCAAATTGAGCGGCAAACGGCGGCGGTGACACTGGCGAGACGTAGCTTGCAACGCCCATGATCTGCTCCTGATGGTTTTTATGCAAAGAATCAAGGGCGATTTCAGCCATGGAAACAGACCTGCCATCAGGTGCAATGGCTTGACGATTCGATAATCGAATATTCGAATATTCGGATTCTGGCAGCCCCAACATGGTCGCTGCGCGAATCTTGATTCTCTCCGCCACGATTTTGGCTGCATTGACAGCCGCTGTGCCAGAAATATAAGTTGTTGACGACGCATACGCTCCCTTATCAAATGGAGTGAAATCTGTATCCGAGGAATAGCAGATCATATCTTCCACGGGCACGCCTAATACTTCTGCCGCCATTTGGGCAAGGACGGTATCTGAGCCAGTGCCGAGGTCGGTGGCGCCAACCAAAAGGTTGAAGGAGCCGTCGTCATTCATTTTGATGGATGCGCCGCCCATATCGAGATAGGGAATCGCCGTCCCTTGCATGACCATTGCCACGCCAATGCCTTTTCGTTTATTTGCTGGAAGCGGGCGAGGGGACCTCGCCCCTACGCGCCATTCCTCATTCCCAAACTTGTCATCCCAGTTAATTGCGGCGCGGCCTTGGGCTACACATTGTTCCAAACCAACGGTGTGGATGATCTCTGGGCGTGGCTCACGGCCTTCGTTCCATGCAGTAGAGAAGGGATGGTATTCGCCTGGGTGAATTGCGTTCTTCAGGCGAAAGTCAATTGGGTCAAATCCCATGGTGCGGGCGATTTTTTCCATGTGGCGATCAAGCGGCCAATAACCTTGGGGAACGCCATATCCACGGAATGCGCCAGCGGGCGGGGTGTTGGTGTAGACCACGTCCGCATAAAAGCGGATGTTGGGGGCCTTGCGATATTCTCCATCACCGACATACAGTGCCATAGCCTTGTGACCTGTGTTGCCAGTGACGGTCAACGCATGGCAGCCGTATGCGCCAGTGTCTGAAAGTGCGTACATGGAGTTGGCGGTGATGGTTCCATCTTTCTTGACGCCTGTCTTCATCCGCACACGCATGGGATGGCGCGAACGTGCGGCGATAAATTCCTCTTCGCGGGTGTATTCATAAATGACGGGGCGCTTGGTGGCAATCGTGAGATGTGCAGCCACGTCTTCCATCAATACTTCCTGTTTGCCGCCGAAACCGCCGCCGATGCGCGGCTTGATGACGCGGATTCTTTTGATTGGCAGTCCCAGCACAGGTGCGAGCATTCTGCGAACGTGGAACGGAACTTGTGTGGATGTGCGAATCACCAGACGATCATCCTCATCCCAATAGGTGACAGCGATATGCGGTTCGATGTGCGCCTGTTGGACTTTCGGTACTTCGTATTCGGCTTCGAAGATTTCGTCCGCTTCCTGAAAACCTTTTTCCACGTCGCCAATATCAATGCGAATTTCAGCAGCAAGATTCTTCTCGGGATTCGAATCAGCAAAGTTAACATATTCTGGCTCGTCGTGAATTCTGACCGCTTCAGGTTTCATAGCTTCGCGCGAATCCAGGATCATTGGTAAAACTTCATATTCAACTTCGATCAGCGATAAAGCCTTCTCAGCTATTTCTTCCGTCTCTGCTGCAACGAACGCAACACGATCACCGACAAAGCGGACTTTGTTGTCCAATGAGAATGTATCCAATGGCCCAGGGATTGGGTCGGATTGTCCCGCGGTGGAATACACGACTCGTGGAATGTCCTGCCAGGTCAACACCGCCACGACGCCTTCGAGCGCTTTGGCTTTGGTGGTATTTATCTTTTTTATTTTTGCGTGAGCATGCGGTGAATGTAAAACTTTGGCGTGCAGCATGCCGCGCTTTTCAAAATCGCCTGTGAAAGCGGGCTTGCCCTGCACGAGCTTGATCGCGTCTACTTTGATCTCGGGTTTGCCGACAGTTTGCCAGGTCTGGCTTTCGGGTGTGAGAACTACCTTGGGCCGAACCAGCACACCCGTAGTCGAAGAAGCGGGCGCGTCCCCTTGAGGAGCATCAGGCTTGGGTGTTCCGAAATCCCAATTGATGGATGAAATGTCGATCGGTTCGTCACCGCGCATTTCCGCAGCAGCTTTCAACACAGCCTGGACGGGTTTGAGATACCCTGTGCAGCGACAAAGGACGCCAGAGATCGCCTCACGGACCTCCGCCTCGGACGGGTTCGGATTTTTCTCAAGCAGACTCTTGGCTGCGAGAATTTGCGCGGGCGTGCAGTATCCGCATTGAATGGCGCCCGATTCAACAAAAGCCTTTTGCAGCGGATGCAGGCCGTCGGTTTTCTTCCAGCCCTGCTCGGGATGTTCGCCAAGCGCTTCGATGGTGGCGATGTTGTGACCTTCGGCTTGTGCGGCAAGCAGCGACCCCGCGTTGACAGGTTTGCCGTTTAGCAAAACCGTATCCGCGCCGGAAAGCCCGCCCTCGTCGCCGAATTTGACTCCGTGATACCCAAGCCCGCGCAACGCGCCAAGCAGGGTCATGGATGGTGCTGAGTCTATTGTGTGTTCAATGCCGTTGATCTTAAGTGTGATGTTCATTATGTCTCCTGTAGTGCTACAGAATTATTTCAGTCGAGATTGTAACTCTTGCAGATGATCTAGTATATCGGGGTGAAGGTCGAATTTGCCTGCCTTTGACATGGCATTCTTTGTGATCTGCAAAAACTCTTCAAGGATGATGTAGTCGTTCTTGATGAGAAAGATGATGTCGTCAAAATCTGTGAACAGGCCGCGATCTAATTTGCTGAGAGCGATACTGTATGGGTCAATAACATTGACTTCCAGGTTTCCAAATTGACCAATGCGTATACTGCGTTGGTCATTTCCTTCTGGCAAGGGAATAAAGCGATCAAGAGGAACGACATCAACCTGTAGCTTCATTTCTTTGGCTTTATCCATGATCGTACGAAGTAACTCACTTGGGTGAATATCGTCGCCGACGAAATCAATATCAAGGGATGGACGTGGGCTCCCAAGCAGTGTCAATGCGCTTCCACCAATCAGAAATATTCGAGATCCAGGTGAAACTTGCTCTCCGAGAGTCGTTAAGATGGAATCAAGTTTGGCTCTATCCATAATAATTAACCCTGTTGCAACTCCAGTTCTTTCAACCAAATATTTGCCGCGTGCTGGTATGTGCCAAGCCAGTTGATCTGCGATCCACTTAATTCACGCTGGCGTTTTGCAAGCATACGTAGATTTTCTTCTGGGTTGGAACTAGGAGTGAGCCCCAGTTCTTCCGAAAATAGGTCAGGCAGAACTTTTCGCGAAAGGTGTTTTTGTTCAAGCCAGACCGCGGCGCTGTAGAAGCATTTCAATATTAGTTGCGATGTTGAATTAGTTTTATTAGCAATTGCGTTGGTGTGTACAGCGAACTCAGGGTGACGGAGAAAAAGCGGAATCAAACTCAACTGCAACCGCGCTTCATGGCTTTCAGAGAGAGCCATGATTAAGTTGGCAGGTGAGAGCGTTGGCGGATGGTCAGGCTTGGAACCCAAAATAAACCGCACATCCCGTGCCCAAAGTTCGGAAACTAATTGGTCTTCAAGTGATGGGGTCTTCATGTGAATTCCTTGGTCTGTCAAAGGTTGAAGGTCAAAAGTCTAACACCTGACTTTCAACCTTTGACCTGTGACTTTCAACTTTTACAAAACCTTCGTCACTTTCAAACCAGCCTTGGCGCCCTCAATGGCAGCCTGCGAACCGACCACAACCACTGCCTCGGACTGCGCTGCTTTTTCAAGCACCTCGCCGAAGGCAATGAAATCCTCGCCGTTGGTGGATAAAACTTCATCGCGGATCTTTTGTCGCATCTCGTCCGTACGGCCTGTGATGTAGCGCATCATCGAAGTATATCCCTTTGCATCGGGGAGTTGGTAGGCATCGAGGTCGCCGATGGCGGCAATGATGGATTTTTTCAATTCATTGTCTGAAAGGCGTGAGGCATCTAGCCTTTTCAGGAAGGCGGCGGCAGCGTCGTAATTTTTAATTGTCGCGGTGATGTTCGGGTCGCGGTACGAAAGGAAGGTGAGCACGCCAGTGCTGTCATCGAATTGCACGAACGCACCATACGCGCCGCCCAGCACACGGATCTTTTCCCACAAATGCGTCATGCGTAAATAACCTGTGATGACTTCCGCAGAACCATCGAACTCATAGCCAAGCTGGTACAGGTCTGCACCTTTGCCTACGTAATTGACCTGTGCGGGAATGGTGAGACCTTCCTTTTCAATTGCGGGTTGAACGTTGAAGGTTGAAAGTTGAACGTCTTTCACTGGCATTGCAAAAATGAAATTCTCTAAATGCGGACGCACGGTTTTCCAGTTTGCAGAATCAAGCGTCACGTTGCACAGCATGGTCTTGCTGTTGATCAATGCATCGCGCATATCTTCGAGTTTCTTCAATACCTTCGGCCATTTTTTATCGATGTCATTTGCCAGTTCGCGCAGCGCGAAAAGATAGCCAATACCTTTGGTCTGGTCATTGACCCAGCCCGTGCCGCCGAATTGCGCGCGCAAGCGAGTGTTCGCGAAGCGGTGTCCACCAGGTGCGAGACCCGATTCCATACCCACCTTTTCTTCCAGTACCATTTGCTTGAGCCGTTCTTTGTTATCGAATTTTGTGGTGAGGAGGACGTCCCGCAGGATGTTGAACATCTCTGTGGACTTTTCCACCGTGGACTTGCCTCGGATCATCAGCAGTGCCACGCTCTCTCTGGACTTTTGAGTTGTCACGCTGACCGACGAGCCGTGGATTCCGCCCGTGCTTTTTCCGATCCGCTGCGAGAGCTTGACGTAATCTTCAGTCTCAGTTCCCAACTCGAATAAGGCGCGTGCGAAGATCTCGGTGAGCGGCAGGAGCTCCTGTGGCATGGCGCGCAAGTCAAAGCCGAGATCAAGGTAGACAATTCCGTTGGTGAAGATATCGTGATACAAGACTTTCGCATCCTGCACCTGAATCTCTTCGATGGGAATAGTCCGCACTTGTTTGTCGAGGTCTTTCAAATCCAATACAGGGAGTGTTTCCAACGCTTCCGCGGTGTCGGGAGTCTCCTGCATGAGTTTGAGCTGCCTGGCGTTTTCGATCAAATCTCCTACTTTTTCTTTCGTCATTGCCTCGCGCGCGGACTTTAATCGTGCAAGCTCCTCTTCTTCGAAATGCTTGGCAATTTCGGTGTCGGGTTTGAAGCGGATGACCGTTTTGTGAACATTGTCCAGCAAATAGGTTCGGATCATCTTCTCAAAGTAGCGGTTGTCACTTGCGAGTTTGGTTTTGATCTCATTGAGCGGCGCTTCAAATGCAAGCAGACTCAAGGGGTCGCCATCGTGCAGCCAGGTGGTGAGTGCGCTCAGCATCATGGCAATGCCGCGCGGAAAAGCGCCTGTGTTGTATTCGCGCAATTGGAATTCGAGCGTGTTCATTGATGCGGCGATCATCTCTGTGTCGATCCCGTCCCGGACAAGGTTTTCCAGGGTTTCGATCATCAGGTTTTCGATCTTTTTCGCATGGCGGGCGCGTGTGCCTTTCAGACCCGTGGAGAAGATCATCTCGCGCAAATCAGATTCGAGGCCGAGACCTGCCAGGTCTTCGCCAAGACCCGAATCAACCAAAGCTTTGCGGAGCGGCGAAGCGGGCGTGCCAATGAGCGCATGTTCCAGGATATGGAAGCTAAAATTCAAAACAGAGTCGCTTGTTTCTGGCAGTTTCCAGTTGACCGTGAGATAGTGCTTCTTTTCAATGTTGTCTGCGTCCGCGCCCGCATCGTATGAATATTCGATCTTCTTTGCGCGCTTGAACGGCTTGCTCAACGGTACCGCAGATTTGACCTTCTTTCGCTTGTACGGCTTGAGATACCCTTCCATCAATTTCAAACGCTTGTCGGGGTCGTCGTTGCCATAGAAGAAAATAAATGCGTTGGATGGATGGTAATAGGTTTCCCAAAAATTTCTAAAGTTTTCGTAGGTGAGTTCGGGAATGTTGGCAGGGTCGCCGCCAGAGTCCACTCCATAGACGTGTTTGGGAAACAGCGATTGCTGAATGACTTTTGCCAGCAGATTTTCAGGCGAAGAATACGCGCCTTTCATTTCATTGAAAACAACGCCTTTGTAGGTCAGCGGTTCTTTGACATCACCGATCTCGTAATGCCATCCTTCCTGCATCAATGTTTGTTCGGTGATGCGCGGATGGAAAACCGCATCCATGTAAACATCGATTAGATTGTAGAAATCCTTTTCGTTCTGGCTGGCGACGGGATAACAGGTCTTGTCGGGATACGTGAACGCATTGACGAATGTCGCCAGCGAGCCTTTGAGCAATTCCACGAACGGCTCTTTGACAGGATATTTCTCCGAGCCGCCTAGAACGGAATGTTCCAAAATATGCGCCACGCCTGTTGAGTCCTTTGGCGTGGTTCGGAAATTGATGGAGAACACTTTGTTCTCGTCTTCATTGATGATCGAAAGCAAACGCGCGCCTGTCCGCTTGTGCTCGTACAAGTGTGCCGTGGAGTTGAGCTCGGGGATTTGCTGTTCCTTGATAAGCGTGAATGATTTAGACATGGGTTCCTTTGGGTTTGCAGGTTACAGGTTGAAGGGCTGAAGGTTTAACTTGCACCTTTCAACTTCGAACCTTCAACTTCCGAAATTTTTCTCTCAATTCATTGATCGGCTTAAGTTTACCCCGTTCTTTGTGCAGCCACACCTCCCAGCCGTTGGCAGGGGCTTTGGAAATTTCCTTTGCCACCGTGTGAATCGAGCCGATGAGGTCGCCGCATTTGATGTGTCCATTGGCAAGGATGACCGCTTCGCGTTTGCCTTTTGCATGGTAAAGTTTTTCTCCAACTTTGAGCATTCCGGTCTCGATCAACGCCCCGAACGGGACCCGAACCTGATTGCGCTTCTCGGGCAGTTCCAACGCCTCAGCAGGGGACTGGTTCACAGAGTCAATTCGCTTTTGCGCGACCTTGATATATTTCTTGTCGCGTTCGATGCCTATGAAATTACGTCCAAGTTTCTTTGCAACCGCGCCTGTCGTGCCCGAACCAAAAAATGGATCCAACACCACGTCTCCAGGATTCGTACTCGAGAGCAAAACCCGATAGAGTAGTCCCTCTGGTTTTTGAGTTGGGTGAGCCTTCGTCCCGTTGGTTTTGAGGCGTTCTTTTCCCGTTGCCAATGGGATCACCCAGTCACTGCGCATCTGCAGGTCGTCATTCAAGGCCTTCATCGCCTTGTGGTTGAAGGTGTATCTTGTGCCTTGCTGCTTTTGCGCCCAGATCATTGTTTCGTGCGCGTTGGTAAAACGCACGCCGCGGAAGTTCGGCATGGGATTGGTCTTGAGCCAGATCACATCGTTGAGAATCCAAAATCCCAGATCCTGCATGATCGCGCCGACACGGTAAATGTTGTGATAGGAACCGATGACCCAGATGGTACCGGTTTCTTTCAAAACCCTTTGGCTTGCGCGTAGCCATTTGATGCTGAACTCATCATAATCCTTGAAACTCGAAAACTTATCCCACTTGTTATTGACCGCATCCACCTTGCTGTGGTTGGGACGGTAGAGATCGTTTTGCAGTTGCAGGTTGTAGGGCGGGTCGGCAAAGATCAAATCCACCGAGTTCTCGGGCAGGGAGTTGAGGATATCAATGCAATCGCCTTGCAGGATCTGGTTGAGGGGGAGGGTGGGCACAGGGTTTAACATCCCATCAGTTCTTTGAGGTCTTCCAGGTAATCGTTCACGCTTGTGGGTGGAGGTAATTTGTTTTTGTTATCAAGATTATCTCTGTCCACGCCCCAATTAATGAGGTTATCAATAATATATTGTCGAATGGCGTTCAATTCTCGGTCATTGTGGATGATGTGCTCGTAATAATTGTCCTGCCAAAATTTGGCGCGGCGCGATGGATCGTTGGCTTTGATCCAATTTAGATATACCTTGAACACCAGTGATTTGAACGCGCCGATAACATCTCCCAATGCGGGGTTGGGATTTGTTTTTACAGGCGATGGAATAATGTAGGGACGGGGCTTGCCCCCGTCCTTGTCGTTTGCACCGAGGACACCCGCGAGGGGTGTCCCTACATTTGCATCCAAAACTCCCAACCAAATCACAAAATGGACATGGTTCGGCATAATGATGAATTCATCCAATTCGATGGTTGGAAACCACAATGGCAGCGCCAACCAAACATCATAGATAATCGCATGTAGGATTGGATCATCCAAAACACAAACCCGATCTTTTGTACAGATTGTAACGAAATATGCGCCCGCATTGTGATAATCGTATCCTTTCAGGCGGATAGATCGTCGGTGATATTTGGACGGATCATATTTCATATTTTGTCCTCGTTTTGTGTGCGTATCTGTCTAAAGGACAACCGCAGGGGTTGTCCTTACGAATTATACCTCGCGCTGTCATCCATTTAATCGGCTACAATTCGGCCTCATGAAATCATCCCTGAGGTTTATTGCATGGCATTGATCAGTATGCAGGATGTCTCCATCGGCTTTGGCGGGCATCCTTTATTGGACGAGGTCAGTTTTCAGATCGAACGCAGTGAACGCGTCGGCTTGTTGGGGCGCAACGGCATGGGCAAGTCCACAATATTGAAGATGCTCAATGGCGACGTCCTACCGCATGATGGAACCATCGCCCGCCTGCAGAACGTCCGCACAGCGTACCTCCCGCAGGAGGTGCCGCAAGACCTGCACGGACGCATTGAAGACATCATTGCTTCGGGTCTTATCGACTCTGATTTTGCCGACGACGAGCATCACTGGAAGCGCGACAACCAGGTGCAGAAAACCATCTCCTTGATGGAGCTCGACGGCGACGCTCGCTTTGAAACCTTATCCGCTGGGATGAAGCGCCGCGTCATCCTTGCCCGCGGCTTGGTCTGTAACCCAGACCTTTTACTGCTCGACGAGCCGACCAACCATCTTGACATCCAAGCCATTGACTGGCTCGAAGATTTTCTCAAACGCTGCGGCGGGACGCTGGTCTTCGTCACGCATGACCGCGTCTTTTTGCAGAAACTCACCACCCGCATCATCGAACTCGACCGCGGTAGTGTCTACGATTGGGCTTGTGATTACCCGACCTTCCTCGTTCGCAAAGAAGCCATGCTCGACACCGAGCAAACATCGAACGTACTCTTCGATAAAAAACTCGCACAAGAAGAAGCCTGGATTCGCAAAGGTATCGAAGCCCGCCGCACTCGCAATGAAGGACGTGTCCTTGCTTTGAAAAAATTACGCCAGCAGCGCTCCGAGCGGCGCGAATTGCTCGGCAAAGTGAAAATGAAAATTGGCACTGAAAAGCGTTCGGGCAGGTTGGTGATCGAAGCCGAGAACATCAGTTATGCCTACGCTGAGAAAACCATCATCCGCAATTTCACCACCACCATCCAACGCGGCGACAAGATCGGTATCGTTGGCGCGAATGGTTCGGGCAAGACCACGCTGCTCAAACTGCTCATGGGGCAACTCCCACCGCAGACCGGCGAAGTCCGTCACGGCACGAATCTCGACATTGTGTATTTCGACCAACTCCGCACACAG
This sequence comes from Anaerolineales bacterium, assembly GCA_014860745.1. Classification (GTDB taxonomy): domain Bacteria; phylum Chloroflexota; class Anaerolineae; order Anaerolineales; family Villigracilaceae; genus Villigracilis. Next base: position 143,192 of record JACZJC010000078.1, read on the forward strand.
CTCGACGAATCCAAATCCGTGCTCGATAATGTCGGGCAGGGACGCGACACTGTCACCATCAACGGACGCACGCGCAACCTGATGGGCTATCTTGAAGATTTTCTTTTCACGCGTGATCGCGTCCGTGCGCCTATCACCGCGCTTTCGGGCGGCGAGCGCAATCGTCTTATGCTTGCGCGTCTTTTCGCTTTGCCCGCCAACCTGCTCATCCTCGACGAACCGACCAACGACCTCGACATCGAAACGCTCGAAATACTGGAAGACATGCTGCTCGATTACGAAGGCACGCTTTTGCTTGTTAGCCACGACCGCGCTTTTCTCAACAACATTGTCACCAGCACGTTGATCCTGGATGGTTCCAGCGACGTGATAGAGTTCATCGGTGGATATGAAGACTGGCAAAAACAATTGGATGCAACCCTTCGACAGGCTCAGGACGGCGCTTCCGCCTCGAAAACAACGATCAAGCCTGCTCAAACAACCCAAACAGAATCCAAGCCTGAGGTTAAATCTCGCAAGTTAAGTTACAACGAGAAACGTGAACTCGAAGAACTCCCCAAACGAATAGAAAAACTCGAAGAAGAACAGAAACAGCTCACCCTAAAGATGGAAGCGCCCTCCTTTTACCAACAGGAAGGCACAGTCATCACTCAAGCTGTCGAGCGATTGGAACAAATCCACAAAGAGCTCTCCCAGGCTTATAAACGCTGGGGAGAGCTCGAAAACTAACAGCGAAGCGCAAAGAGCTAATCGCTAATCTTCAAAACGATTTTCCCAAATTGCTCCCCGCTCTCGTAATGTTCGTACGCCTCACGCGCCTTTTCCAACGGATACACCGAATCCACGATCGGGGTCAATTTGCCGTTGAATACATGCTCCATCATCTCACGGAAATCCTGCAGGCTGCCCATCGTCGAGCCGATGTGGGTTTGCTCATTCCAAAATAGAAGCGATAGATTGGTGGTGGCTTCGCGTCCCGTCGTTCTCCCGTACGTGACAATGCGGCCGCCTTTGCGCAGGATTTTCTGGCTCTCAGGCCAGGTCGCTGCACCGACATTCTCCACAACAAGATCTACACCTCGTCCATTTGTGAGATGGCGGATTTCTTCGAATGGATCGCCAGCTTTGCGATTTACAGCAAAATCCGCGCCTGCGAGACGGGCTTTTTCCATCTTCTCTTCAGAACTGGTGATGACAAAAACGCGCGCCCCAAGCATTTTGCACATTTGGATCGCCGCCACAGCCACACCACCGCTCCCGCCCAGCACCAGCACATCTTCTTCTTTTTGAACCTTTGCGCGAGTGATCAGAGCCCGCCACGCGGTTTGATATGCCAGCGGAGCCGCCGCCGCTGTGACAAAATCGAAACCTGCGGGCATGCGCATGAGTTTGTCGGCGTTCGCGGCGATATATTCAGCGTTTCCGCCATTCCCACCTGAGCCGAGGATATCGTAGTCATCACACAATGTGACATCCCCTCTCAAGCAATGGTCGCATTTTTCACAGGAAAGAGACGGGTTGACAACCACTGCATCGCCGATGGCCCAATTTTTCACATCGGGTGCGAGATCCGCGATGGTGCCTGAAATATCTGATCCGGTCCATATGGGGAATTGCGCGCCTTCATCGGCAGGACCATGCAGGGACCATAGTTCCAGATGGTTGAATGCGCTGGCGTGGATTTTGATCAACACCTGCCCGGTGCTAATTTTGGGGTTGGGCACCTCGGCAATTTGAATCTTCGATGCGTCACCACATTCGTAAAATACGGCTGCTTTCATAAAATCCTTTGTATCTCCCTGTGTCTAACCAAATTTTCGCCGCGCGTCAATTCGGCAAACTTTTTCGTTCAAATTGATATAGCTATCTGTAAATATCTTCCTCATCTTCCAAGGCAGGCGGTGCGGAGGTGAGGTCATATGCCCATGCGCCGCTTTCTTTCATGGCAGATGCAACATCATACGGCGTGGGCTGGAAATCATATTTCTGTTCCTCTACGAATTCGAGGATCAATTTATGCGAGGGTCTTTCGACCTTGAAACTTTTTTGAACTTGATTCAGGAAATATTTGGCGCTTTCTTTCGATATGCGAAAATGCTCTGCGATCTTTTCGAAGGGTTTGATCCTGTCCATTTCAGTTTACTTTAAACCTTCCAGGCATCTTCTTGCCAGCGTGGCAGAGACGTCCGTCCTGTATTCCGCCGAAGCCCATTCGTCGCTGGCTTCGTGATAGGCGTTTCGGGCGGCGGTTTCAAGCCCGTCGGGTTCGGTGCCGTCCATTGCCAGCAAGGGACGTTTTCCATAACCGCCGAGGGTCAAGCGGGTTCGGCCAGAGTTCCATTGGGTGAGTGCGGCGCAGACGATGGGTTTGTCGGATGGGGTTTTGGAAACGTATTCGAAGGCAGATTTAACATTGAGCGGAAGGGTGACGGACGTGACGAGTCCCGTGGGTAGAGTGAGGAGGAATTCGCCAAGACCAAGAACGACCGGCGGTTTACTCGCATCTTTGGTCAATGAGCGATGTTCTACTTTCGCATCCATCGCCATCAGCATTGTCACAAATGGAGAGCGTCCGTCACTCGCCACAAGGGTTCCGGCTATTGTTGCAGAATTGCGGATGTTGATAGGTGCTTCGAGTTTGAGGGCGGTCTTGAGCGGTGCGGGGCAATGGTTCGATTCAAGCAGGGATTGCAATGTGCAGGTTGCGCCGATCTGCAGATCACTGCCATGGACGCGGAGTGCATCCATGCCGAGTGCTTGTAAATCCACAACGGAGACCGGGGCTGTCGTCGGCTGGGAGAGAAGCGTGCCGCCCCCGAGCGGGACGGTATTCGGTTGAGTCAGCAGGGCAAGGGCTTCATTCAAAGACTTGGGGCGGTGATAGGCGGTTATCATTTTGAATCTCCATTTCGATTATACAAGGTTTGATGCGGGAGGTGCGTTAATCGGGATAAACCTTCCAGCCCAATTCATCAAGTTTGGAAATTTCAAATTGCTGCTGGGGCACATCGATGTGCATCCCCGTTCCTTCTGCAAGTAATTCATCGGTTTCCGCGTCGTAAATTCCCGCCCAGGCTTCGGCGATTTTGCCTTTGCTTTTGCCGGCCTTGCCGACGATCTTCAACATTCTTCCGATGGGCACATTCTTGCGATATTTCACTTCCAGTTTTCCAGTAAACATAAACCGCGGGTTGTTCGAATCGCTGCCCATGTGCGCGCGTCCGCTGATTTCATCGATCAATGCGGCGACAATGCCGCCATGCAAGACGCCGGGATAACCTTGAAAATGATCGGGTGCAATATATTGGGTTTCCACGACACCGGGTTCGGTTTCATAAATATGCAGATGCAACCCGACTGGATTCTCCAACCCGCAAATAAAGCAGTGACGGGAGTTCGGTTGTTTTATTTTTGTCATAAGGCGGATTATACTCTGGACATGACTCAGCCAAAAATTTTAATCACCCGCCTCATTCCCAGCCGTGGGTTGGATCTCATCCGGGAGCATTTTCCCATCTTTGACATTTCCTCGCATGACCTGCCCCCGACCCGCGAGCAGCTGCTGGAAAAAGTCCGCGGTGTGGATGGCCTGCTCTGCCTGCTCACCGAAAAAATGGATGCCGAGTTGATGGATGCGGCAGGGCCGCAACTAAGGGTGATCAGCAGCATGTCTGTCGGCGTGGACCATGTGGATGTGGCCGCTGCAACTGCCCGCGGAATTCCCATCGGCAATACGCCCGGTGTGCTGACGGATGCGACCGCCGACATGGCCTTCGCTTTGTTGTTCGCTTCCGCGCGCCGGGTGGTGGAAGGTGAAAAATACATCCGCGCCGGGTTGTGGAAGACCTGGCATCCACAGCTATTGCTTGGCGCTGATTTTGTCGGCGCGACTCTGGGGATTGTTGGGTTTGGGAGAATTGGGCAGGCGGTGGCAAAGCGTGCACAGGGGTTTGATATGCGCGTGATCTTCCACGACCCGAACGCCGAACCAGTATATGGTGCGAACCCTGTTGACCTGGACACACTTTTGCATGAATCGGATTTTGTTTCGTTGCACGTGCCACTGACTAAGGATACAAAGCATTTGGTAAATGCTGGATTTCTGGCGAAGATGAAACCAAATGCGATACTGGTCAACACTGCCCGAGGAGGAGTTGTTGATCAGGCCGTGTTGTACGATGCATTGAGATCCAAACGAATTTTCGCCGCCGCGCTTGATGTCACCGACCCGGAGCCGCTGCCGATGGATAGCCCCTTGCTTGAGTTGGAGAATTGTCTGATCGTTCCGCATCTCGGCAGCGCCAGCCATCGCTCGCGAGACATGATGTCTCTGCTTGCCGCGCAAAACCTGATCGCTGGCTTGCAGCGCGCGCGGCTGCCGAATTGTGTAAACCCCGAGGTGTATAAATAACGCAGATTTCGGCTGCTTTATATGAGACTCGGTCTCGAATCGACTCGGATTCAACTTTGAAGGATCTCGTTCGTAAATAGTTAAAATGGATAACGCCATGCAGGAAAGCAATTCCCATCCAAATTTACATAAGCCCGGAAGCGACCAGACTGGAAAATCCTTTGGACATCTGGTTGATCTGCGAGAAGTGGTAAAAACTTATCACAGTTCGGCAGGGACTTTTACCGCGCTCAAGGGCGTGGACTTAAAGGTCGAATCTGGCGCTTTTGTTTCGATTATTGGTAAATCGGGCAGCGGCAAATCCACACTCATCAATATCATCACAGGCATCGACAAACCCACATCGGGCGAAATCATCGTGGATGGGATTCCCGTTCATGAATTCAATGAGGAGCAAGTTGCTGTTTGGCGCGGACAGTCGGTGGGAGTCATCTTCCAGTTCTTCCAACTTCTGCCCACGTTGACCGCCGTCGAGAACATCCTGCTGGCGATGGATTACGGCGGACATTATCACCGCATCGAGCGCCCCGACCAGGCCATGCACCTGCTTGAACTGGTCGGTATGGCGGAACATGCTCACCATCTGCCGAGCGCCCTCTCTGGCGGACAGCAGCAGTGCGTGGCAATCGCCCGCGCGCTGGCAAACAACCCCGTCCTGCTCACTGCCGATGAGCCGACGGGTAACCTTGATTCAAAGTCTACGGAAATGGTTTTTCGGCTGTTCGAGAATCTCGCGGTTTCGGGTAAGACCATCCTCATGGTCACGCATGACAACGAACTTGCTGAACGCGCCCAACGCACGATTCGGCTGGTGGATGGGAGGATTCAAGATGAATTTGGCAACCGTTAGCCCGTTGATTGAACTCCGCTCCGTGGTCAAGGTTTATAACAGCTTGGCTGGTTCCGTAACTGCGTTGAGCGGCATCGACTTGCAAATCTTTCAAGGCGAATTTTTAGTTGTCACTGGAAAGTCTGGCAGCGGCAAGACTACACTAGTCAACATGCTCACTGGCTTGGATCGCTCCTCATCGGGTGAGATTTGGGTGGATGGCGAACCCCTGCACAAGTTCGGTTCCGAAAAAGCTGCCAAACTTCGCGGCAGGACGATGGGTGTGGTCTTTCAAACTTTTGAACTCCTGCCGACTTTGACCGTCCTGCAGAATGTGATGCTGCCGATGGATTTTGCCTGGCGTTATTCCCGCTGGGAGCAGCGCAAGCGCGCAATGAATTTACTTGAGCAGGTGGATATCGCCGATCACGCGAAGAAATTGCCGACGGCGCTTTCGGGTGGACAACAGCAACGTCTGGCGATTGCGCGCGCCATGGCGAACGATCCAGCCATCCTCGTCGCGGACGAGCCCACTGGCAGTTTGGATTCAGCGACTGCCAACGCGGTGATTGAAATCTTCGAGGGTCTGGTTCAGGAAGGCAGAACGGTTTTTCTCGTTACGCACGACAAGGACATTGCCAAACGCGGCTCACGGGTGATTACGCTGTCAGATGGTGAGATTGTCGGTGCGAAGGAGAACGTCCATGCTTAGGGCACGCTGGTACAAGGTCATCAACGATCTGTTCGGGAACAAGACGCGCACGCTCTTGATTGTGCTTTCAATGTCTGTCGGGCTGTTCGCGTTGGGAATCATCCTCAGCGCGCGCACGATTCTCTCTGACGGGCTGGCGGAAAGTTTCGCGACGATTCACCCATCCAGCGGAACCGTGCGGACGACTGAATTGTTCGACGAAGACTTTATCCAATCCGTCCGCAAGATGGAGGAAGTGCAGGATGTGGACGCCCGCAGGAATATCTCTGCCCGCGTGCAGACAGCCTCAGGTGAGTGGAAAAACATCACTATCTTTGTCGTTGCCGATTATGACGACATCCGCGTCAACAAGGTCGCGTCCCAGAGCGGAGCCTGGCCCCCGCCCGAACGTGAGATTCTGATCGAGCGCGCGGCGCTTTCCGTTATCGAAGCACAAGTCGGCGATGTGGTGCTGGTTAGATTCCCAAACGATGTCGAACGTAGAGTCCGCATCGCGGGGTCGGCATATGATCCCGCCCAATTGCCCGCTCAAATTGATGGCACGCCTTATGGTTACATCACATTCGATACGTTGAAATGGTTCGGCGAACCGTATGGCTTTAACGAACTGCACGTAATTGCAACCCACCCAGAAAACAAAGACTGGGCACAGCAGGTAGTCAACCGCGTCAAGGACAAAGCCGAGAAGTCGGGTTACACCATCCCGATGAGCATGACTGCGGAGCCAGGTCAACTTCCGATGGACGACGTACTGCAAGGCATTCTGCTGTTGATGGGTTTGCTCGGTGTGCTGTCGCTTTTTCTGAGCATCTTCCTGGTGGTCAACACCGTATCCGCCCTGCTTACTCAGCAAAAGCGGCAGATCGGCGTGATGAAAGCGGTAGGCGGAAGCACGCTTCAAATTCTGGGGATGTACCTGGTCATGGTGCTTGCCTACGGTGTGATGGCATTGCTGCTCGCCATTCCGTTTGGGGCGTACGGAGCGCGCGAACTTAGTTCCGTCCTGGCTGTGTTTTTCAACTTCGATATTTACTCGATGGACATCCCGCAGCAGACCTATCTGATTCAAGCCGCCGTCGGCTTGATACTGCCTGTGCTGGCTTCTCTTGTTCCGTTCATTTCCAGCCTGCGAATCAGCGCGGCGGAGGCGATGAGCAGCTACACGATGGGCAGGGGACGTTTCGGCAAAAACTGGATTGACCAGTTGCTATCCGGCGCGAATTTATGGTTCATGCGAAATCTTTCCATCCGTTCGATTCTTTTATCGGTGCGGAACACCTTCCGCAACAAGGGCAGGCTGACCTTGACACTGGTCACGCTTACGCTGGGGTCGGCGACCTTTATCAGCGTGTTCAATGTCCGTGCTTCTCTGACAAGTACCGTCGAGGACATGATCAAGTGGTTCAACTGCGATGTGATGTTGACTTTCGACCGTACCTACCGTGCAGACAGGGTCGAGTTTGACGCTTTGAGCGTGCCAGGCGTGGCCCAAACCGATGTCTGGATTCAACTGCCCACGCGCTTTGTCCGCAGCGATGACAGCGAAAGCGGCATGGTCTACATGTTCGCGCCCACCGTCCACGCTGAGAGCTTGATCGTCTCTCCGACCATCGCGGAAGGAAGATGGCTCATGCCCGGCGACGACAATGCCGTGGTTGTCCCCTCCGCCTTTTTGCAGGATGAGCCGGAGCTTCACCTTGGCGGCGACATGATGTTGAAACTGGATGGCAAGAAACATACCTTCAAAATCGTAGGAACATATGTGGGCATGGCATTCCTGCCTCTTGTTTACACAAATTATGACTACATCACGCAAATCACCAACCGTGTCGGCGAGGCGGATGCGCTGATGGTCAAGATGGAGCGTCACGATCCTGCTTATGTGGATGCCGCAACCCGCGCACTGGAAGACCATTTCGAACGGATTGGAGTGCGGGTTAGCATGGTTTCCACCATCAACAATGAACGTACCGAGGCTGAAGCATCGTTTGACGCAATTGTCGCCCTGTTGCTGGTGATGGCGATCCTGCTGGCTTTGGTTGGCGGCTTGGGGTTGATGGGGACGATGAGCATCAATGTGCTGGAGCGCACCCGCGAGATCGGCGTACTGCGCGCCATTGGAGCGCCAAACCGCGGCGTGGCTTTGGTCTTCATCCTTGAAGGAGTTGTTATCGGCTTGATGAGTTGGGCAATGGGTGGGCTGGTTGCAATCCCCATGAGTCAAGGACTCAACCAGGCGCTTGGTCAGGCAGTGATGGGTGTACCCCTGACTTATTCTTATTCGATGCCAGGACTCTGGCTTTGGTTGTTCATTGTGGTTCTATTGAGCGTGCTTGCCAGCTTCATTCCCGCCCGTAATGCTTCCAGTTTAACTGTCCGCGAAGTGCTTGCTTATGAATAGGTTGATGAATCATGAAGTGTCGTGTAGGAGGGCTTTGTGACGCTTCACGTCGTTTGAGGCGGGTAACCTTGATATTTTTTTATCTCTCTCCCCAGTGAATCGCAATCGTCCCAAACATCAGCCGTTGGAAGTTGACATTTTTGAATCCAGCCTTCGCCATGCGTTCCGCCATATCTTCGGCGGTGACAAATCCTTCGGTGGTTTCGGGTAAATAACGATAAGCCTCATTGACGCCTGTCAATAGCCCGCCGAGAGTGGGGATGACCAGGTGCATGTGAATCCAAATGAATGGCGAGAGGATATTTTTCTTCGGGCGTGTGGTGTCAAGGATGACGATCCTTCCGCCGGGTTTGAGGGCGCGGTATTGTTCATTCAACGCCTGCTGGATGTCGGTCACATTGCGCATCAAAAAACCAGAAACAATTGCATCGAATATCTGGTCTTTGAATGGCAGGTTCAATGCATCCGCTGCGGACCATTGCAGGTTTCCGTTTTTATTTCCAACGCGCATCATCTCGATTGTAAAATCCGCGGCAGTAACTTTGGCCTTCGGCTCCTGTGTCAGCGCCTCGCGTGCCAAATCACCGGTGCCAGTTCCCAGGTCCAGCAAAGATGCGTTTGGGATCAACCTGGCGCGATGGATCACCTCCTTCCGCCAGCGAATGTCCTGCCCGCCGGTCATCAGGCGGTTCATCAAATCGTAACGATGTGCGATCTTCGTAAACATGGATTGAACGTAGCGGGCGCGTTCATTTCCCGTCAATTGGGTCATAATCTCTCCGGGTTCCTGCGGGGTGTGTTGTGAAGCGGAATTATAAACGCATGTTATACTGCGGCTTCAAATGGGAAATCGACCGTCTCTTTTTCAAATCTGGTGGCTGGCCATTCGGCCCAAAACATTACCCGCCGCCGCATCCGGCGTAGTGATGGGAAGCGCGCTGGCATGGCATGATGGTTCGTTTCAATTTTTTGCTGCGCTGGCGGCTTTGCTGGTTGCGCTGCTTTTGCAGATCGGCAGCAATGTGGCCAATGATGTCTTCGATTTTGAGCGCGGCGCGGACACCTCCGAACGGAAAGGGCCGTTGCGTGTGACTCAGGCAGGACTCTTGACGCCAGCCCAGGTGAAGCGCGGGATGTGGGTGATCTTTGAGCTGGCTGCATTGTGCGGTTTGTATCTCGCCTCGCTTCGCGGCTGGACCGTGATCCTGATCGGCGTTGCAGCCATTCTCTCTGCTATCGCATATACCGGCGGGCCGTTCCCGCTTGGTTATTACGGGCTTGGCGATCTTTTCGTATTTATCTTTTTCGGTCTTGCCGCTGTGGCAGGGACATATTTTGTGCAAACCGGGTCTGTCAGCCCGGCGGCGTGGTGGATGGCAATTCCGGTTGGGTTGATCATAACGGCAATCCTGGTTGTTAATAATTTGCGTGATATCGAAAATGACCGCACGGCCGGCAAGCACACGCTGGCCGTGATTTTTGGAGAACAATTCACAAGAGCTGAGTATCTTTTATGCATGGCGGTTGCATATATGATTTTGCCTGTGCTGGTTGTAGTGAACATCATCCCTGCCGCTGGTCTGGTGGCATGGCTTTCCCTGCCGATTGCGATTAGAACAGTACGAACCGTTTTCACACAAAAAGGGCGTCCATTGAACACAGCGCTCGCCGGGACCGGACAGGCCGCCCTGGTTTACAGCCTTTTATTTTGGGTGGGATTGATACTATCGGGCTAACTCTAAAGTTTCGATCCTTCACAACGAAATCGAGGCTGCTCGATCACCTGGTTTCTCAAATTGCAAATTTCCATTTGCACCACTTTTGTTCCAGCCAATCCACTCCGAAATACATTCCCAAACCAAGCAAGCTCATTGCCGCCACACCCGCGTACATGGCGGGGTAATCAAACAAGGTGCTTCCGTTGTAATATATGTAATAGCCAAGCCCGTATTTTGTTGCGAATAGTTCGGAGATATACAATACCGCCACTGCGGTTCCGATGGACTGACGCAGCGCAGTTAGAATCGCCGGGAGGCTGGCGGGTAAATAAACGAATCGGAATAATGCCCTGCGTCCCGCGCCGAGACTTTGTAAACTTTGCAATAACTGGGGCGGAATTCCAAGCGCCTGGTCGCGGACCAACACAACGATCTGGAAAAAGAGGATTAAAAAGATAAGCGTGATCTTGGCCGTGTCTCCAATGCCCAAAAATAATAGGACCACCGGCACAAAGACCACTTTTGGTATTGGATACAATAGGTAAATAACGGGGGAAAGGAATCGATTTGCGGTCTTTGTTGCACCGATTGCCAGCCCCGCGGGTGCAGCGATCAGCACCGAGAGCAGCATCCCGGCAGTGACACGCCACAAGCTTACACCGAAATGAATCAATAATCCGTTGCCAAGTTCCTCAAAGAAGACGATAAACACCTCAAATGGGGTTGGCAAAATGGGCCGGTTCACGATCATTGCGGTTATTTGCCATGCGATGGCCAACCCAAGGGCGGCGAGGAGTACATCACGCCGTTTCATGCTGCATCTCCTTCAAGAGTGTGCCGCACATCTCATGATATTCCTGGCTCGTTTTGTATTTGCTTTTGCCGGCATTTGGATTCTCGAAAATTTTTGCCTGTCGATTCGGCGCATCGCCGAGCAGGAGGATTTTCCTGCCGAGGGTTGCAGCCTCCTCAATTGAGTGCGTGACGATGACCAGGGTCAAATTTTTCTCGGCGCATAAACCGATTGTGAGGTTTTGTAAATCTTCGCGGGTGAGTGCGTCTAGGGAAGAGAATGGTTCATCCATCAAGAGCAGGTCGGGTTCGAGGACCAGGGTGCGGGCAATCGCGGTACGCTGGCGTTGTCCGCCGGAGAGTTGGGCGGGGAATTTTTCTGCAACTTCGGCCAGCCCCAGCCTCTCCTGCCAGTGACTGACATTCTCCCGCGGCAGGTAATTCTCAGGCGTGTGTTTTCCATCCGCGCCGTAAAAATTTCGGACGCGCAGTCCCAGCGCCACATTTTCATGGACGGTCGCCCAGGGAAGCAATCCATAATCTTGAAGGATCAATCCGCTGGTCGGCCGGGGACGGGAGAGTGGTTCATCATCAATTTTGATTTCACCTAAAGTGGGCTGGCGTAATCCCGCAAGCAGATAAAGCAGGGTGGTCTTGCCGCAGCCTGAGGGACCGAGAATTGCCCACGTCTCACCGCGAAAGATAGTGAGTGAGAAATTCTCGAAGAGCGGAGCGGCGTGGGGATGGGCGAATGTAAGAGAATTGATTTCGATCATGGGAGGCAAAAGAAGTGACAGTCACCCATCAGGGGACTGTCACTTGATTATAACGGTACCAACTGTCGGTTAGGGAAGAAGCGAAGCATTGACCGAGTCTGCGTAAGAAACATCGGCGGTCAACATTCCTTTTTGTTTGGCCCAGCTCAAGGCATCGTTCCATTCTTCTTGAGAGGGGATACCTGCCGCTGGGAAAAGCGGAATTTTGTAGGACTCAAGTAATGGAGGAGGGACAAGTTTATTCTCGCTGAGAACGTTCGTGAATTTTGCCGGGTCGTTGTTGAGCGCGGCGATGGCATCTTCGATGGCGGCAAGAAAAGCGCGCACGGCATCCGGGTTGGCGTCGATCACTTCTTTACGGAAGGAGATCACGCTGGAGCCGTATTCGGGATGCTGCGAATCATCGAGCACGATTACCGCGCCTTGCTGGACGGCCAACGCACCGAGCGGGTCGGGGAGCACAGCCGCTTTGACTTCACCAGATGCAAGCAATGCCATGCGGTCGGGGATTTTTGGCACGGCAATGGTTTTGATTTCATCGGCGGAGAAACCTTCGGCTTGCAAAAGCCGTTCGGTCGCATATTCGATCACTGTTCCCTGCGAGACGGCGATCTCGACACCTTTCAAGCCTGCGACCTCGGTGATGCCGCTTTGTGCAGATGCAAGGATAAAAAAGTGTCCTGACTCAATCGTGGGACGCAGAGCGTATCGGACAACCTGAACTTGAACCTGCTCTTTGTTGAAGAGCATGGCCGAGATGGTCTCGTTCACCATGCCATCCGCCTGCCCGGCGGCGATCAATTGGTCTCGTTCGGGAGCGGATGCAACAGGAATAAATTCCACATTGACTCCATGCTTCGTAAACAAGCCTTCTTTTTGAGCAACATACATCGGAAGTGTATCGATGATGGGCAGGACAGCGATCTGGAGCGTGCCCAGTTCAGAAGTGGGCGCTTCCATCTCAGGGACGGTTGGTGCGCAGGCTGAAAGAATCATGGCAAACGATAAAAGCATGATCAGGATTGTCTTTTGCATATTTGAATATCTCCGGGGAGGGATTTGAATTTTCAAATTATGACCCCGGATAATCATCACCGCCAGTGATGATTATCCATTATTTGGGGTGATTATGTCTGTATTTTGTTCGGGTAAAGCAAAACCCCGGCCGCTTGATTCGCCGGGGTCTCGTCCTTCAAGGTATTAACGATGCTACAGAATTTTTTTCTAGTTTAGCTCTGCGCGAACGTATCGATCAATAATTTGAAATTTCCACCCACGGGGTAGAGGATTGGGCAGGTGCAGCCGCGTTTGACATATTCCGCAACTTTGGCGCGGGCTTCCGCGGGCGTACCGGAAGCGGTGATTTTGTGCACCAACTCTTCGGGAACGAAATGCTTGGCCTTGTTGATCTGTTCCTTCGTGGCGGGCCAGCCCAATGTGGCTTGAATGTTGTTGATGACCTCCTGCGAAACATTCGAGGCTTTGGCGATGTGCGGCTGCTGCGCAAGGTATTGGCAAAGCAATTCCTTCGTATACTCGATGGCTTTGTCGTGGTCTTCATCCACCGAGCACACGATCAATTGCGGACGGTCGATGTCTTCGATCTTCCGCCCTGCCTTGTTTGCCCCTTTTTCCAGCAATTCAAGCGCTTTGTCGTTGTATTCCGGCGAAACGCAGTAATTCAACACACAGCCATCCGCGATCTCACCGGTCATTTCCATCATCAAGTCGCCGGTGGCGCCGATCATAATTGGTATGTTACGCGGCTCGCGGCGTCCGTGAACCACATCCAATTCGATATTATCCACATGATGAAATTCGCCGTGGAAGGTGACACGTTCCATATTCAAAAGGCGGCGCATGACCTCAATGGTTTCACGCATGGCGAGCAGGGGTTTCTTTCTTTCAATGCCCACATTCTTCGCCAGCGGATCCCACCACGCGCCGATACCGCAGATAATTCTATTCGGAGCCAGGTCGTCCAGGGTGAGAAAGGTCGCAGCGAGCAGCCCGATGTTGCGAGTCCAGTTGTTGATGACGCCCGACCCCACTTTGATCCTGTTCGTAACGGCGGCGTAGGCGGCCATTGGCACAATGGCATCTCGCACCAAACGTGACTCGGCCTGCCAGACCGCTTCAAAACCCTTTTCCTCCGCATACTTTGCATATTCCAGTCCGTCACGCAGGTCGTGAGAATCCTGCAAATACAATGCAACGCGATTCTTCGTCATGGCATTCTCCTTGAATATGGTATTTACCGCCGGCCTTATCGCGGTACTCTGTAAAAAATTTTGCCACAGAAATCGTAAACTTCATAGGTTTACATTTCTGCGGCAAAATGCATGTCTATACTTTTGCGGCTTCCATTTTTCGGATCATCTCCAGGTCTTCCGGCAAATCCAGGTCCAGGCCCAGGGATGGAAGCTCCACGATCTCCAGGTCCGCTCCCGCTTTTTTTGCACGTTCGCAATGGCGTTTGAAAGAACCTTCGCCGAAATCATACTCGATCAAACCGGCGGGAACCATCAACAAGGCGTTTGTTCCTTTGCCGTGCCGGTCCGGCGCGATGACAACCACCGGCGGTTTTGCCGCTCGGTCAATTAATGTCAACACATCATCGGCGGTAAGCAGGGGCAGGTCTGCGGGAATGACCAGAACGCCCTGGGTGGCATGCACCTGTGCCACCACGGTAGCGCGCGCCAGCGCCGTATTCAAATGCGGCTGGCCGTCTTCCTGTACGGTCTTCGCCCCGTGATTCCGCGCGATCGTAAGAGCGTGCGGGTCGCGACTGACCACCAGTACCTGGTCCAATTCCTTTAAGGAGGAGAGCGTTCTTAGGGTCCGCTCCAACAACTCCTGATTCAATGCTGTTCGTTCATCTTCATTCAGCGCCCCGGAGAGGCGGGATTTCCCCCGGCGGAGCGGTTTTACAGGGACAATTGCCCAAAGTGTCATTGTTTATAAACTCCCGATGAAGTGTAGCACATCCTTTGCCAGCCGGGTGCGATCTGTAAGGTGATTCATAAGAGTATCCGTTACCAAAGTCTGTACGTCTAATTTTTTCACATCATCTTCCAAATATGAGTCTGCATTGTCTAACACGAAACCCGTCAGAATGTTGCGATAATGCTCCGCAACCGCCAGCGCCGAAGGTTCGATTCCCAGCTCATTAAACATCTTTGCGGCTGGCCCTTTCACTGTCTTTCCGCCGATGATTGGCGAAACCGCCACGACAGGTTTGTCGATTTTTCTGATGACCTTCAGAATCGGGTCCACACTCACCCAGGGATTGGACGGGCAAACGATGATCGCATCTGCCTTGTCGAGCGCCTCTTTCGCGCCGGGAGTTGGCTCTGCGCCTTCAACTCCGTCGAACCGAAAGCCTTTGACGATTGGCTCGCAGTGCCTGTGAACAAAATATTCCTGAAAGGCCAGCTCGCCCTCGTCTGTATCCACCATCGTCCGCACAGGTTTATCAGACATGGGCAAAATCGTATGCTGGATTCCCCACGACGAGCAGAAATCTTTTGTAATTTGTGAAAGGGACTGGCCTTCTCGCAGCCTCCTTGTTCGTTCTAGGTGGGTGGCAATATCCTGGTCGCCCAGACGGAACCACGCAGGTCCGCCAAGCCCTTCAACATTTTCAATTGTGTTCCAGGTTTCATTCATCCTTCCCCATCCGGTTTCGGGGTTGGCCAACCCCGCCAGGGTATAACAGACAGTATCCAGGTCGGGGCAGATATACAACCCCAAATGTTCAAAATCATCGCCTGTGTTGACGATGATGGTCAATTCATCAGGAGAAAGGATATGGGCGAGTCCCTGCGCCAGTTTTGCGCCGCCGACTCCGCCTGCAAAAGCGACGATATGGCGGTTGACCAAGGACGATGCACGATGTAAATTAGGTTGAGTCATCATTTTTATAAAAATTTTGTTACTTCAAGCAGTGGTTTTTTCTCCCGTGGCGCGGGAATCTCAACAGGATAACCGATCAGCAACATGGCCTGCGGTTCCCATGATTTCGGGATATTTAGTGCTTTCTGCACGGTATCCTGCGCAAACATGGGGCTGCATACCCAAACGCCGCCCAAACCTTCTGCATGGGCGGCGAGCAGTAATTGCATGCCGGCATTTGCCGTGGACTGGGTGGCGATGATGTATTCCGCTTTTCTGCGCCGCGTATCGGGATAAGCATCCATCTCGCTCATATCCACACAGAGGATGACGACGACGGGCGCGCTATTAATTCTTTCCCGCGATTTATTTACACGTTTTGTGATTTCTTCAAGAGGGAGCTTGTCTTTTTCAAGGTCGCGTTGAAATTCCCCGGCCATTGCATCGGAAAGATGTTTTTTTGCCGATGAATCAATCATCACCATGAAGCGCCAGGGCTGGCGGTTGTGCGCGGAGGGGGCGAATGTGGCAGTGTGGAGAATGTCCGTTAAAACGGAAGCAGGCACCGGGTCAGCTTTGAAGCGGCGGATGGAACGACGAGTCCGCAGGAAGGTTTGAAGTTCCGCTTTTGTTGGCATTGGATACATCGAGTGTATCAGGCTCGAATAAGATTTTTGTTAGTTTTTCAGCTACCGAAACAGGTCCTGTTCCCTCGGGCGAAGCAAGTCCTTGAGCGAGCCCTCCTGCAATGGATACGGAAAGCCGCGCACATGCACCACTGGAAGTCCTTCCGAGGCTTGACCCATCACCAGCGATGCGGCGGCGGCGAGTTCATCTGCCACGCCGATAACCGTGACCCGCAATGTGTAACCGAACAAGTCCTTATCGCCGCGTTTGTCCAACACGGCTGGAACTCCGGCCATGCCGATCGCAACACCGACGGTGCCGTTGCGCCAGGCGCGCCCGTGTGAATCGATGATGACGACCCCGATGTTTATTTTAGTGGTGGATTCTATTTCTTTTCGGATCAATTCGCAGGAACGGTCTGCGTCTTTGGGAAGAAGCAAAACCCACTCTTCAGAAGGGTTGCCTGCGCCCGCTACATTGGAATGGTCGATGCCGGCATTGGCACAGATAAAGCCGAGGTTGTGCTCAACGATGATCGTACCAGCGCGTACCCGCAGAACCTCCCGGCTTTCCTGAAGCATCAGTTCGACGATACGCGGATCTTTTTCCGATTTTTCGGCGAGTTCGATTGCGCGTGGAGAAGGTGAGATCGTTGCGAGATTTACACTGCGGCCTTCCGCCTTGCTCACGATCTTTTGGGCAAATACCAGGATGTCGTTATCCCGCAATTCAAGCCCGGTCTCGCGCAGAGATTTAAGAACAATATCCGCCAGGTTGTCGTCCCGGCGGATCAATGGAATATTTATTAGCGGGGTGATAGTTAGTGACATGATCCATCCTGCGTACTGCGTATTTGTAAAATCGTTTTTACAAATTACGCCTTACGCATCAAATCCGCCCCGGTGATCTTGATGCCGGCATGTGTCGAACCATATTTTTTGTTAATGCCGATCAGGACACTCGTGAGGCCTTCGACCACCACCGAGTTTTCAATCGGGCCGGCGTCCCAGCCTTTGAGGCCTGCGGCTTCCACCAGTTTGATGGTTTCAGCGCGCGCATCCTTGCTCGTGCCGGTTACCAGCACATCGCATTCCACATCTGAATCTTCTAACAAATGTTCATGCGAAATATTTTGAAATGCAGAACACACCTCCACACCTTCGCCGACGATCTCTTTCGCTTCCTGGGCGGCAGAACCAGCTGCGGGCATTTGCACAGTAGCCACCTTGGGCGGCACAAGGGGCACGGTCACATCAATGAGGATTTTCCCTTTCAACTCCGCCCTGACCGACTCCAGCGTATCGCGATGCGCGGAATATGGCACGGTCAATACGACGATATTCGCCTCTTTCGCCGCCTTCAAATTGTCCATTCCATGGATGGAGGATCCATCCCCGAGCATTTCCTTTAACTCATTTGCGGCGGCCACGGCTTTTTCCTCCGAGCGTGAGCCGATCAACACGTGATAGCCGGCTCGCGCCCAGCGATAAGCCAGGCCTTTGCCTTCCTTTCCGGTTCCGCCCAGCACCGCAATGGATAATAAAAGTTGTGAGTCGTTCATGAGTTCTCCGTCGAATCAAAGATGTTATAAAACTTTTGCAACTTCTTCCTCGTACTTTTTCCATACGCTGGGCGCAATCTCCCGGGCTCGTGAGGCAATTTCCTCCTCGTCCAGGGTTTGCAGCTTGCGGTCTTTCATCAGGATTTTCCCCGCCACGATCGTGGTGGTGACCATGCTTTGCTGAAAACCGAAGATGATATGCCAGGGCAGGTTCCCGTCGGTGAGAGGCGTGAAGGGATGATAATCCACAAAGATCAGATCGGCGGCTGCGCCCGGGGCAATTTGCCCTACGGGAGTGGATGGGAAGAAGATGTTTGCCAGTGCCGCATTGTTATAAACAGCCATTTGGGTTACGTCATATCCGCCCATGCGGCGCGGGTCGCGGTTTTCGATCTTATGCAGGAGATAGGCAGCCTTCCACTCGTCCCACATCGAGTTGGAAAAGCCGTCATTGCCGAGGCAGACGTTAATTCCCAGCCTCATCATAGACTCGATCTGGGAGACGCCCACGGCATTGTTCATGTTGGAGCGCGGCTGGTGACTCAGCCAGGTTTCGGTTTCCTTCAGGATCTCCATTTCACGGGCATCGAAGTGAACGCCATGCGCGGTGATGGTTTTTGGCCCAAGAATATTGTGTTTTAACAAACGGTCTATGACTCGCATGTTGGATTTTGCCAGGCTGTCATATTCGTCCGATTGATGCTCGGCAGTGTGGATGTGGAAGCCCGTCCCTTCGGGGGCGGCGGCGCGGCAGGCTTGCAGGGTGGCGCCGGATAGCGTCAGGCTGGCGTGCAGGCCGAAGGTCCCGGCCAGACGCGGGTGTGGATCGGATGCAAGTCTTCTTAAAAAGCGGATATTCTCATTGATGCCCGCATTTGCCTTTTCAATTCCGTCGCGGTCTGTAACTTCGTAACACAAGACTGAACGCAAGCCGCTTCTATCCACGGCATCGGCGATCACATCCAGTGAACCGTCGATAAAATTCGGCGAGGCATGATGATCTATCAGGGTGGTGGTGCCGTGCTTGATCGCATCGACGAGACAGACAAGGGCGGAATAGCGCACGGCTTCGGCTCCCAAAGAGCGGTCGAGAGGCCACCATAATTTTTTCAGGATTTCTGGAAAATCCTTCGGCGCCGGGCCGGGAATCGCCATCCCGCGCGCAAAGGCTCCATAATAGTGCGTATGCGCGCAGATGCTGCCAGGCATTACATATTGTCCGTTCGCATCTGTAGGTTTGGCTTTCGGATATTTTGCAGTAAGCGCTTTGGTGGTTCCGACTTCCTTGATATGGTCCCCTTCGATGTACAGCGCGTGGTTTTGCAGAATGCGGTTGGGAGTTTCCCAGGTGATGATATTTGCGTTTGTTATGAGCATGGTTAACCGAGTCCATATTGGCTGGGATGCGGAAGTTTTACCCCGGATAATCCGATCTCCCAAATAACGTTATATGCGGCTTCCCGCAGTTCAGGATCGTCTTTATACATGGCGTCGTAAAGTTGGGCGATCACGCCTTCGTGCGGTGTGAATTTCAGGAATGGCAGGGAGGCCATGCGTGCATCGGGGTCGTCGCTTTTGAGTGCTAGCAGAAGAACATCGGTGGCGGGGACACCGGGGGAAATGCCCGTGCCATTCTTCGCGGCAAACTCGACCAGCCAGGGTGTATCCGAAGGCGCGCGGAGCCGGGTTGGCGCGAACAGGTTGATATTCGTTCTTGCATCCAGTACTTCGGTGGCAGCGTTACGGACAACCCATTGTTCGTCCTCCACTTGCAGTTTTTTCAGGGCATCCAGCGCCCAGGCCTGGTTCACGCGGCCAAGCCCGTAGACGACGGCACGGCGTAACAGGATGTCATTGATGCCGATTCCATCGCGCAGCATTTCGAAGCCTTCGTTACTGTCGTTTGCAAGCGCTTCGCCGGCAGCTCGGCGAATATCCTCGTCACCGGAAAGCAGGGTGTGGGCGACGATCTCCAGCGACTCATTCGTACCGACAGCAACCAGAGCCATGCAGGCTGCACGCCGCACGGACAGGCTGGGGGCATCCATCACATTTTGCAACGCGCGGATCGACTTGACATCGCGCATGGCTCCCAATCCCAATACGGCAAGCTGAACGAGATCAAAGGATAAAGTAGTGGAAAGCTGGCGGAAGAGGGTGGCAGCGCTTGGATCGTTGCTGACAACGAAGGCGGCCATGGCCTGCCCGCGCAGGCTGAGCGGAATCCCTTCGGTTTGCAGAATGGCGGCGAGTGTGGCGAATAATTTTCCGCGCCAGGGGACGTTTTTAGGCGCATCCCGCAGCCAGCGGGCTGCCGCGAAAAGCGGACGATGCATCGGCAGTCGTGAAAACTCCAGCAAGGATTGAACCAGTTTGCCGGCATCGCCATGGGCGGCAAAATAGCGCATGGCGAGATATTTTCCGGACCAGTCTGGTTGATTCAAAAGGCTCTCTTCAGCGTTGTAATGTGTGAGGGCATGGCCGGCTAAATACCCGGCAAAAACGGGATGAATGAATCGCATTTTGTTGTGCGGATGTGAAATTACCAATCCGCTGGCGGCCATTTTGCCGAGCAGCCCGGAAGTCGGTTTGGCAACAACTTTTTCGAGCTTGGTCCCCTTTTTGGGTTTTGTGTCTTCCCTGGTCGTTTCCTCTTCGGGGATCGGCTCTGTGTTTTCGCCTTCCGGTTTATCTTCTGCCACTTCGAAGGAGCGGACCCATGCGCGCGCCTTGCGCGTATCGAAGATGGGTTCCGAATTTACCATCACCTGCATCCCGAGAATTTCCAATGCTGCTAGGGGCGTGTTGACAGGCGCAATGCGGCGGATGTGAGTGGCAATGACCTCAAGTACGTGCGGCCCCAGGCTGTCGCCCGCGTATGCGCCCCAAGCCTTCAGGGTCAATTCAAGGGGAGTCAGAAGCCCATTATCAGCATCCAGCCAGAGGTTAAGCAAGACCGGGTCCACCTGGTCAAAGGCAGTCTGGGCCCAGGCTTCCATCGCAACAGTCTGTGACCATAACTGTCCCCATTGCTCCATGAATTTTTCGTTTTGCTGGCGCGACCAGGCGCAAAGTACAAGCGGCGCAAATCCGATTGGGATTAATCCATCCAAATATTCCGGCGCACCTGTAGTGACGATACGCGTTTGCGGATAATTCTGGATGATGATCTTGAAATATTCCGAGATGACCTGCTGGTTTTCCGCGGGGATTTCATCAAAGCCGTCCACGAGCAGGAGGGCGTTCCCGTCTTTGAAGCTGTTCTTGAAAAAGTCCGGTAGTTTGCCGAGGTCGAAGATGGGGGCATGTTCCGACGCGGCTTCGATCAAAGGATTGAGTGCGTCTTTTGGTTCTGTGATGGGGAGCCGCAGATCAGCTACGTGAAAAAGGAATGGGACTATTCCATTCAACGATCCGAGTTGTTCGCTTCGATTCGCAGCCAGGGATGCGAGGTGCGCGAGAGCCACTGTCTTGCCGACGCCGGGCTGGCCGATGATGACGATATTTGAATTTCCAGCTAATGCCTGCGGAAGGGATAAGGATTGCGGTTGATACGCCGCGGCGATCTCCGGCCAGGCAGGCAGGTAGGGCAGGGTTTGTGAGATCACATCTTCAAATTTTGGAGGGACGCCGGGTTCCACATTTTGCAGCGGGGAAAGAACCAAAGGTTCTTGAAGGATCTCATCCAGTGCAAAGAGTTGGGCGGCGAGATGCATACCTTGCGCGCGGCGTAATGTGATGCGCCGGTGATTCTCCTCAACAGTGTTCGTTTTGCGTCTCTCGGATGCTTCGCGCTGCTCCTTTAGGTTGGCGCGCATCTCTTCCCACAACGGACGCGCCCGGGTAACCAAGAGCCAGAAGATGGTGGCGGAAATAAAACCGAGAAAGAATGAAAAGGGATAGATTTCGATTTGGAACATAGTAGTTGACTAGTTTACAAAAATAATGCGTCCGCAGGATGGACAATTGACGAGCTGTTTTTGAGAACGTGCATTTTGTTGAAAGGATGCATTTACGGTCGTGCCGCAGGCCGTGCAGGCGTCATCGATGACTTCCACCACTGCCACACCCCGCTTTTGCTGACGCAGTCCCTCATAAATCTGAAGCAGGCTGCTTTCAATGGGAGCGAGTGCCGCTTCGCGTTCTTCTGTAAGTCTTTCAAGTTGTTTAAAAAGAGTAGCTTGCTCTTCGATCAGTTTTCCGTGTTCACTTCCAAGCCGTACCTGTATTTTTTCAAGTTCGGCCCTTGCGTTATTATGTTCGTTTTCTGCGGTTTCCGCTTTTACCATTGCCTCAAACTGACGATCTTCCAATGTGGCAAGATATTTTTTTAGTGACGCTATATCTTTTTGCAGATCCTGTAATTCTTTTGGATTTTTTACATTGCCACCATATAGACTGGATTCAGCCTGTTCGATCTTTATTTTCTGCGCATCCACTTCCGCTTCTGCTGTTTTCATTTCATGGTTGGCACGATGATGCCCGATTTGAGCGGTATCCACACTCTGAAGCGCTACTTTTAACTCCACATCATTTTCAAGGGTTGTTCGGATGTTTTCGAGTTGGGCGCGTGCGCGGTCGATCTGACGGTCAACTTGCTGAAGGCGGAAAAGTCCCAATGAGGCGCTCATGGTTTGAATTATATACGATGTGAGAAAAAAAGACCCGTTTTCTATTGAAAACGGGTCCGGTGATTATTGAGTTGTAATGTTGAAATAATTATAAACGGCCTGGGTCAGGTTCACGAATAGCGGATTCGTGTTCTCCCAAATATTCTGAACAGGATGATAAGTGTAAATGGACAGAACAAAATTCCCGCCGGGGGAATATACGATGCCGACATCGCTGGTGTCGTGCATGATGCCGTCTCTGGAAAGGACGTAGCCGTGTTTGTGCGGAACGAGGGTTCCATCCGGTACGCCGCCCTGAATGAGAGAACCGAGTCTGTCCTGTGCCATAAAATCGATCAACAGTTGGCAGGTAGCAGGGTTGACCTTATCCGGGAAGGCGGCAGCTAACGCGCCGCCTCCGCTTTGGGCACATTGATAGATATCGGCCAGCAGAGTTCCCATTTCAGAGGGAGTGGTTTGTGAATAAGGGTCCGGGTCGGCAAAGACGTCCGTCCTTTGGTTGCCGGGGGTCAGCCGTCCCGGCAGGAGATTTGGCGCGCCGAGGTAAAACATGCCGCCAAGAAAGGTGCTATTCAGTCCCAGGGTTTCCATATTTTGGGTAACGATGACCGGGCCGTTTGTGGTGTCGATGCGTTCAAGGACCTGGTCTGTGGCTGAATTATCCGATTTCGCCAAAACCCGCGAGATGACATCTATAGTGGCGGCGTCGAGGTTGCTGCCGCGATTGATAAGATATGAAGCGACAATGGGAACTTTAATTGTACTGGAGGCGGTAAATGCAATGTCCGGATCCGCTGTGATTTCCTGCTTATTGTTCATTGCAAAGTGGATTTCCTGTCCGCTTTGCAGGTCTCTCATATAAAAACCGATCAATCCGTCGAAGTTTGAAACGGTGATGATCTGTTTCAGCAGGATTTCAAGGTTTTCAATTGTAGGTCTTGAAGCGGAACTTCGGGTAAACGAAAGCGCGATCTTGCGGTTCGTTGGTGACTTGAGCGCATCTGTAATCAGCAGAACAGCGCGGTCGAGGTCAAGAGTCTGACCGGGTTCGCCGGGCAGGAAGGAGGTCCCGCCCGGAACCGGAAGGGCGGGTGCGGGGGGCTGGTCGTAACGAGTCGTGATCTCATTTTGAAGATATTCGCGCAGGCGATCCTCGGATATGGAAGAACTCAAAGGGATTTGGGTCGTTGGCGGTGTGCGATTCCAAATGTATTCCCAAAATCCACCCCAAAAAGGCCCGCCCGTCCGGCTGAGGTCGGCGGCGGCGAGCATGGTTTCCACGTCGATCTCAAAACCGACTGTGCCCGGATCGATGTGAATGATGGCATCACCGTATTGCGCTTCGATCGGCGACGTATAGACCTCGAGCAGTCTTTGAGATGCTCCGGCCGGAGATAAGCCGCCAACCGGGATGCCGGCAATGGTCATGCTGGCGGGGTAGTTATTTCTTTGGCGGCTGTAATTGATTAGGGAAAGGATGGTCAGTACGAGAGCAACGGTCAGGAATAAAATGGACACCCCGCGAAGGATGGTGTTGGTATTGCGATTTCTCACTCGGCCTCCAAAATCATGACAAAAATCACATAAAAAGTATAACACACCAAAACCGGGTGCCTGTGCTAGAATAGATTTGCCGGCGTGCCGGCGCATCTCTCCTTAAAGGATGGATATGCTTCGCTCCTTTCTCATCTATCTCTCCAAAGCCGCGTGGGCGCAAAGACTTGTCATCAGTTGGGGATTTGCATGGCGCACAGCCTCCCGTTTCGTGGCAGGCATCAAACTTGAAGAAGCCATGCGCGTTGTGCGCGAATTGAACGCAAAGGGGATCAATGCCACCCTGGACCATCTCGGTGAACATACGAATACCCCGGAAGAAGCCCAGCAGGCCACCGATGACATCTTCGCGACTCTCGACGCGCTGGGGGCTGATTCTGCTGCAAGGGGCAACGTATCCATCAAGCTTACGCAGATCGGCCTTGGCCTGGACGAAAGCTTCTGTGCTCAAAACCTCGAACGCATCCTTGCGCGGGCAAAAAAGAACAATACCTTCATCCGCATCGACATCGAAGACACTCCCTACACCGACAAGACCATTAATCTGTATTATGCCATGCGGGAAAAAGGTTATGAAAATGCCGGCATGGCTGTGCAATCCTATTTATACCGCGCCGAAGCAGATACCCGCCGTATGATAATGGATGGGACGCGTATCCGTTTAGTAAAAGGCGCCTACAAAGAACCGCCGGATAAGGCATTCCCTAAAAAAGCGGATGTGGATGCCAACTATGACCTGCTTGCAAAAATTCTAATCGACACATCGCTTGCCAACGGTACAAAATTATCGGAGGATGGAAGAGTTCCGCCCATCCCTGCCATCGCTACACACGATGAGAAGCGCATCGCCTTTGCAAAATCCTATGCTGAAAAAGCAGGCCTTCCCAAACAAGGACTGGAATTTCAAATGCTCTACGGCATCCGCCGCGATTTACAGGAATCGCTTGCAAAGGAAGGTTACCCTGTGCGGGTATATGTTCCATTCGGTACTCATTGGTATCCCTACTTTATGCGGCGTCTCGCGGAGCGCCCGGCGAATATCTGGTTCTTTATTTCCAATTTCTTCAGAGGATAAAAAATCGGAGGCCTTAAAGCCTCCGATTTTTTTGCAAAAATTACGATTCACTTTCAGGGAACAACACCCGCCAACTGCTTTCATCTCCTGCAAGTAATCCCAATCCGCTTCGTGACGGTCTCGGGCATGGTTCTGCTTCGAAAAGTTCCGCCAACCTTCCAGCAGACGGCGAAAAATACGCGATCACCTCGCAGTGCAGCCGGCCTTCCGACTCATGCCGGGTAAAGACCGCCATATTGACGGGCTCGCCCGCAGACTTGAACGCCGCCCAAAATGCAGCGCGAATTTCTTCAGACGGTTCGTCTGCCATCAAGCCATCGCCGAGGGGGAGGGAATGCCAGGTGGGTGTCATCAAATGGGTGGCGTTTTGGAAGCCAAGGTAATTTCGGCTTATTTGCTGGTCTTCAATTAACTTCAAGGTGAATGTTCACATTATCACCCACGCCAAGTTTTTCCGATTTTTGGACGCTCATTCTAATGGGCACAAGATAGCGGCCTTCTTTTGGGAACAAGGAGGTCTTCCATTCAGTTTTACCGATCCGTACGTGGACCGGGATTACCCCCCAGCCATATGTGACACTGGCTGAGATCGCTTTCAAGTCACGGCTTGGCTCTTCTGGGATGGCAACAAAGAGAAAGGGGGCTGGACCGCGCCAATAAAAAATTTCGCCTTCGAAATCGATGATCATTGGCACAGTATACCAAACACTCAACGACATGTATTCGCGCATCGTCCCCGAAGACGGATGACGAACGCCACTCCCGTGAAGGACAAAGGGAACCGACCTCCGATCTAAAACACCTATTCTTCTACTGCAAGTGTGGCTTGTACACCACCGTCCTTGCCATACTCATCGTCATAAATGTCAACGACTGTGCCAGACGAACCGTCGGGCAATTGCACACGCTCACCTAACTGGATCGACGGGCGTGAGTCACTGATGATGCCAATTTCGCCGCCCGCAGTATCAATTAGTCGGTACTGAAAAATACTCATTTGAACCTCCGCAATGGATATTGTCCTATTGGATTTGTTTTGACGCTGCCCAACGGGCTTGTGCCCCGAAGGGGTATTACGACATCGTCCCCGAGCGGAACGAGTGGGATACCTGCGCTGGGGCGGGCGGCGGAACGCCGTCCGACTGGGAAAAGGCTGAGGCGCAGAAAAATGCTAAGGTGTAGAAAACTGCTTGAGATTTGCGCACGCCGTCCCTACGGGCGGCAGTCCCCAGCGCGTGTCCTCGGCGCTCTTCCGAGGGTCAGGCCGTTCGCCCCGCGGAGCGTAGCGAAGACGGGGTGCACGCTTTGTTAGGCAACCGACACGGAATGTAAGACTCGATTGCAACAAAAAGACTCCGCCGCTAACTTGACAAGATTTTTACACACAACTGTATCTTTCGCAATTGACAAAAAGCATGAATTACTAAAACACTGATTAATCAAAAGCCTTACTCCCTTGAAGTGGTGTCAGACGTCCAATTAGGAAATAATCAACATCGGCAGGTATAAATGGGCGACCACTGACGATAGAAATATTTGGGCGTATGCGTGCGACCCCAACATGACCACCTATCTTTTCGATTTCATAAATTGTGTCACCGCTATGACGTGGCGATGCAACCATGAGTTCAACAAGTTCGTTATTGTGTTGGAATGGCGTCACCACTTTAAGCAGTAAATATTCATCTGCCCAGTTTGGAAGATTTGGACCTGGGATGAATCCGACAAAATCGACGAGTACACGATTTTGACCATCTGGTCCTTCAAAATTCCAGGGTTCTCCGACAAGTAATTCGTAACGACTCATAATTTTTCAGAAAGGTTGCCTAACGGTTTGCATTACCTGCGCTGGGGCAGGGACGGCGAAGCCGTCCAGCCAGAAAAATGCTAAGGCGTGAAAAATGCTTGGGATGTGCGCACGCCGTCCCTACGGGCGGCAGTCCCCAGCGTCAGGCCGCTCGCCCCGCGTAGACAGGGTGCACGCTTTGTTGGGTGCGATTAGTTTTATCACTGTTTTCGCCAATCCTGAAATCTCTTACCTTGCATATAACATGTTGAGGCAGTTCGTGTTCCAGGAACTCTGGCAATCAATTCTCTTTCAACCAATTTTCTGAAAATGTCCTTGATAATATAATCAGCGTGAACATGACAAATTTCACGCGCTTCCTTATTCTTAATTGTTTCGTGAGTTTCCAAATATTCTAGGATAATTGTTTCAGGGCTGGCAAGTGGTTCGTGTTTAATAGTGACAAGAACGCTCGATTCTAAATTTTCGATAATTGGTTCTTTCAATCCCAGATTAACCATTGCGGCAAATGCTGTATTAAGACCTTCTCCGACATCCTTATTTGGAGGCGTTGGAAATTTATTGATAAGCCTGACTATTTGTCCATTCCGAGAAAACCGTTCATCAAGAATATTCTCTGGCGTTACATGGGCTGGTAATCTTCCTGGGCTTTGAATTTCTATGCGATTGTCAAAAACCCTGATATGAATATCATCTGCAATGCTGTAATCTCTATGTATAACAGCGTTTGTAATAATTTCATGTAAGGTTTCAGGCGGATAAACTATATCTTCAATGCTCTTATCTCCTAACCGACCAGTATCTTGAACAGTTTTAATTGTAGTTTCTACTGCTTCTCTAATTTGCTGATACAAGTGACCTTCTATGGTTTTTGGGTCAAAAGCCAATACTTCTCTTGTTCCAACTCTCTCTTTGGTTTTATAACGGTAAATTTTTATCCCGCACCTTTTAGGTAGCAGGGCTTGAGGTTCGTCAGCAAATAATAATATACCTGCAACTGTTGGCTTGTCCTCAATAATTAATTGTTGCTTTCTAAGCCAGTCTTCTGGTTCCGCCGTTGGTATGATTGCAAACATAAATTCAATAATTGGAGTTGAATTCGTTATGACTTGAATTGCACCATTTAAGGGTTCAGATTCAAAGGAAGAAAGTCCTTTTGTGTACTCTAATTGTTTTAGAGCCTCTTTGGTGGCGACTGGAAGACTTTGAGCACCCCGTCTAATGTAAGGAATTCCATCTGTTGCCTTTTTGATGTCTCTGGTTTTCTTTATCTCTACTTTTAGAACTAACCCTTGCTCTGTCTCCGACGACAAAAATATATATTGGAAATCTGCGCCGAGCGGGAAGAGACTTTCAAAAACTTGCAAATGGCTATTTGCTTCTTCTTGATTAATAAACCCATGCCACTCTCTATGTTTATCAGGGATAATTTCATCTATGCCAATATATAACTCACCGCCATCAGCATTCGCAAAAGCAGAAATTGCGACTGATAAACTGGAAGGTTTTATTCTCTTTGATTTCAGATCGAGAAAGTGACCTTCTTCATACGCTAATATTTTTTGTATCTGTGCTATATTAACTTTTTCAATTGAGATTGGCATATTTTATTCCTTAAAGCACCCAACTAGGGTTTATACAGCTGGCTGTATAAACCCTTATATTTTATTATACAGCCGCCAAAAGGAAGGGGCAAGCAAATGGAACAACCTCATTAACCATTCCAATCCCCAACTACCAATCCCCAACTACCAATCCCCAGTCTCCAATCTCCAGTCTCCAATTATCAATTACCAATTACCCACCCCCCTCCCTCACCGTCAAATTCACCACAATCGCCTTGCTCGCCATCACCAGATTCTCGGGCGTGATCATGATCTCTTCACCCCATTGCCCCGCCCCCGTGCCGAGGATCGGTTCGTCCATCAGACTCGCCTCGAGGAAGGTTCTGAATCCTTCTGGCTGCCAGCCAAAGGCGGGGATCGAACCGATCAGATAACCAGTCGTTTCCTTTACCGCTTCGGGTTTCGCCATCTGAATATTGCGCGAACCGATCACCTTCTTCAAATTCCCCGAGATGGCATTCTGGTCGCCGCCCAGCATCACCAGCGCCCGCTCGCCCGTATCCGCCTCGAAGATCAACGTCTTCACCGCCTGCCGTTCCGAAATTCCCAGCGCCCGCGCCGCATTCGCCGCGCCTTTCTCCGTCTCGGGCGAAAAACTGCGCGCCTCATACGGGATGTTGTGCAGGTCCAGATACAAATGAGCGGGTAGTTTCATAAATAGATTCCTTTGCAGTAACTTCTCAGCCACAGACCATGTCGCTGCGAGGCGTTCTTGGTTTTGCCGAAGCAGTCTCCTAACGACAGGAGCTTGCTTCGTCGGAAAGAACAAGAACCCTCCTCGCACAGTGTCCCTTTTGGGGAGCGACATCGCTGAGCCGTTACCCTTTGTAAATGATTTTATGACTTTGTCTTATCCAGCAGGGTTGCCCCTTGGAGACTGTTTCCTAAGTACACGCATTCGACGGACAACACGGACAAACACAGACTTTTCAAAAGGTTTTCCGTGCGCGAAGCGTCCGTTCGTTCCGCGTAGTCCGTGTCCAAAAAATAGAGTTAAGAAACGGTCTGTTAGGTTTGCAGACATATTTGCTCCGGCTGGGCGGGTCGCTTTACGGTTTGCAGGGAGAATATTTCGGTCAGCGCGCGAATGTCCATCGGGCGAATCATGCCTTCCGCGAGGCAAGATAAATACCCGTCAGAATGAACACACCGCCGATCAGCGTCGCCGCGGTCGGCGTTTCATTCAAAAGAAAAAACGCCAAAATCGCCGAACCGATCGGTTCGCCCAGCGTCGTCACCGCCACCAGCGCGGCCGGCAGATATTTCAACGCCCAATTATAGGTCGAATGACCCACCAGTTGCGGCAGGATCGCCAGCAAAAGGATCCACCCGTAGGTTTTGGGCGCGAGCCCGAACGGCGAATTTCCAGAAGCGAACAGGATCACGATCAACACCATCGCGGCCATCCCGTACACCAAAAAAATGTAGGGTACCAGCGACATCCCCGCCCGCAGTTTCCTGCCGATGATCAGATACCCCGTCACCGCCCATGCCCCGGCCAGCGCCAGGAAGTTGCCCCACATTGCCCGTCCCTGCAGGATTTGTCCCAGCGCCGGGCAGGATAATCCTTTCTCCCAAACACACGCATCCGACAACCCGATAATTGCTCCCCCCGCGATGGACAGTCCCAACCCGATCACAGCCGTCCGCGCCAGATGCTCCTTCAACAGCAGCTGCGAAAGCAGCGCCACCCATAGCGGCCCCGTGGCTACGAACACCACCGAGCTGGCCACGCTCGTATATTCCAGCGAAGTGATCCACGTCGCAAAATGCACGGCCAGGAAAATGCCCGAGAAAACACCCAGCAGGATTTCGTTCCGCGTGAAGCGTTTTATTTCCTCGCGATGTTGAGTCAACGCAATCGGGGTCAATATCGCGGTTGCAAACGTCAATCTCAATGCGGCGATCACCAGCGAAGGCGCGCCGTCGTTCTGTGCAAAGCGGATAAAAATGCTCGCGGTCGAAACCGCGAGGATGGCAATCAACAGGGCAAAAGGCAGGAATAGGCGGGCGCGCGTCTCGGTCATCGGTCATCCTGAATATATTTGATATTTGTATAAAAATTGTCCAAATTCTTGCGGGCTTGCGGGTTGGGGTGTAAAATCGAATTATATAATACCCGCGCCAAAATAAGTGCAGTTGTAAGCGTGGCGGGTATACGCTCACCTGCGAATGTCATTGCGAGCCGCCGCTTCTGCCTTTTGGCGGCATGGCAATCTCCCCTCTCCAAACAAACGGGAATTGCTCTTGCGCGAACTGTCTTGTGAACCAAATCTCATCCAACCATATCAAGGAGAACCTCATGGCTTTTGAACTTCCCAAACTTGCATACGCCTACGACGCCCTGGAGCCGCACATCGACGCGCGCACCATGGAGATTCATCTCACCAAACATCACCAGGCCTACATCACCAACTTGAACGGCGCCGTCGAAAAAACCCCCGAACTCGCGGGCAAATCCCTGGTGGAGATGCTCGGCAATTTGAGCGCCGCCCCCGAAGCCGTTCGTAATGTCGTCCGCAACCACGGCGGCGGCACCTACAACCACAATCTCTTCTGGGAGATCATGGGACCCAAAGCTGGCGGCGCGCCAAAGGGCGAACTCGCCAAGGCCATCGATGCATCCTTCACTTCCTTCGATAACTTCAAAGCTGAATTCACAACTTCCGCCTCAACCCGCTTCGGCTCAGGCTGGGCCTGGCTGGTCAAGAAGGGCAGCGGCCTTGCTGTGGTCTCCACTGCCAATCAGGATAGCCCCCTCTCCGACGGCCTGACCCCCATCATGGGCATTGATGTCTGGGAACATGCCTACTACCTCAATTATCAGAACCGCCGCCCGGATTACATCGCCGCCTTCTGGAATGTGATCAACTGGGATGCGGTTGCCGAAAAATTCGCCGAAAAGTAAATTCAACCACCTGCCCAAACACGCTCACGGATATCGAATCCCTGAGCGTTTTTCTTTTCCTGTAACCTGCAACCTTGAACCTGCAACCTGCCACCTGCAACCTGCAACCTGCCACCTGCAACCTTGAACCTGCAATCTTGAACCTGCAACCTGCAACCTTGAACCTGCAACCTGACACCTTCAACACCGCCCTTGTCACAAAAACAAACAACGATATAATAGCATCGTTCCACTTGTCTAATATCCCACAAGGAGATCCTCTTATGACCCACATTATTACCAGCTTATGCGTTCGCGACCGTGGCTGCATCGAAGTCTGTCCCGTTGAGTGTATGATCCCCGGCACTCCCCTTGCCGAATGGCCCTGGATCTACATCGACCCGGACACCTGCATCGATTGCGGCGCCTGTGTTCCGGAATGTCCCTATGCTGCCATCTTCCCCGAAGATGAAGTCCCCGCCGCGTATACCGCGAAGGGCGGCGAATACATCAGCAACGTCGGTCTTACCGGCCACTTCGAAGGCACCAACCATCACGGCAAACCGATCGTTCTCGATACCGTTCGTCAGCTCGCGGCCGGTGAAGTTGTAGACCTCACCCCCGATATCAAACCCAATTATGATTTCTTCAAAGGCGGCCCGGGCTACGGCGCGAAAGATAACGACCAGGGCTTGTAAGTAAAAATTAGATCGAAAGGCCGGGCGAAACGCCCGGCCTTTTTTGATTCCTACGGAGTTTGTCCGGCTGCGTTCATCATTTCCTCCCCGATCCGCTTTGCAAGGCTGATGTTGTTTTCTTCCAGCGCAACCACCAGCGTAAGGGGAGCGCCTTTCCAATCCGGCAGTGTCCCAGCCGTCAGCCACGTGACTCGGGTGCCGGCAAGGTCCGCGCGTTCGAGATGACTCCAATACGGTGTCCCTGCCTCGATGAAAGACAAAGCCGCCTCATTCGCCGCCGATTCCTGGATCACCTCAACAGGCTGTCCCAACGCGGGCAGTACCACCCATCCCTGCTCCGGGGTGTTCACGGCAGTCGCGATTCGCGGGGCTGGCATGATTCCCTTATTGCTCAAAGCCGAAGCGGCGACCGCCGCCTGTAAGGGGCTGATTCGCAGGGATTGTAAAGAAGCTTGCATATCGTCAAAGGTCACGGGCATGTTGATGGCGGGAGCCTCGAACAGCCCAAGCCTTTTATAGAACGCCCTCAATTCGGTATCGGTTGGCGGCGTCTCCCCGAATTCCGCCTCGATCAAAGGCCGCAGCATCCACCCGATTGGGTACAGGCCTTGTGTTGCGCGGTTGAGCAGCGGCGATGCTTTGTTCTGCGAAAGCGTATCCCCTTCTTCATCCAGCTTGTTCGGGTCATAGGTGGGGTGTGATGCCATCACAAGGATTTCACCCGTCTCCGCATTCATCAACACGATCGCTCCCGTATGTGTTCCCAGCAAGGCATCGGCTTTTGTTTGCAGAGCCAGGTCTAGGCTGAGCCGCGTATCCAGCCCGGGCGGGGGAGTGCCGTAAAGCAGTTGTTCCCACAGGATCAGGCTGGTTGGGTTCCCCTGCAGGCCTCGCAAGGTTTTATCGATGGAAGCCTCGAGACCGGCTTGCCCAAAGACAGGGTGCGTATAGCCAGTAATAGGAGCGAGGTCAGGATAGAGATATTTTCTTTGATAGGAACCGCTTCGCCCCTCGGTGATGTTGATCGGTTCGTTGTTCCGGTCCAGAAGGTTGCCGCGCTGCACGTATCGGTCGGCGATCGTGCGGCGCGGGTTGTCGGTGCGCAGGAGCAGGTCCGGTCCGCGCAGGATCGCCCACCAAGCTGTGCTCAAAGCGGCGGAAGCCAGCCCAAACGCAAGGATGCCGGCCAGAATGTAATAAGGTTTTGGCTCCTGCAATGCGGCGGGCTCGCCGTCTTCCACATTGCTGATGGTAAGCAATAGAAATAAGGCGGCAAAAGAGGTCAGCAGGGAGGAGCCGCCATAAGAGACGAAGGGCAGGGTCACCCCGGTCAGCGGCAGCAGGCGCACATTCCCGCCGATGATGAGCAGGCTTTGAATGCCGAGGTAGGTCGCTACACCGGCCGCGAGGTAACGGCGGAATCGATCGGGCGCGCGCAGTGCGATGATCAATCCCCGAGCCAGGATCAGCCAGATGATGGCCAGCAGGCTCAAGCTCCCGGCCAGCCCCGCTTCTTCCGCGATGGCCGCATAAATGAAATCCGAGATGGCAACCGGCACCAGCAGCGGACTTCCAATCCCCAGCCCTCGCCCGAATGTCCCGCCATTGGCAACTGCTAGCAGGGATTGCACGATCTGATACGAATTGCCGGAGGGGTCCGTCCACGGGTTGATCCACCCAACGATGCGCACGTGAATAATGTCGATGAAGAAATACCCGAGGAAAAGCGCCAGCGCGAGAAAAGCGGACGCGCTCAAGAGCACGCGCCGTTTGCCCGTGGCGAGAAAAATCTGCACCGTGAAAATGAGAACAAAAATGGAAGCAGTTCCGAGGTCGCGCTGCACGAGCAGGAGTAATAAAGCAAGACCCGTCACTAGTACGGTTGGTACGAGCAGCGGGAAGGAAAATAATTGAAAACTGACGCGGTCCGCCAGATAGGCGGAGAGATAAATGACCAGTAATAATTTCAGCGGTTCGGAGGGCTGGAAGTAAACGCCGCAGCATCCCAGCCACAAACGCGGCCCGAAACCCATCGGGTTGGTGCCGAACAGCAGGGTCAACGCGGTGATAAGCAGTCCGCCGCTCAGGAAAACATATTTATATCTCCTGAGAATGTTCAGGTTTTTCACGCCGATGATCGCGAAAATGAAAAGGAGATTGCTGATGCCCAGCCACGCCGCCTGACGCAGGCCGAAGTCTTGATCCAGCCGCCAGATGGTCAGCAATCCCCATCCGCTCAGCAGTGCCGCCGCAGGCAGGAGGTAGGGGTCGCGCTCCGGCAGATATTTTATGGTGATGCGGTGCGTCAGGTTGGTTAAGCCTAGCCAGAGAAAAAACCCCAGCCAGTGGAGGAATCTGTAGTCCACATCCCAGGTGCGTTCGCGCACAGCGGGAGATAAAGTAAGAATGATGGATTGAACGAAAAGGAAAAACGCCGACCAGCGCAGCAAGCGGCTCTGTTTTAGATCATGCATGCTTCAATGGTACATCATATTTGGATAGCGCGGTTACTTGAGGTATTTGCCGGTCAGCAGGTTGAGCTTTTTGCGTGTTTTAGCGGGGATGACCTTGGGATCGGTGATCAGGGCGGTGGCGAGCGCCTGTCCGCAGGCGCAGTCCCTTTCCGTTTTGAAATCCCGCACCAGGTTGCGGATGGCTTCTTGCGCGGTTCGCGTATTTTTGTTAAGCGTTTGAATCACCATTTCAACCGTTACCGGCGCTTCGCTCTCATGCCAGACGTCGTAATCCGTGACGTGCGCCATGGTTGCATAGCAAAGCTCTGCTTCCCGCGCCAGGAAGGCTTCCGGGGCGGCGGTCATGCCGATGATCGACATGCCCCATGCGCGATAGGCCTGGGATTCCGCTTTTGTGGAAAAGCGCGGACCTTCGATGGTGATGAAGGTTCCCCCGCGGTGCAGGGTTGCGCCTGTTCCTCGCACAGCCTTTTCCAATTGGTTGGAAAGGTCGTTGCAGAATGGCTCTGCCACGCTGACGTGCGCCACGAATCCTTCGCCAAAAAAGGAGCGCGCGCGGTCTTTGGTGAAATCGAAGATATTATCCGGAATGATGATCTGCCCGGGTGCATAATCCTCCCGCAGCGACCCGCAGGCGCTGATGCTGATCACCCGTTCCACACCGAGCGATTTCAAGGCATAAATGTTTGCGCGATAGGGAACTTCCGTGGGGGTGATGTGATGTCCAATTCCGTGCCGCGCCAGAAAGGCAACCCGCATTCCTTCCAGTGTGCCCACCGTGATCGGCGCGCTGGGTTTGCCGAAGGGTGTTTCTACAGAAATTTCTTCGGTGTTTTCAAGCCCGCTCATCTGGTATAAGCCGGAACCGCCGATGACCGCCATGGTTGCTTTAGTTGCCATTCTTTTTTCCTATTTTCTGGGTGGGTTCGATCACCACATTTTCCGACAAGCTGACGGTTAATCTGGTTGCCCCGCAGCGGATCTCGTCACCGGAAGTGATTACGGTGGGCATTTCAACCAGCGTGCCGTTCAAGAGGGTTCCGTTTGTGGAATTAAGGTCTTCCAGCCACCACTGGTTGTGGTGATAGGTTAATTGGGCATGTCGTGTGGAAATGGTATCGTCGACCAGGGGGATGTCGCATCCGGGGTCGCGCCCCAGGATGATCTCTGCCTGGGCAAAATATTTCAGCGAGGAAGTCTTCGCCTCATTTCGGATCGTAAGGCTGATTCCCGGGATGCGGCGGTTTGCCAGCGATATGCTTTGGCGTTGAATTTCACGGGTTAAAAAATATAATGCCCACCCAAGGAAACCCAATAACGCCAGCGTTGTGACCAGCCGCAAAACCAGTACGATAGTGCCGCTCATCTTTTTTTGAGTTTTGCTGTGGGGCGTTCTTTTAAGGTGGCAGTCGGGCGCTCCGATGTGGAATTTTGCAGGGGGGAGGTATCCTTCAGGTCGGGGCGGGGCGGCGGGTTATCC
>JACZJC010000079.1 GCA_014860745.1 Anaerolineales bacterium
TCGGTTTTTTGCTTGACATCTGGCAGTTTCAGAACAACAATAGACATGGATGAGTTCCTTATAAGCTTGGTGTCGATAACCTTATCTTACAAGAAACTCATCCTTTTTTCGCCTCAAACCCACCGCTTGTGTTACAGACTCTCTAATTTGGAGCCCCCTAAAATCTAATACAAAATGAATTCTTCCACCTTTCAGCGATGCAAAGTAAATCTGATTCTCATCAGGTTTTTCGCAAATTCGTTGGTAACTTAAATTTCATACAATAAATATGGGCCGGTTCCTTAACAATATGAAAACATTACAAAAATGCGGGTTTGATTAGTACTCTGGTCATGTTCAATTACCCTATTTATTGATCATCATTATGTTACCCTGCCAACACAGCGCATTCTTTGATGCCAGCGGTTATCCGGTCAGTGGGCTGTAAAGCAAACTCTTACTTGTTCGTAAAAAGGTTTGCTTGGAAAGGTAATTCATGCATAAAAGCATAAATCAACTTATAAGTACCATCGCAGCGTCGATACTTATATTGGGGAGTTTCACAAGTGTGGGCGCTTCTCCCCCACTTGTTCCACAGATCGCGCCGAATATATTTTTTGTCTCCGCGGCAGGCAACGACACAACCAACTGTACTCAGGCTGCTCCGTGTAAAAGCTTCAGCAAAGCATCGAGCTTGGCTCAAGCTGGCGATGTGATTCAAATCATGGGTGTAATCCCGTCCATTACTGTCACAAAATCAGGCATTATCATCGAGGGTGGAACCGTAGATGGAATTGCTAACAAGACCGCCAACTCTGCATCGGTGATGATACTGGCGAGTAATGTTACCATCCGAAATATGGAGATCATCAACGGCTGGTCTTACGGTATTCGCACAGGGGCGGGCAAAGGCGACGGGTTGGTTGTGGAAAATGTCGGTATCCACAATAACGTTCTGGAAAATAAATCGGGGGCGGCCTGTTTGCAGACAAATTCAAGCGGGTGGGGCAGCGCATTCCGTGCCTATTACTCCTCCAATGTAACGGTGCGAAACTCTCGCATTTATGAAAACTGCGGCGAGGGATTTTCAAGCATTATGTCCAGGAATGTATTCGGGACAGGGCTCGAAATTTACGATAACTTTTCTGTGAATGTCTATCCTGACCAGACACAGGGATTTACCGTCACCGATTCGGTCATTTCCTGTATCAAGCCCGAATATCAGCGTCAGCCCTACGGTTCACGGGTGTTGCTGCTCGGCGCAGAGAATTACTCGGATATAACCACCAACATGCTGGACGGGGTGACCTTCGAGCGAAACAAAGCTTTCAACTGTCGTGGTGTGGGAGCTTACTCCGAGACGGGTAGCCAGTGGAAAAATATCCGAATCGTAGGGAATGAATTTTATAATGTGTCTTCCCCCACCATTGTGTCTATTTCCGGGACGAATATTGTGACCAGTCCGAACATTTCTGCTGATTCTTCATCAACGACTCTACCAACACAGATAATTACCCCTGTAATTTCCATACAAAGCCAAACGCCTACACCCATCACCTTTACGCCAACGAACACATTTACTCCGGTACCCCTGTCCCCTACAATTACCCAAACACCCACCCTGGCTGTGCTGCCTATTGTCAGTCAATCAATAGTTCTGCCAACGATTACACAGACCGCTTCTCCCCTGCCGGTTATGCCGACCTCCACCCAAACATCCATTCCGCTGACGGCAACCCAAACATCCATCCCGTCCACTCCTACCCAGACATCATCTCCTATCCCCCCTTCCCCAACAGCAACATTCACAGCTACTATTTTTGTTCCACCAACCGCCAGCCAGACAGCCATGCCACCAACCCCTATTCCAAGCAATACGCCCTTGCCCGAAGTACCTGCGCCAACTTTGATATCTGGGGCTACGACGAATATTCCGCAGTCTCCTGGTTCGCCTGCCGGGGAAGTAATCTTTGACGA
The DNA here is from genome assembly GCA_014860745.1 of Anaerolineales bacterium. Classification (GTDB taxonomy): domain Bacteria; phylum Chloroflexota; class Anaerolineae; order Anaerolineales; family Villigracilaceae; genus Villigracilis. The sequence goes on from JACZJC010000079.1 coordinate 1,957, forward strand.
CATTGCTTCTGGCTTTGTTTACTCTCAGGATTGGGAGATGGTAAGCAAGAAAAAAGCTTATGCCGGCTCATATCATGTGACTAATGTGATCGGTGCATCTGTGATGTTCACCTTCACCGGCCAATCCTTCAGTATCCTCTACAGTGGAGGACCCTCCTTTCGAAAAATGGATGTTTATGTGGATGGTATCCTCGTGGGAACGATCAATCAAAAGGCAAAGCGCGCTGCATTTCAGCAACGTTGGGATTATCCCGGCCAGTTCGAGTTAGGCGCTCATACAATAAACATTGTCTTTGTGGGCAGGGAAGGGTCGTCAGATTTCTACGGCTCCCTGGACGCCATCCTCGTGCGTTAATAAATCAGTTTCAACCCTAAAGAAAGACATCATTGACTTCTTAGTTTACGAAGTCAATGATGTCTTTTTATGTCACACTTGCCTGTTCACCGCGCCTGCCCGCGGACCTGGAACCTGAGTCCATCGACGAGGGACTGGATCTCTGCCGGGGCGGGGGGATGCTTCTCAGCATATCGGAAGACAACTGTCAGCAAAAAAGGAGGCGCGTGTTCCTCCAGCGGCATCCACTCGCTGGTGAGCATGATTCCAGCACGGCCATTAATCTTGACTGTATGATGGTCATAATTCATTAGCGCTTCCGCCTGTTCGCGGGTGCAAATTGCAACGGCCTGATCGGGATAAAGTTGATTAAAGGGTTTGGACATGATCAATTATTACCATCCAGAAAATTGATGGACCTCAAAAAGGAGAAAAGCACTGATTCTAAGACTTTTATGAGAGATAAGTTCTTTGTATTGACAACATGTGCAATACCTGTATAATATTTACATAACTTGTGCAATACATAGACAGGAAAATAATCTTAGAAAAGTTGGAAATAGGAGAAAAATCATGAAACGTAGCTCGCTTATTTTATCCGTTGTTTTGGTTGCCGTTTTTGCATTGGCAGCCTGTGGCCCACAAGCCACGCCCGTCCCGACTCAGGTACCCCCCACTGCCGCTCCAACGGCTACCCCTAAGCCACAACTCAGCGATATTGTCGATACTGCTGTTGCCGATGGCCGCTTTACCACCTTGGCGGCTGCACTCCAGGCTGCGGATTTGGTGGATGCGCTTAAAGCCGAAGGTCCCTTTACGGTTTTCGCCCCCACAGATGATGCCTTTGCAGCCCTCCCCGAAGGTACATTGGACGAGCTTTTGAAACCTGAAAACAAGCAAAAGCTGACAGATATTTTGCTCTACCATGTTGTAGAAGGAAAAGTGACGGCAGCGGATGTCACTGGCTTGAAAAGCGCCATCACTCTGCTCGGCAAGGATGTTGCCATCAAGGTCGATATGGGCAATGTGTACATCAATGACGCGAAGGTTATTATCACTGACATTGAGACTTCCAACGGCGTTATTCATGTAATCGACGCTGTTCTCCTCCCCGCCGCTGAAGAAGCCGCCTCCAACACCATTGTGGACGTGGCCGTGGCTGACGGACGTTTCAACACTCTTGTCGCTGCGGTAACTGCCGCCGATCTGGCTGGGACGTTGAGCGGAGAAGGTCCATTCACCGTTTTTGCCCCCACGGATGATGCCTTCGCAGCACTTCCTGAAGGCACCCTCGACAGCCTGCTTTTACCTGAAAACAAACAGCAGTTAACAGATATCCTTCTCTACCATGTCGTTTCCGGCAAAGTCATGGCCGCAGATGTAGTCACGCTCACCAGCGCCAACACCGTGCTTGGCAAGGATGTCACCATCACCGTAAAGGACGGCAAGGTCTACCTGAACGACAACGTGGAGGTCATTATTACAGATGTTGAAGCCTCCAACGGTGTAATCCATGTAATTGACGCGGTTCTTCTCCCGCCTCAATAAACACACTTTCTCTCCTCCTAAAGTGTGCAAGTAGAAAAGACGGGCTAACCGCCCGTCTTTTCGATTTAATTTCCCTGCGGTTATCCCGGCATCTTTCAAAAATGTAAACAATTCTCCCCGCTTCATTTGACCCCTTTGGGAGTAAATTTACCACTATGGTATTGGGTAAACCAATAACCTTCCAGGGTTTTGGAAACACATCAAATCGGTTATAAAAGGGAAATTATGAAATTCAAGTTCAATAAAACAGGAATGATGATCCTCGCCTGGCTCACCGTAGTTGTGCTCGGAGCATGCGGCACAGGACCGGGCGGAAACTCTCTCGTCGGTGTGGCAGGCCAGCCCACCGTTACGTCCGACCCGCCTGCCGCAACTGAGCCTCCAGCGCCGACAGCAATTCCCATCCCCGAAACATTTGGACATATCATTTTCGTTTCCAACAGGGATGGCCAGAAGAACCTCTACATCACCAGCCCCAACGGTCTCGACCCCGCCCGCCTCACCGAAATCACCACAGAAAGTACGAACCCGCGCATTTCGCCGGACGGCAGCCGTGTCGCCTTCGTATCCACCTTCAACGGTAATATGGATATTTACGTTTTGGATCTCGCCACCCGCACCACTACCCGCATCACAGATGCCATCGAAAAGGATTCCTCCCCTTCCTGGTCTCCAGACGGAACCAAAATTGCATTCGAATCATTCAGGGATGGAAATTTCGAAATCTATATGGTCAACGCAGACGGCAGCAACCCCACCCGCCTCACCAACGACCCAGCCGGCGACAGCACCCCTGTCTGGTCGCCCACCGCCAACGAAATCGCCTTTGTCAGTAATCGATTCGGAAACGCCGATATCTTTCTTTTGACGCCGGGCGGCAGCGTATCAACTTTGACGACAAACACCGCCCCAGACTCCGCCCCCGCCTGGTCGCCCGACGGAACCAGACTCGCCTTCCAGACCTATTCCGGCAACCTCTCGGAAATCTGCCTGATCGGTCGAGATGGATTGAACCAGCGTTGTGTCACAAGCTTCCCATCCGATTACGGCGCCCCGGCCTGGTCCCCTGATAATAATCAGATTGCAGTCAATGCAAAACAAAATACGGGCTATGGCATCAACATCTACAATATCAATGACGGAACCAAAATCGAGCTATCCTCCCCTGAAATCGATCCGCGCGGTAATCCAGTCTGGTCACCCGAAGGCCTGCGTCTGGTTTTTCAAGCTCAGGTCAACGGAGACATGGAATTGGTGCTCCTTCTTATTCCCACGGCCGAATTCACCCAACTCACGTCCATGCCCGCCTACGACGGCGACCCTGTCTGGGGAAATCAATAAATTTGTCATCATATTCAATCAAAAAAGAGTCATCGAAAAGATGACTCTTTTTTGATTCCACCTTGATTTGTTAGCGCCACGTGAAATTCAGATCACCCGCTGGCTTGTTTCCCCAATACCTGGGGTTGGGGCTCAGCGTCAGCCCGGTATCCGTCCAGGCGGAGATCACATAAGGACCGCTGGAAACAATCGTGCTGTCACGCCCGCCATAGCTCCCTGATGCCAGCATGGTTGGATTCAAAATGGCAAAGGCCGGGTCTGCCAGATAAATCAATAGATCGGGGACAGGCCGGTTGAGATGCACAAGGACTGTATTGACATCCACCTTTTGAATCCCATCCACTGTGGACTTTGCACGATTTTCGGCATCTCTCTCGCCATGGAAACCCAGGAAGATTCTTCCCCAGGCAAGGTAATCTCCATTACCACGCAGGGAACTTTGCGGGTCAAACCAACGGTTGAAGTTTTCCACGATCACATCCGGTGTGATGGGCGTGCCATCACTAAAAACGAGACCCGGCCGAAGGGTGAAAATATAATCCAGTTGGTCATCGGAAATCACCCAGGATTCGGCGAGGGCTGGCTGCGGATTCCCGCTCCCACTCAAACCCACCAGGCCTTCATATAAGTATTGGGATACCCTCAAAGAATCCTCGTCTTGCGCCAGGGCGGGGTCGAGGAAAATATCTGCGCTGATTTGCAGGGAAGGTTCCTCAACAACCTGTTCGGGAGTCGGTGTGGCAATCGTCACACTCTCCTCGGTGGAGGGCATTTCTGTGGGTGTGCTGGTGGGCTGGCAGCTCGCCAGCAAAAGCAGAAAGGCTGACAATAAAAAAATCGAATGGCGGGGGAGTATTTTGGGTTCCATATTTTTAAATTTCCTTATTTTCACGGCTTAATCATCCTCTTCATTCTAGCGCAAAATATTTAATTAAGGAATAAGATATTATTCCCAAAAAGCGTTCCTTATATTTCCTGTCATCTTGCAGAAGAATCTTATATCGCACAACCCTTTTTCCACACAATACCCGACTAAGACTATGGATTAATAACAGATCGGCCAGCCCCACGATATGGAGAATCGCGGGATATATCGAAAATATTTCAATTGCATGATTACTCTTCCAGTATTAAGACCGAAACCCTCTAATTCGTTATAATGAATCAACCCCACCTCGAGCAGGATTCATCCAAAACGAAATTTAGGTCCACGCTGTTTCATAATTGACAGATTTTATTTTATCTAATCCGAGCCATAGATCTTTACAGAATAGAGGTTGTATGAAAACAAAAGGATTTCCCACAATTTTAAAGTTTGTCTCAGTGGCTGTTATCCTGTCCCTGATCCTGGCTGCTTGTGCTCCCGGGAGCAATCTCCCTGGTGCCGCCGGAGCTGATGCAACAGAACCCCCCGCCGCTACAGAACCCCCAGCCACTGAACCACCAGCAACTGATCCGCCGGTTGTGGAACTCCCTACCGATACGCCCTTTCCCTCGAATACACCGGAGACTTCCCAAGCCCAGGCTGTTGTGGTGGCCACAGACACCCCAACGCCAACCATGACATTAACTCCCTCGGCTACTCCTACAAAGGATGGAGCCTCGAATCCGCCTGCGGGAGCGGGAGCAAACAATAATATTGCAGCCCCAACGGATACGCCAACTGCCACATCAACCCCGATACCACAGGCGGCAAATCAACAAAATCAACAATCCGCGCCTGTTGTCATAGATCCCTATCTTGGATTAAGTGTGGCTTGTAATAACGATCTTTCCGCCACATTTACGATCACTAATATTGGCGGGCCAATGAGCGGCGGCAGTCATACGATCAGTGAACCAGGGAAATCCCCGGTGACAACCTTGTTTGACCTAGGTACGAACCAAAGCATATCCTTTAATACTGCCGGCAATGCAACAATTTCGGTTACATATTCAACCTCTGAGTTGGAACAGGTAAATCTCTCTGCAGTGGGAACCTGCCTGCCTCTGCCTTCCAGCACACCCACCAGAACCCCGACCCCAACACGAACCCCGACTATAACCAGAACCCCAACACCGACGAATACACCCGGTCCTTCGCCCACGCCGACAAACACACGGACGCCAACCGCCACGCGGACACCTACTTCAACCATAACGCCTGGCCCATCACCGACTGCAACCGGTACCAATACCCCAAGACCCACACGGACACCCACACCAACCAGAACGCCGACATCAACGATTACACCGGGACCGTCCCCCACGCCTACCAACACCAGAACACCCCGGCCGACCAACACACCTTCCTTAACGCCTACCATTACATTGACCCCATCCCTGACGCCGACTCGCGAGATCGTAGACGGCCAGTTAGATTTGCAGGTTTTCTGTAACTCCGACCTGAGCGCGACGTTCATTATTCGCAACATCTCAGGTTCCGTCAGTAACGGGTCGTATAACCTATCTGACCCCTCCCAAACTGGGTCCATTAATCTCCAGCCCGGTGGAACCTTGTCTATAAAAGGCACCGGTTATGCAACCATGACCGTTACCTACAGTACTTCCTTCCTTTCATCGGTAACATTGAGCACCATTGGCTCCTGCTCGAAGCGCCCCACCAGCACACCGACAAATACACCGCCCAGCGCGCCTACCAATACGCCGACAAGTACACCGACATTCACTCCGCCTGCACCTGCGTCACTTTCTGCAACAGGCGTGTGCAGCGGTGTCAATACCGGCACAGCGACGTTCGTTATCACGAACAACGGTAGCGCCATGGCAACGCCCTTTACCTACAACATCACAGACTCGAACGGTATTGTTGTTGAAACTGGAACCTTCCAATTAAGTGCGGGTGGAAGCACGATCATCAATGTGAGTGGGCCTTCCGGCACATACACCTTATCCAGTCCTAATGACAACACGCTAACAGCCATAGTAGACATGTCCACATGCGTTCAGCCACAGGTCCCCCCTGTGCTGACCGTGACCGGCGCATGTACCTCGAACGCCGGGACAGCTTCATTCGTCATCGCAAACAATGGCGGCGATATGTCGACACCTTACACCTACAATGTGACAGACGCCAGCGGAAGTGTTGTTCAAACATCCACCTTCCAATTGGCAGCGAATGCAAGCACAACCGTCACCTTCACTGGTCCATCTACATCCTATACATTCTCAAGTCCCAATGACGCTGGTTTGACGGCTGTGGCGGATATGTCACTCTGTGTAGCTGCTGCTGCAGTAGCACCGCCTCCCCCACCTCCGGTTTTGACGGCAAGCGGTGTGTGTACTTCAAACGCAGGTACAGCAACATTCGTAATCACAAACACTGGTGCGGATATGACCATTCCATATACCTACGACATCACAGATTCCAATGGAGTCGTGGTCCAGACTTCCGCTTTTCAATTAGCCGTGGGAGCAAGTACGACCATCAATGTAACCGGCAAGTCCAGTTCCTACACGTTGACAAGCCCCGATGACGGTAACCTGACCGCAGTGGCGGATATGACCACCTGCGTAACCCCGCCAACCAATCTTTCAGTAATGGGCGTCTGTACATCGAATGCCGGTGAAGCCACTTTCGTGGTTACCAACAGCGGTACAGCCATGTCCACTCCATTCACCTACAACATTACAGACGCGAGTGGAAATGTGGTTAAGACCGCAACCTTCCAATTGTTATCCGGTCAAAGTATTACCATTTCAGTAACGGGCAGTTCCAGCTCTTATAGATTCTCCAGCCCGAACGACAGCAGTTTGACCGCACTTGCGGACATGTCTACCTGCGTCGCACCGCCGCCACCGCCATCCATAACCGCGACAGGTTTGTGCACTGAAACCGACGGTACTGCCTCATTTACCATTACGAACAACGGCAGCGCAATGATAGTACCTTACCTCTATACCATCACAGATATTTACGGCAATGTCATCCAGGCCGGCACCCCCTTCCTGTTGGGAGCCGGGCAAAGCCTCAACCTGACCGTTACGGGCGTCACAACAGGGTTGATCCTATCCATCACTGATGCCGGCAACCTGACAGCCCAAGCCGCCATGGCAAACTGCCATGAACCCGTGCCCAACGTTGCCCCTGCCCAGCCATCGATTTGCATCCAATGCCTCGTGTTCCATACCTTCCGGGACGATAACCTTGAAGTCTATCGCCTTGATGGTATCGAAGGCCAGCCCGGCTTCAAACTCTACAACCTCTCAAAGGATGAAGCCGTGGACAGCCGCCCCAGCCGCGCGCCCAATGACTCGACCGTGGTCTTCCAAAGCAACCGCGATGGGAATGTGGAGCTTTACTACACAGACCTGCTTGGCAGCGGCGAAGCTGTCCGATTGACGGAAACCCAATCGAACAATACCAATCCAATGTACGGTCCGGATGCGCGCACCATCGTTTATCAAAGCGACAGGAACGGGACCAGCGACTTGTTTAAGATCGACCAGGCCACCGGCAAAGAGCTTCAAATCACCAACGACCCGGCGGATGATGTCAACCCGTTCTACTCCCCGGACCTGAAGTGGCTCGTCTACCAAAGCAACCGCAACAACAATTGGGATATCTTCATCCTCAATATCGAAACCGGTAACGAGTTCCAACTGACCGACACCCCGATGGACGAGGTTTTCCCGAGCTGGTCGCCAAATGGCAGACAGATCGCTTTCCTTGTGGACAGCGCCGGTGGAACAGACCTCTATATTGTAGATGTGGATGGCGATAACCTCCAACGCATCACCATCGACGGCCGCACGAATAACCATGTCTGGTCACCGGAAGGCAACCGCATTGCCTATCAATCCGAACGGAATGGGAACCTGGACGTTTACAGCTATGACCTTCTCACAAAGAAGGAATATCGGGTGACCGATTACGAAGGTCTCGATTCAGGCCCGACCTGGGACTGCGGCGGCTCCAACCTGGCATTCACCTCCGACCGGGATGGCGACCCGAACATCTTCCAGGTGTTCTGGAAAGGCGGATCAGCCGGCAATATGACGATTGACCCCGCCACCGACAAATGGTCACAATGGCGGCCTTCGAACGACGTATCAAGCGTCGGACATTAGCAATACGCAGGTCTGAACGAACAGAAAGGGCACCCCGGGTGTCCTTTCTGCTTTTAAGGTATTAAAACAACGGCTATAATTTGTGCATGAGAACTGTCTTCACTTTTGTACCGTCGCGAAACCATGAATATCCCGGCCACCCGGAACACCCGGGCAGGTTGGAAATCATCGAATCGCAGCTTGCTTCATTTGAAGCGGAACGCATCGAGCCGGTGCGTGCAAGTGTGGAGGAAGTGGCGCGCGTTCACGAGCCAGCGATGATCGGAGCCATTGAGGAAGTCTGCAAGCAGGGAACGGGGGTCATCGACTACGCCCCCACTTTCGTGACTCGAACCTCCTATGAAGATGCCCTGCTTGCTGCCGGGGGAGTCATGGCCTGCACTCGTTTGGTGATGAGAGGTGAGGCGAAGAATGCCTTTGCCATTATCCGCCCGCCGGGACACCATGCCGAACCGCATCGGGCAATGGGATTTTGCATTTTCAATAACATTGCGATTGCCGCGCAGGATGCCCTTGCAAACGGAATGGAGCGCGTGATGGTGATCGACTATGACGCGCATCACGGCAACGGCACACAAGCCGCGTTTATGAACGACGAGCGGACTGGGTTTATTTCCACGCATCAGTGGGGAATTTATCCCGGCACAGGCTGGATCGAAGACGCGTCGCATGCCAAAAAGCGCATCGCGAATGTTCCGCTCCAATCCCATGCGGGAGATGAAACCTTTGTGCAAATTAGTAATGAAATCTTTAAGCCGATGGTCGCGGCGTTCCGTCCGCATTTGTTGTTGATATCGGCGGGGTTTGATGCGCATTGGAATGACCCGATCACTTCGCTGGGATTATCCACGCAGGGATTCTTAACCATCTCAAAAAAACTGGTTGAGATTGCGGAAGAATTTTGCGATGGAAAAATTGTTTTCGTGCTCGAAGGCGGCTATGACCGGCACAACGTGGCTCACGGGGTGGATGCTGTGTTCGGCGCATTGACCAGCCGTCCGTTAAAGAATGAGGCGAATGATCCTTCCCCGTACAAGGAACCGGATCACGAATCGCGTATCGCCGAAATCCGCACGTGGCACGGTTTAACGTCATAGGACAAATTGGGGTGTGTGTTTCATCCGGCTTTACTGTACACTTTTGCAATTAAATTAGAGGAGTATTGAATGAAAAAACTTTTTGTATTCGGACTGTTGTTGAGCATGGTCTCGCTGGCCTGCCAGACCCTGATGCCCACGCCTACGAACAGCATCCCGCCGTCGGAATCCCCCGTAATTGTCAGTTCCAGCATCGCTCCCAAGCTCGAAGAAATGGGCGGGGCGGCCTGTGAAGAGACCCCGGAGCTTACTTGTGTCACCCTGCAAGTTCCTTTAAATCATTTCGATGAGGCAAACGCTGAAACCATCGGCGTAGTATTTGGAGTGCTGCCCGCTTCCGGAGAACGCTATGGCATGTACATTCAAGCCTTCCCCGGCGGGCCGGGCGGCGAAGGCATCAGCAGCGCATATCTCGATTATTTTAGCGGCGCGGTCCTGGAGCATTACGATATCGTCTTTTACGACCAGCGCGGAATCGGACTTTCCAATCCTCTCGAATGTCCTGCGGCTTATGAAAAGGACTATATTCGTTACCTCACTGAAGTGGATGATAACGGTGAAGAAGGCTATGACACGCCCGAAGAACAGCAGGCAGCCATCAATGGTGCGAAAAAGTACATCGAAGATTGTGTGGCTGAGATCGGAATCGACCCGGCCAAACTGGCTTTCTTCGGCACCGACCAGGTTGCTGAAGACCTTGATTCTTTCCGCGCGGCCATCGGCGATGAAAAGATCTGGATGTATGGCGTAAGTTATGGAACCGCCGTCGCACAGACTTATGCATACGCACATCCGGACCGATTGGCGGGATTGATCCTCGACGGCACCATCAACATGACGCTGACCGGGGAGGAAAGCGCCCTTTCACAGGAAAAAGCCTTCGATAAAGTTTTGCTTGCGATCCTAAATGCCTGCAATGACGATGAAGCCTGTTCCGCGGACATGGGCGGCAAGGATGCGGTTGCGGTTTACGATGAGCTTGCGTCAAAAGTCGCCGATGCGCCAATCGCTTATGAATTTCCATTATTAAACGGCGAAAAGGCGAAAGGCACGTTCACTTTCAACCAGCTTGAATACACCACAGCCTATCAGCTTTACTCGCTTACCGGGCGAATGATCTACCTGAAAGCTTTAGCCGCCGCAAACAAAGGCGACCTCGTGCCCATGCTGCGGTTGATGTATGAAAACACCTTGATCGACCCTGCCACGTATGATTATCTCGGCGACCCGACATTCTCCGACACCATGTTCCTCGGCGTGCTATGCACAGACGACACTTACTTTAGCGGGACTACAGAAGAGCGCATCGCTCAGACCATTGAAGCTGGTCAGGCTTCGAACGGCACGGTGCCGCGCATCGACGGAAGTGTGTACACCGGCCTGAGCTGTGCCTTCTGGCCCGCCTCTCCAAAAGAGACCGTTAAACGTGAGCCATTGGTTTTGGAAGGCGTGCCCACCTTTGTGCTCAACGCCACCCTCGACCCTGCCACACCTTTCGAAGAAGGGCAATTCGTTTACCAACATCTCGCAGACGGTTATCACATCTATGTGGAAGGCGGCGTTCACTCGATCTATGGCTGGGGATATGAATGCCCCGATAATCTCATTACTGCTTTCATGACGGAGGGAACCCTTCCCGCACAGCGCGAAACCGTTTGCAAGGATTGGGAATCAGAACCCTATTCCCACTACGTCCCCAATCTGCCGGGGAATGTCAGCGATTTTTCCGACCCGATGGAAATGATGGTCGCGTTGGATGATAATTTCTACTACATGCCCGAAGTCTATTATGGTGATTGGGAAGGGGATAAAACAATTGCCTGCACCTATGGCGGGACCCTCTCCCTCGCCCTCGTTGACAATGGTCCATCATACAAATTTGATCAATGCGCCATGATGCCCGGCCTGGCAGTGACGGGGTCAGGCGCCTACAACTCCAACCTTGGCATATTCACGATGAACGTTGACATCGGTGGAAAAAAAACAGGCAGGTTGGACTACACCTATAATTATCAAACCAGTACGGCAACCCTCACCGGCGAATTCGACGGGAAAACCGTCAACCTTTCGCGCTGACCACGAATTGAATAAACGAACGGCGATTTGATTATGGATTTTGTTTGTTGTACACTTAAGAAAATGAAACAGGAGTAAACGATGGCGAGAAAGGAAAGCAAAGGTTTCGTACAACTCGAATGGATCTGCCCAAACTGTGACGCGCGCAACCCAGGTCCGGAAAAAACCTGCGGGAGCTGCGGCGCGCCGCAGCCTGATAACGTCAAATTCCAACGCGCGGCAAATGAAAAGATCGTAACTGACGAAAAACTCGTCCAGGCCGCCAAAGCCAGCGCCGACATCCACTGCGGATTCTGCGGAACGCGCAACCCTGCGACGGCAGTCACCTGCTCCCAATGCGGCGGCGATATAAAAGAAGGCAAAGCACGCCAGGCGGGACAAATACTACAAGCGGCTCCGACTCCGCCGAAAGCTGTCACCTGCGCAAACTGCGGATTCGAAAACCCGGGCAGCGCCAACACGTGCGGCCAATGCGGCGCTCCATTACCAAAAACTGTCGTGCCCTCCCAAACACCCGCCGCTGCAAAAGCGCAAGGGACCGGCGTCTCAAACACTCAACCAAAAAAGAAAATAAACTGGATGGTGTTCGGCGGGATTGGTGCATTCCTGATGGTCTGCTGCATTGCCGTATTTATGTTATTTGTGCTGCCATCAAAAACGGTCGAAGGGACAGTGACCGATGTCAACTGGCAGACCTCCGTCCCCGTGCAGGAGGTGCAGGCGGTCAATTATTCCAACGAACGCGGGAGCCCGCCTTCAGATGCCTACAATGTCTCATGTCAAACGGAGAGCCAGGAAGTCTGTGAAGAAAAAACCATCGACAGAGGCAACGGCTTCGCGGAAGTGGTGCAGGAATGCCACACCGAAACCGAACAATATTGCAGCTACAGCGTGGACGAATGGACGACCATCCAGACGTATAGCCTGCAAGGCAATGACCTTTACCCTGTGTACGACCAGCCCAGTCTCTCCGGCGAACAACGCATTGGCGACACCACCGAAACGTTAACCGTTTATTTCAGCACGCCCGACGGGCAGGAAACCTACACACCTGGCACTGTCAGCGAGTTCCAGCAATTCCAGATCGGCAGCGTGTGGACTCTTAGGTTAAATGTATTGGGCGGGGTGCTGAGCGTGGAAAGATAATCAATTGTGTCACCCTCCAGCAGAAAGAAAACTCCTGACCCGTTCGGGAGTTTTCTCTTTATAATGAACTCATGGACAAAACAGTAGCGATCATCGGCGGCGGACCTGCGGGGCTTATGGCGGCGGAGGTATTGAGCGAACATGGCGTGAAAGTGGATGTGTACGATTCGATGTCATCGCTTGGGCGAAAATTTTTGATGGCAGGCAAAAGCGGATTGAACCTGACGCACTCGGAGCCGTTCGAGAAATTTGTCTCGCGGTATGGAAAACGAAAAGGGGAAGTTGAAAAATGGCTGGAGGATTTCACCCCCGATAACTTACGCGAGTGGGCGCGTGGACTCGGAGTTGAGACTTTCGTCGGAACATCGGGGCGGGTATTTCCAAAGGAGATGAAAGCCAGTCCGCTGTTGAGGGCTTGGTTAAAGAGACTGGATGAAGCGGGAGTCAATTTTCATCTACGTCATAGATGGAATGGGGTCATCACCGCCGAGGACGGCGGTGGGAGCAGAATTGAATTTGAAACACCCGATGGAGTCAAAACCATCAAAGCGGATGCAGTGATCCTCTCCCTCGGGGGCGGGAGCTGGCGCAGACTCGGCTCGGACGGGGCATGGGTCGATTGGCTGAGTCAGGCCGGGGTTAAGGTGGAAGCGTTGAAACCATCCAATTGCGGATTCGATGTGGCGTGGAGTCCAGTCTTCAAGGAGAAGTTCGAAGGGCATCCGATCAAATCTGTGGTTTTATCCTTTGAGTCGTTCCACCAACAAGGTGAGTTCATCATTACGAAGGAAGGCGTGGAAGGGAGTTTGATCTATGCTGCTTCGGCGTTGATGCGGGATGAAATTTTTACGAACGGAAAAGCGGTGATGCGCCTCGACCTTGCGCCCGATAAAACGGAAGCGCAGTTGATCGAGAAATTATCCAGGCCGCGCGGGTCGCGTTCGATGGCAAGTCATTTGGAGAAGACAGTGGGGATGAAGGGCGTGAAGGCGGGGCTGCTGCGTGAGTTCGTGCCGAAGGAAGAATTTACAAATGCGGAACAGCTTGCGTTTTACATTAAACGCCTGCCCGTGCCTTTGATCGCAACCCGTCCTTTGGATGAAGCCATCAGTTCCGCGGGCGGCGTAAGCTTTGAATCGCTGGATGAAAATTTGATGTTGAAGAAGATCCCCGGCGTTTTTTGCGCAGGCGAGATGCTGGATTGGGAAGCGCCGACTGGCGGATATTTGCTGACGGCATGTTTTGCAAGTGGAAGATGGGCAGGGGCAGGCGTGATTAGGTGGATGCGCACAAGGTAAAGCGGAGAATCAATTCCATTGGACACACAACTCTTTCATTATGTTGTGTGTCCAACAGGTAAAAAAAATTAATATAATTTCCCTATCGTCTTTTCAACTTCCTCCAGAATCTCCCCGCTCTTCACTAATTTCTTCATCGCGTTGTGATCGTTATACAGCGGACGATCCACTTCGAGATGCTCCACGTGTCTGCGAATCACTTCGCGGGCTTTGAGGGAGCCTTTGCCCGGGGTGAACTCGCGGAAGTCCAATGCCTGCGCGGCTGCCATGAATTCGATTCCCAAAACACCATAAGCGTTATCCAAAATTTGTCCGTTCTTCAGGGCAGTGTTCATGCCCATCGAAACAAAATCCTCCTGGTCCGCGGCGGCAGGGATGGATTGAATCGATGCGGGCGTGGAGAGAATTCGCTGCTCCACGATCAAATGATCGGCGGTGTATTGGCTGAGCATTAATCCGGAGTAGAAACCCGGCTGATGGGCGAGGAAATCAGGCAGTCCCTGCGAAAGAGCGGGGTTGGTTAAACGATTCAAGCGCCGCTCCGACATCACGCAAACCATCGTGATCGCCGCGCCGGCCATATCCATGGGCAGTGCAACGGGGGTTCCCTGGAAGTTTGCACCCGTCAATGTTAATTTCATTTCGGGAACGAAGATCGGGTTATCGCCCACGCCGTTCAATTCGATCTCCACTTGCGACCTCGCATACGCAATCGCATCGCGCGCCGCGCCAATGACCTGTGGAGTGGAACGCATCGAGTAGGCATCCTGCACTTTGGTTTTCATCTTGCCCGTTGTCAAATCAGAGCCTTCGATAACCTTCGCAATATTTTGAGCGGACGTAATCGCGCCTTTGAATCCGCGCAGTTCATGAAGTTTTGTGTTGTACGGCTTCATGTTCCCAAGCAAGGCTTCGATGGACATCGCCGCGGCAATTTCCGCCTGTTTGAGGAATCGTTCCATGTCATAAATGTGAAGCGCCGACATCGCAGTGAGCAAATTGGAGCCATTGATCGCAGCCAGACCGTCGCGCGCCTGCAAACCTGGGATTGAAATCCCAGCTCTTCGCATCGCCTCCGCACCCGGTAGCTGTTCGCCGCCTGCCCCGCCATTGGGGTTATAAAAAGCTTCGCCTTCGCCCATGAGGAGCAACGCGGCTTGCGCCATCGGCGCCAAGTCGCCGCTTGCGCCCACCGACCCCTTCTGACAAACCACAGGCGTGACGCCTTTATTCAACATCTCCACCATTGTTAATGTGATCTCGGGTCGGCAACCGGAATTCCCATGCGCATGGACATTGATCCGCCCCGCCAGCGCCGCGCGCACGTGTTCAATCGGTGCGGGGTCACCGATGCCAGCGGCATGGTTGTAGATCAAATATTTCTGAAATTCCTTCACCTGCTCATCGTTGAGCATTGTCTCCGAGAACTCGCCGATGCCTGTATTCGTGCCGTACATGACCTCTTTATTGGCAAGCTTCTCCTCCAGCATGGCGCGGCAGACTTTGATGCGCTCCAGTGCTGCGGGGGCAAGTTCCACTTTTTCGTTAAATCGGGCAATGGCAACGAGTTTTTCAACAGTGAGTTCTGATCCGTCGAGGATGATGGGCATGAGCAATACTCCTTTTTGCATTTCGAGATTGTACTTCTCTTTCCCGGTCTTGGGATGACTCAGGGAGGGAACATGCCGCTTTTTTAATATGAGAAAGTCACTAACCCACCTTTAATCTAGAGTAAAATCAGAAAAAATATCGTCTTTCCGGTCATGACTAGGAGTATGTATGGTTGTTGAAAAAGTGCGCGAAATCCTCTTAAAAACAGGTCGTTTGTCTGTACCGGTGGAGCAATTGGCAGATGACAGTGATCTCTATATTGTGGGCTTGACCTCGCTTGCAACGGTCGGTTTGATGCTGGCCTTGGAAGAGGAGTTTGATATCGAAATTCCCGATGCTATGCTGGGGAGAAAAACATTCGCAAGCATCGGGTCAATCGTTGAAGTGGTTCAACGATTGAATCGTTAACAGAAAAGAAAGGGTCACTCCATGGAGCTGTTAAACCAGACAGGAATCAGCCAGAAAGCTTTTGATGAGTTGCTGCAGAACGTTCATAAAATCGGCGAAGAGGTGATCCGTCCCAATGCGACAGACGTGGATGCAAAAGCCCGCTTTCCACTGGAAGCCATAAACGCCATTAAGGCAATGAAATTGATGGGCGCCTACATTCCCACAGAACTGGGCGGGATGGGTTTGAACATCAGTCAACTGGCGTTGATTTGCGAATCACTGGGGCAATACTGCGGTTCCACCGCCATGATCTTCGCCATGCACCAAATTCAGGTGGCATGTGCAGTCAATCACGGATCATCCAATGAACATTTCCGAAACTATTTAAAGAAAGTCGCATCAGACCAACGACTGCTTGCCTCTGCCACGACAGAAATGGGCATCGGGGGAGATTTGCGCCAAAGCATATGCGCGGTTGAAGTGGTAGGTGAAAAATTCACCCTCACAAAGAATGCGCCCGTTATCTCTTACGGTTTACAAGCAGATGATTTATTCATCACATCCCGCCGAGCGCCAGAATCCTCCGCCAATGATCAGGTTCATGTGGTGGTCAGCAAGCAGGACTACGATTTAGAACCTACGATGAGTTGGGATACGATGGGATTTCGCGGTACATGCAGTGAAGGGTTTGTAGTTAAATCCAAGGGACATATTAAGCAAATTATCCCGGCGCCTTTTGCAGATATTTTGAGTCAGAGTATGCATCCAACCTCTCATATCCTTTGGGGATCACTCTGGCTGGGCATTGCAACAGATGCGGTAAACATGGCCCGTGCCTTTGTGCGCGACATGATGAAGAAGAATCCCAATGCCCCCCAGACGGCGGCTTTACGGCTGGCAGAAGTACACTCCGTTTTGCAGCTGATGCGTGAAAATGTGCATGGATGCGCCAACCATTATGAGCAATTATTGAAGGAAAATAATGTAGAGCTCCTGGATACGTTCAGTTTCTCTGTAAAAATCAATAACTTGAAGATTGCCTCTTCAAGTTTAATCATCGACATCGTCAGCCGCAGTCTTTTGATTTGCGGCATTGCAGGGTATCGCAATGATTCAAAATACAGCCTCAGTCGTCATTTGCGGGATGCCTATGGCGCTTCCCTGATGGTGAACAATGACCGCATTATGAATCACAATGCCACTTTGCTTCATATGCACCGTGGAGATTAACCATGTCTCACACCCATGAAAACCCAGTTGGATTGCAGGAAAAATATCAAAGGGAGCTGCTCAGCGCGGGACTTCTGATCGAAAGCAGCGTGCCGGGGGTGTATGGACGGAGCGATGTTTTCGAAGGGGTGATCCAGCGATTCGAGGCGTATCTCACCAGGAACAGCCGTCACTTACAACCCGAGGTCATTCACTTTCCCCCAATACTTAGCCGTGATGATTATTTAAAGACCTCCCACATCGAGACCTTTCCGCACCTGATGGGTTCTCTGCATGGCTTTCTCGGTAACGAACGCACCCATATGGAACTGCTCAGAAAAAGGGAACACGGCGAAAACTGGGCCGCCGACTTGGAACCCATCGAATTGATGATGGCTCCTGCCGCCTGTTATCCCCTTTATCCAACTGCAAGAGATACGACACTTCCAGAAAAAGGCAGATTGATCGATCTCGTAGGCTTTGTGTTCAGACACGAACCCTCCAACGACCCTGCGCGGATGCAATCTTTCCGCCAACGGGAGTTTGTGCAGCTCGGCACGCCTGAACAGGCTTTGAATCATCGCGATGACTGGATCGATAAAGGGATTGAATTATACAAAGGCGTCGGATTGGATGAAGTTCAGCGGGTGATCGCGAATGATCCGTTCTTTGGCCGCGGCGGACGCGCCATGGTCGTTTCGCAAATCGAACAGGCAATGAAATATGAACTCGTTTTTCCAATCACCAGCACAGAAAAACCCACTGCAATTGCATCCAGCAACTACCATATGGACCACTTCAGCCATTCGTACAATATCAAGACAACAAACGGCGAATTCGCACACACAGCCTGCATCGGCTTCGGCCTCGAACGTACCGCGCTGGCGATGTTCAAAAAATTCAGATTCGATGTGAAGGCATGGCCCTCTTCCGTGAAAACTGCGTTAGAGCTATGAAAAAATCGATCCTGAACCTGGACGCTGATAAATATCAACGCCACCTGATTCACGGCCCCGACCGTATTTGGGCCGAAACCAATTGCTATTCCGATGTGTGGATCGAACTGCTTCACGCGCTAGGATTTGAACCGATTGCCTCTCTGCCATTCACCCTGGTCATTGATTTTGAAGGGGATCAATGGACGTTCTTCAAATTTCCGCTGTCGGATCTATATGAATTATACGGCCTGGATGTCCAGGAACTGGCCATTTGGAATCGTCTGGTGGAGCACATAGATGAACAAGTGGGGTTGGGCAGGCCCGTTCTCGTGGAAATGGATTCGTTTTACCTGCCCGATACGCATGGCACAGCGTATCACATGGCGCATGTCAAAAGCACCATCGCCATCGTCGAAATCGATCTTGAAATCAATCATCTTGGCTATTTTCACAACCAGGGATATTACAACCTTTCCGGCGGTGACTTCGAAAATCTACTCCGTCTGAATCAAAACGATCCGGTTTATCTACCACCTTATGTGGAATTCGTAAAAATCTGGGATCGCGCCAAAACGAACCGCGATCTCGTGAATGCATCTATCAACGTCCTGCGAAAACAACTCACGTTCCTTCCAGATAAAAATCCTTTCCACTCCTTCGCGGAGCGGCTTGCCAAAGATTTGGATTGGCTCAGCAGCGAATCGCTGGACATGTTCCACCAATATTCCTTTGTCACTCTCCGCCAATTGGGCGCTTGTTACGAACTCTCGAAGACCTACTTGCAATGGCTCACGCAAAACGGCGAAAGTGGTCTCGATAAAGCAATCGTATTGTTCGATGAAATTTCAACCACAGCCAAAACATCCCAGTTTCAACTCGCGAGGCTGGTCAGCAAAAAGAAACCGCTCGACTTCACACCCATCGAAAAAATGGGCCAATCCTGGCAAGCTGCCACGAAAATCCTGCTCGAAAAATACAATTAATCATCCATGATGGAATTATCCGCGAACTGGAACGTTTGTAGTACAGAAGCCGGTCAGCACGAGAACCCTGACTGGATGAAAGACGCCTCGTTGACGCCACTCCTGCCTGCTTCCGTTCCCGGAACCGTTGCCCAGCTGCTGCTGGACTCAAACCCCACCCGCGCCCTCGAATCCCTTGCCGACCTGGATGAATTCGATTGGTGGTACACAACAGATTTTGAATTTTCAGGCACGGGCTCCAAACATTCACTCGTCTTCGACGGCCTCGCCACGCTGACGGATATCTGGTTCAACGGGGAAAAGATCCTGAGCGGAAATAACATGTATCTTCAATACAAAGTGGATGTTACCACCTTGCTGCTGAAAAAAAACAACCTGGTGATATGCTTTCGTTCCCTACGCCGCGCCTTCGATTCCTTCAAAAAAAGACCGCGCTGGAAGACAAAATTAGTTGAGCGCCAGCAATTGAGATGGATTCGCACCTCCTTGCTCGGCTACATCCCTGGGTGGACGCCTCCCGTAAAACCCATCGGACCGTGGCGGGGGGTGTGGCTCGAATCCGATTCCATTGCAACCTTGAGCGATTTGAATTTACAAACCTCCTTTCAAGACGGGAAGGGCATCCTCAAAATTAAAGCGAGTATTGACTGCCACACAAAAAATCCTTGTGAACTAATCCTTGAAATTAACGGCAAATCGCACGGTCTCTTTGCTGGTGTTGAGCCTGCGATTCATCTGGAGAAGGAAATCATAGTGCATGGTGCCGCACCATGGATGCCGCATACGCACAGCAAAGCGAATCTGTATCCGTGTAAGTTAATGCTTCGGTCCGGCGAACAGTTTCAAGTCCTGAAAGAGGCGCGGGTTGGATTCCGCGAGGTTCGATTGAAGCAAAAGGATGATTTGTTCCAGTTGCAGATCAATGGAAAACCTATCTTCGCCCGCGGCGCAGTGTGGACAATTAACGACATCGTTACCTTGAATGGGAGCCGGGATAATTTGCGTTCCGCTTTGGTGCTTGCACACAATGCCGGCATGAACATGCTGCGCGTCGGTGGGACGATGGTGTATGAACAGGATGAGTTTTATAACCTGTGCGACGAACTTGGAATTATGGTCTGGCAGGATTTCATGTTCGCCAACATGGATTACCCAGTCGGCGATGAAAATTTTCATGCTGGCATTTCTGCCGAAGCTGCCCACCAAATAAAGCGGTTGCAATGCCACCCGTGTGTCGTTGTTTATTGCGGCAACAGCGAGATCGAGCAACAGGCTGCTATGCTGGGCATCCCGTCCGAAATGTGGCGCAACGAATGGTTTGACTCTGAATTGCCTGAGTTGATTCACACTCTTCATGAAAATACGATTTATGTTCCATCCACGCCAAGCGGGGGGGTCCTGCCTTTTTACACAAGCACGGGAGTCACACATTATTATGGAGTTGGCGCGTATCTGCGCGACATCAACGATGTGCGAATGTCGGATGTAAAATTCACGCCGGAATGTCTCGGCTTTTCGAATGTCCCTGAAAATAAAACTATCTCAAATTTCATGGGAAACCGCATTCCGGTTACGAATGATCCGTTATGGAAGAGCCGTGTCCCAAAAGACAGCGGGACTGATTGGGACTTTGAAGATGTGCGCGATCATTATTTACAAGAGTTGTTCGACATAGACCCAATCCAATTGCGAAGCACAGACATGCAGCGCTACCTCACACTCTCGCGCGTTGCCAGCGGCGAGATGATGAGCCGTGTATTTTCGGAATGGCGTTCCACGCAAAGCAAATGCAGCGGCGGGCTCGTCTGGTTTTATAAGGATTTATGGCCCGGTGCCGGCTGGGGCTTGTTGGACAACGACAACAACCCAAAGGCTGCATACTACTTTTTGAAACGGGTCTTTCAACCCCTCAGCCTGCTCCTGACCGATGAAGGATTGCAAGGCCTCAACATACACCTCATTAACGAGAGCCCTGCGCTGTTTGCAGGCCGCGTTGAATTTCAAATGCTCCACGACGGGAATGTCAACGTTGCAAAAGCCAGCCGGGAAATCACACTCCGAGCTAATGAAAAACTTTGCCTGTCAGCGGAAGATTTATTGGGCGGTTTTTACGATACCAGTTATGCCTATCGCTTTGGCCCACCCAAGCATGAAGTTGCATGTGCCTCCTTGAAAGACACGGATGGAATACTCTTGAGCCGTCAGTTTCATTTCCCTTTAAATAAGCTTTTTCCGGATGTCGAAGCGGAAGTTAGCGCATTTTCGGAAATTGCGAAAGATGGCTTCTGCCATCTTTCCATTTCCACCAACTCTTTTTTATATGCGGTTCAGATCGAATGCGAGGGTTTTCTGCCGGAAGATAATTTTTTTCACCTGATGCCAGGTGAAATCAAGCAGGTAGCCCTGCACCAACTTGCAGGCGCTTCACCGCCTTCCCAAATTCATGTCCGATCTGCAAACCTGCGGGATGTGGTCAACGTTGCGGCGCAGAAATAATTTACCAATTTATGATGACAAAAACCGACATCCTTCCCATCGAACGAATCCCCTTCTACATTGAGTCGGGGCGGGATGTTTTGCTTGCCTGGTGTCATCTTCCTGAAAAGCCGACGGATCATGCCATCATTATCTGCCCGCCTGTGGGACATGAATTCATCAACTCCTACCGCGGGCTACGCCACTTGGCGGACGGGTTCGCCCGAGCAGGCGTTACCGCATTTCGGATGGAATATCAAGGCGTGGGAGATTCCACCGGCCTAGATACCGACCCCGACCGCATTCAGAACTGGGCTTCCAGCATCGAACGCGTGCAAAGTTTTATTCGGTGGAATTGCGGGATTAAACGCGTGAGCCTGTTTGGCCTTCGGATGGGCGCGACCCTTGCGTGCATGATCGCCGAAAAACATGAGGTTGAGTCCCTGCTGTGCTGGGTGCCTGTCGTGGAAGGCAGGCGGTACATCCGCGAAATGCTGGCTCTGCAAAAGACGGGAGAAAATGCAAGCCAGGAAGTGGACAGCACCTCTTTGGAGGGTGGCGGATTTTTGATCACACGCGAAACGATGAACGAAGTCTCCACCCTCTCGATGCTGAAAATGAATCCTGCTCAGGCAAAGCGCCTGGTCCTCTTTCACAGTGATGATATGCCGCTGCCCAACGAATTGATTCAGCATTGGTCCTTCATACATTCAAAATTCCTTCACGAATCCCTGTCTGGATATGCGGAAATGATGGAATTACCGCATAACAGCAAAGTCCCGTTCGGCGCGATCAATTCCATTGTTGAAACTTTCCTGCCGGCCTACAAAAACTCACAGGAAGTCGATAGGGCACTCTTCCTCAATTTGAAAAATTACCAGCAGTGCAGGTTCGATTGTTATACCTACGGTTCAACTGCCAAGGAAAGCATGGATGCGGGGGGCGGATTCCCCGTCAACGAAACGATATGCTGGTTTTCCAACGAGCCGCTGTTCGGTATTATGAGCCGCCCGATGCTAAGGGACGAGGAGGATAAACCGACAATCCTTCTTTTTAATGCGGGCGCAGTCCACCGGGTTGGTCCCAATCGTAATTACATCTACCTGACGCGACAATTACTTTCGCTAGGATTCAACGTGATGCGGATAGATTTCCTTGGGCTGGGTGATTCCGTTAACCCGGATGTTTCGCGTGAAAACAATCCCTATATACCGGAAGCACTGGATAACATCCATGCAGCCATGTGCTACTTGAAGGAGGTATTTGACGTTGATAGATTGGTGTTGATGGGGTTGTGCTCCGGCGCGTATGCATCGTTCCAGGCGGCGTTAAACCTTGATGCTCCATCCATTCAGGAAATTGTGCCGGTGAATCCGTTGACCTTCTATTGGAGAGAGGGCATGTCCCTCGATGTGCCGAGTCTCGAATACCATTGGGATTGGAACCGGTATTCTGTAAATGTAAAGAAACGCGAAAAATGGACGAAACTGCTTGAAGGTAAGGTTAATCTCAAGGATGTTTTGACGACCGTTACTTTAAGATTGATCGGGAAGATGCAGGCATCGTCCATGGTTTTCCTTAATGGATTCAAGCGGCGTCTTGGCGTGAAAATATCGGATGACCTGTCATATGATCTTGCCCGTATTCACGCAAAAGGCATCAAAATCAGTTTTATCTTTGCCGATCTGGATCCCGGTTATAAGATCCTGATGGAATCGGCAGGGCATAGAGTCCAAAAATTATTGAAAAGCGGGGGAATCGATCTTTCCTTCATTGCAAAGGCTAACCACAATTTTTCATCCCATTTGGGGCGTTCCCGTCTGCTGGCACAAGTGACCCGTTATTTTTCTTCCCATTTTGAATGAGGAAAGGCTGGTGTTTTTACAGGTTTTTCTCGCCGGCTTCGAACTAGTTTTTTCGAATCCCTGCCATTTCCAGCGCGCTCACAACCGAAGCCCGCTCGACAAACCAAACTGACACCATATACCCTGCTGCACCCGCCAGGCCAATAGCCATCAACCTGATAAAGGGGGAATATCCAATCGATAGATAATAGGCAGGAATCGCCAACAGGATCAAGCCAAGTCCGCAAATAAAGGCGGTAAGTTCTTTTGCCACCTCCATGAAGGAAAGTTTTAGAAAACGCGCCGCAACGAAATAACGGAGAATGGTGGAAATGACCGCAGCGGCGAGGTGGGCGATGGCAACGCCAACCAGACTGTATTGTGCGCCGAGCCATAACAGCAAAAGCCGAATGAAAAACATGGGGATGGAAGTTTTGATGAGAATGTCAGGCCGTCCGATGGCTTTGTAAACATCACCAACGTGGAACCCAATCGACACCACCCACGCATACAGACTTAGTACCTGCAATATTGGAATGGCGTCCAGCCATTGCTCGCCGAACGCCACACGGATGATCGGGTCCGCTGCTACGATCATGCCCAGACAGAGCGGCATGACAAGCAGCTCTACATACTTCATGGTGGAGAGAAAGCTTTTCTTTAATTCCTCCCGGTTCTCCTGCAGGGAGGAAAAAGCAGGAAAAAGAACGGCCGTCATGACCCAGAGGATGTTCAACACAAGTGTTTGAGGCAGCCTATATGCAAGAGCGTAAATTCCCAATGCCGCAGAGTTGTAGATAAGCCCGATCATAAAATAATCGAAGCTATCCTCCCATGCGGAAAGGGCATTATTCCCCATAATCGAAAGACCGTATTGGAGCATCTCCCTCGCAATTTGGGAGTCCCATGCCAGTTTTGGCCTCCACGATTCCACTATCCACAAAAGCGTGGATGCGACCGCTGTTCCGGCCAACTGACCAATGACGAGAGACCAAACGCCAAATCCTGCCACAGCCAAAGCGATCGATACAACCGCCTTGATTGCAGTGTTTCCAAGTTCTGGGATGATCTTTTTTCTGAAGCTCATCTCCCGTTGGAGCAGGATGTTATGCGTAGCTCCAAAAGAGTTCAAAAGGAAGGTCAAACCCAGCCAGCGGATAACCGCCGTCACCTGGGGTTCGTCGAAAAAAATGGCTACATAGGGGGCGATCAAAAAAGTGACTATGGTCAGCAAGACACCGATAATAATTGTCAGGGAAAAAGCGACGTTGGCCGCCATCTCCAATTTATCCGTCCGTTGGATTAAGGCAGCGCCAAGCCCCGTATCATTGATGATCGAAAGATAATCCATGGTGAGGGTTGCGAGAGTAATCAGCCCAAAATATTCCGGCGCAAGCAGATGCGCAAGGATCGAGATCGCGATAAGATTTAGTGCTTTTCCAAGCCCGAAGGAAAGATAATTCCACCCCATGCTCCTTGTCGCCCTTTTTGTAACATCCTGATACCTACTGTTCGATTGTTCGGTCATGTCCACTTTCCTGATGATTTATTTGTAAATAGAAGCTGTATTGGACCCGGAGGAGGTTGTTATTTTATCAGGGTGAACTTTATTTTGGAAAACTTTATTTAAATCAAAGAACGCGGAGAGAACTCCGCGTTCTTGCAAAGCAACTATTATTTTCTAATAATTCGTTGTCCTGTCGATCAAGCCAAGTTCCCTTGCGCGAGCGTCGCATATCTTAAACACCCAAATGCTTACCGCACCAAAGAAGATGCTCAGACCCAGCAGGATGCCGAGGATTTGCATATTGCTGAAATTTGCCAACGTCGGGAAGGCTTGCGCCACATTCCCCACTAGGGACCGCCGCAGTAATTCAAGCCAATAGGTTGTTGGCATGAAATACCCAACGGGACGAATCCATGCGGGCAGCACATCCAGCGGAAATACCGCGCCGCTGAAAATATACAACGCGCCCGCTGTCGCTTCGCCGATGAAGCCTTCGTGGCGGGCCACCGTCAATGTGATGCCAGCCAACAGCAAGCCCAGAAGCGCAAGCATCACCACGCCGAGGGTCAATGTGACGATGAACAACCACCAATCCACTTCTGCAAATTTCAGCGGCACTTTCAGGAACAACACGCCCGCCGTGATGGTGATGAACACTGCAATCGAACCCGTGATAAAACGCGCGACGCCGCGCCCTAAAAGATAAATGGGAATATAGATCGGCGCGATGTACATGTATTTCAGAGTCTTGTAATGTTCGCGGTCATCCACCACCGCCCATGAGACGCCCGTCATCACCGCGCCAACATAGATATAAAAGGCGTTGCCCAGATAAATATATGGAAACAATGCGCTGTCGAAATTTCCCTGCGTGATGATGCCATACATCACGACCAGAATCGCCGCGCCTGAAAGCGGTTTGACGATGGAATATACCGCGAACAGGAAGGGGTCAGTCCAGTTGGACTCGATTAACCAGCCCAGCCAGGCTGCCATGCGAAACGAACGCCATGAAGTTGATGTTTGCATAAAATCTCTTTTCTCACCACGAAGGGTCACAAAGGTACACAAAGGTTTTTAAAGGTTTTCCTTTGTGACCCTTTGTCTCCTTTGTGGTTAATAATTACCTTCGGCTCTCCGTAATTCTTCCCTCACGTACCGCGATCTTCTCCACATAAGCCAGCAATATTTTTGCGGTCACTACAAAAACCACAGACATCACCGCCAGAATGAGAATTTCCAGCTTCACAGTCATAAAGCCAAATTGAAACCCCGAAGAGAAGATCAGCTGACGCATCGCATCCATGCCGAGTGTAAGCGGGATGATCGAAGCGCCAGCCGCCACCCAAAATGGCAGCGATTTGATCGGGAAGTAAAAACCTGAAGCGAGGAAGATCGGCTCCTGCGCCAGATTGGCCATGTGCCAGGCTTCGCGCCCGAAAAGAAGAAACGCCGATGCCATCAACATACCCATGCCATACAAGGCGATCATTGCCAGCATGAACACTGAGAACAATTGAAGATAACTCGTCACTTCATAAGTAACACCAAAGATGAATGAGCCCATCAGGGTTACTGCAACGGCACGCATGGCAGTCGCCAGCATCCCGCCCAGTGCCATGCCAAGCAGGATCGCCATCATGGAATTCGGCGCCATGATGTAAAGAGCCAGGTTTCCCTGCTCCTTCTCCCAATACAACTGGCTGGACATGCTCCATAAAATGTTCATCCAAAATGCGGTCATTGCGCCGCCCATCACCACGAAACCGATATATTCCTCCGGCGCATTCAATGCGCGATATACGAATACATAGGCGATCACGGCCAGCATAGGCATGATCACATCGAACACCATCCACGAGACTTCACGCTGCTGCCCGATCAAACGCGGATATGCGCGGGCAATGATGGTCTTCAAGAACAAGCGCCAGCCCGTATCCTTGCGCGAGTATTTGCTGTGTACGGCGAGATTTATCTCGCCTTCTTGCGAAATAAATTTCGCGTTACTGGGTTTCACTAGATTCCTCCTCCGCCATGCTGCGCCCGACCAAATCCACGAACACATCTTCGAGCGTGGGTTCGCGCTTGCTCAGGCTCATCACCTTCACATCCTTTTGCGTGAACAGATTGATGACCCGCGCCAGAGCAGATTCTTCGACCAGACCGAGACTTAGCTTCGCGCCTGTCTCTGTCTCCTCAATCGCCGCCTTCGTGACTTCGGGCTGATCCACCAGCATTTGCGGAGTCAACCCGTTGAGCGGACTCGTCTGAATCTCAAACAGCGCATCCTTCTGCAAACGATGCTTCAAGGCCGTCGGTGTATCGCAGGCAAGCACACGCCCCTTGTTGATGATGGCAACGCGGTCGCACAGTTCATCCGCTTCGACCATGTAATGTGTGGTCAGCAAAAGCGTGCGTTCCCTATCCGCCTTCAACCACTCGATGATGAACTTGCGGACATCACGCGATGCGCCTACGTCGAGTCCCAGGGTGGGTTCGTCGAGGAAGAGCACTTCGGGGTCGGTCAGGAATCCGCGCACGATGTTCATCTTCTGGCGCAGGCCTGTCGAAAGATCGGAGGATTTTGTGTGCATCCTGTCTTTCATGCCGACCATCGTCAACAATGCTTCAATACGTTCGTTGGCCTCCTTCGACGGCACACCATAAAACTGCGAGAACATCCACAGGTTTTCACGCACGGTTAAAAGTCCATAGCCCGAGGATTCGCCGCCGGAGACCATGTTGATCTTCGGGCGCACCGAATCTGGTTCAGCGTGGACGTCTGCTCCTGCAACGCGCGCCCAGCCCGAGGTCGGGGAAAGAAGCGTGGTGAGGACTTTGATCAGGGTCGTTTTACCGGCGCCGTTCGGGCCGAGGAGTCCGAAAAGTTCGCCCTGTTCGACGGTCAAATTCACATCCTGCAAAGCGACAAGTTCCTTGCGTTTTTCTTTTTTGCTGCCGCGCAGTTTATAAATACGGCCAAGGTCATGAGTTTCAATAGCAAGCGAGTGGGACATTTTTCTCCTTAAAAAAGGCTCATAAAATACGTTGTGCAATCGTTCGAGTGGCGTAGGGCATGCGTCAAGCGGGTTTCGAAGACCCATGATAAAGTTGCGGGTGTAAGGTGATTTCTCTTCTCCTCCTTTGTAAGAGAGAGCCGCGGTCGGCGCCGCGGCTCTCGCAATTTAACAGAGCGAGAGAAGTAGAATGTACGTTCTATTTTACTACTGAATCATTTTTTGGTTTCAGGTAAAATCCCCCCATGACCAACGAAAAAGAATATTTTCCCAAACGCGCGATGAGCATTCACGCGCATCCTGACGACCAGGAATTTACTGTTGCCGGCACGCTGGCCAAATGGGCCAAAGCGGGATGCGAAATCATATCGATAGTCATTACAAGCGGAGATTCAGGTTCCAATGACCCAACAAAGGGAGCAGAATATAAAACCGAACTTGCACGCCTCCGCGAGACCGAACAATTGGCAGCCAATCAAGTGCTTGGGGTTGCGCTGACACTTTTTTTGCGCCACCCGGATGGTGAACTGGAACCGACCATGGCCCTGCGCAAGGAACTCACACGGATTATTCGTCAGCACAAACCGGATGTGGTGGTGATCGGTGATCCGCAGGGTGTCTTTTATGGGAACGGATACATCAACCACCCCGATCATCGTGCGGCATCGCAAGCTGCTTTGTATGCGGTCTTCCCATCCGCGGAGACGCGGCTTATTTTCACCGACCTGCTCGCAGAAGGGTTTGAACCGCACAAAGTCAAACGGGTATATGTGCATGGCGTTGAAAAACCCGACACCTGGCTGGATGTCACTGAGACGATCGATGTGAAAATTACGGCATTGAAGCAGCATGCCAGTCAACTGGGCGATTGGGCGCCGGATGATGAGATGCGCAAGTGGGCCGAAGAGGAAGGCAAGGAAAAGGGACTGGCTTTTGCCGAAGCGTATAAAGTGATGATTAATGTGGAAGAGAAGCCTGAAAATTAATCGATGCAATTCACCAGCTACGCTTTTTTGCTTTTCTTTCTGACCGTTCTGGTTTTGTATTGGGCAGCCGGCGGACGCCGCTGGCAAAATTTGATTTTGCTGGCGGCCAGTTTTATTTTTTACGGCTGGCTGGCTCCCTGGCACTCCGCGGTATTATTTGCCTCCATCGCCGTGGATTATTTCCTGGCATTGGCCATGGTCCGCTGGAAGCCAAGAGCTGTACTGTTCATGTGGCTGGGCCTGTCGTTGAATATTGGCCTGCTGGCCTTTGTAAAATATTATTTCACATTCGATGAAATCCTTGCGGCCTGGGCGGGCGGTTTTGGGATTTCGAGCGATCATTTTCTTTCGTTCATCATTTTGCCGCTGGGGGTCTCCTTTTATACGCTGAAAAAGATCAGCTACCTGATCGAAACAGCCAGAGGCACATTGCAGCCTGCGCGTGATTTTATCGCCTATGCGGCTTATATTTCCTTTTTTCCGCAGGTCTTCTCCGGACCAATCGATCGTCCTCAAAAACTTCTTTCCCAACTCGAAACCCCGCGCGTTTGGGCATCTTCTCATTTTTACAATGCCTGGCAATTGCTGCTGATGGGGTTGTTCAAGAAGATCGTCATCGCAAATACAGTGAAGGTTTTCGTGGATCAGATTTTTTTGATGAAGGAGCCGTCGAAGGTTTTCCTGATCGTAGGCGGATTGGGATTCACGCTTCAAATCCTCGCCGATTTTTCCTCCTACACCGATCTCTCGCGCGGACTCGCTTTTCTGCTGGGGCTGCAAACCACCGAAAATTTCAACAAGCCTTATCTTGCGCTCACCCCGGGCGAATTTTGGAACCGTTGGCACATTTCATTTTCCTCCTGGCTGCGCGACACCATTTTCTTTCCCTTGCGCCGTACTCTGTTGAAGATGCAACGCCTTCCCGGTTTTCTGCCGGAGATCATTCCGCCGCTCGTTACGATGTTCATCAGCGGGTTATGGCATGGAACCGGCCTGACCTTTATTACCTGGGGATTATATTATGGGGTTTTGATCGTGATTTACCAATGGATCGGGATTCGGGGCAATTGGAAGCCTGCAAACGGGTTTGGGCGTTTTCTTGCCTGGTTGATGATGTTTCTGCTAATCGTTTTTGGCTGGATCATTTTCCGCGCGCCGTCCATGCCCTGGCTCTGGAACGCGCTCGTGTACAGTCCGCTTTACCGCAGCGTGGATGAATTGACAGCCTCGCTCGTGCTGGCCATCATGATCGCCTTTTACGCATCCCTGCTTCTTCTAAAATATATGCTCGAACTCGCCTGGCCCAGCCGAGAAAATATCCATGCCTTCTACTATGCCGCCGCAACTTTGTTGACACTGGTCTTCATGAACTCATCTTCCCCCGATTTTATTTACTTTCAATTCTAATGAAGTCAAAATCCGTTTTTACCCGTTATTTACTTTTCCTGTGCGGTTTTTTGCTCGCGGGTGGTTTTTACCTGCCTTTTCATTACAACATTCCCTTTCCTGCTCCTCTCGCTGCTGAATTCGAACCGGGCATAAAAACCGAGACCATCAAGGGCATTAACGAAAATCGTGCCGACCTCGTGCTGATCGGAGATTCCGTCCTAAAGGAAGGAGTGGACGATGAAGAACTCTCGAGTTTGCTGGGGGTGAATTCTTATGCAATCCCTGTTCCCGGTTCCGGCACTGCAGCCTGGTATTTAGTCTTGAAAAACGTGATTCTGAAAGCCGAGCACCGCCCCAAATATGTTGCTATTTTTTTTCGCAACACCATGCTGACCGTACCGCAATATCGAACGACGGGCAAATATTTCCCTTTGCTCGACGACTATGCCACCGATGACGAACCGCTGCTCGTGGAATTGGCCTTTACCAGCCAGATGAATCCCATTGAAAAATTCTCGAAGCAATATATCCCCTGGTACAGCGCCCGTCTGGAGATCCGCGAAGACCTGGATAACCTCCTGCGCTACCGGCCTGCTTCATTGCTGATCGGGTGCAATCGGGAATGCACAGACAATGCCGTCGGTTCCATCTTCGGCCGGGAGGTGGACTCTGCCGCGCTGAATCAGATGATGGAAGATGCGGCCGAGACCCTGTACGCCCCGGAAGAAATGAACTTCCAAAAGCAGGTTGACGAGTCGTTCCTTCCTTATATGATTCAATTGGCGCAGGAGAACGACATTAACCTGATTTTTGTCCGCACGAAGATCCTCGGCCTGGAGCCTTTGGAATTAACCGACTACGCCGGTTCCCTCGACTCTTATCTTTTGCAACAGGAACATGTTTTCCTTGTGGATTTCTCCCGCGACCCGCGCATCACGAACGAGTTCCAAATCGACTCGCTTCACATGAACGAATTTGGAAGGCGCGAGTTCACAAAGATCCTCGCAAACGAACTTCAATCCATTCTTGAGGAATAGCGGCTAAAAGAACCAATGTCCCACCAGCGCCGACGCGAGCGTCATGCTGATGTTATCGATGTCCTTGTAATGCAGCGACTCGACCAGCGCACCCGCAAAGGCAATGCCAGTGATGGGCAGAAGATAGCTCGTGAACGCAGCGGTAAAGACACCAGCAGCCACGAAAATGTATATGATGACTGCAGACATCAGCCATCCGCCTAGAAAGACGCCAAGCGTCCCCGCTACGGACTTTTCCTTGCTCCACGGTAACTTTGCCGAAGCGAACATCCTGCCGACAATATCCGCCACGCCATCGCCGCCGCACATCATCATCAATGCGATGATGCCGATCGGGGAATCTTTCCAATAAACCAACGTCAACACCACGAACATGATGCCGTAATACAGCGGGCCGCGCAGGATCTCTTTCGGGTCGCCCGTGCGGGACATGGCCTTCACGGAAGCATCATCTTTGATCACACCCAGACCGATCAGAGCAAACCGCAGGGTGATCGCAAATGGAACGAGCGCCGCCAGCCAGCGCGCGGACGGGGCATCATTGAACAAAAGCCAGCAGGACACGAACACCGGACCCGTGCCAATATGGATGACCTTACGGCTGAGTTTGCCATCCATCCAACCGCGATGGGCAATGAAGTTCATGAGACGCAGAAAGGCGAGCGATGCGGCAAAGGTGAGAGCGAGGGCGATAATGTTGTTCATGGAAGTCTCCTGATTTTGTAGTTGGACAGTTTGATGGTTGAGTGGTTCGATAGTTTAACCCAATTTGGAAGGAAAGGTTTTCAATGGAAAAATTCCATCCACGAATAAGAGTCTCGAATACTCGAATGGAGTCCGCCTGTATTCGTTTATTCGTGGTCAATTCGTGGAGGATTTTCGCCGATTTGACGGGGAGGGGAATGAGTCAAGGGGAATGAAAAATTGTTGCGTTTCTGAAGGGATAGTTCTATAATTTTGCTAAAGTAATCTTTGAGAATTACTTGTTCAGGATGAGGAGTGGAACTTAATGTTTATAAATGCGAGAAAATTTTATGTCGAAAGTGTACGCTCCAGTTATTATGATTTCATTGAACATCGAACAAGCAATAATTGGGGCGAAAATCAACTTCTTCGCAAGGGAGTTATTGCCTCCTCCTCTTTATTTCATTAGACCTCTTGCATAAGTGTGTCATAATAGGCACATGAACTACGAAACAATCGAATATCTAAAAGATAGTGATTTCAAACGACTAACGGGTGTCCAGCGTGAAACCTTCGGCCAGATGCTCGCAGTCATCGAGAAAGGG
>JACZJC010000080.1 GCA_014860745.1 Anaerolineales bacterium
CTCCTTGTTTGAGTGATTTGTTCTATACTCATCGTATAGCAAACACTTCCGGGCCGCATCCATCGACTGGGGAGGCTTTGTCTCCGCCATTTGGGGGAGATGTAAGATGGTTCTCCACCGGGAAATTGCAATATTACTTGAGGTCATAGCTGGTAATTATTGATTCAGAATGAAACTTGCTTCTGGTGACGCAGGGCTGAAAGGTTCCTACTGTACAATCAAATCGTAAATGTGTATCACGCGAATGGTATAACTATGACAACTAGCCTATTTGGTAGAAAGAAATAAAAAATATTCAAAATCACGAACTCATTAGTCGTCAGGTAAAAAATCATGGGTAATCACGAACTAGAATCACTTACCTACGCACTTGACATAAATGATTACCGTGATTTTCTAGGGATATCCGCCAAATGAATGAACCCCGCCGCAAGCGGACGGGGTATTAGACCCGTGAAATGAATAAACGACGAGCGGCTATTGGAATTCATGCACGAAACTAGTAGTTTGTAAAACGTGCTTTGATGGGTGACTTGGTATCATCTGTCTCCGAACCAGGAGGCAGAGATGGGCAAAAAGTACATCGTCGATTTAAAGACGGACGAGCAAGAAATATTGGCTGGCTTGATCGCCTCCGGGACCCAGCGTGTGCGAAAGATCAAGCATGCGCACATTCTTCTGAAAGCGAATGTTGGCTGGACAGATCAGCAAATCAGCGCAGCCCTGGATGTCAGTGTTCCAACCATAGAGCGGGTACGCCAACAATTTGTTGAAGAAGGTCTCCAGCAAGCCTTGAGTCCGCGCAAGGCCCGCCGGAAATATCAGCGCCTGATGGATGGTATTCAAGAAGCCCACCTGCTGGCTTTGGCCTGCGGGCAACCACCCAAAGGACATCGGCGTTGGAGTCTGCGCTTGTTGGCCAGCGAGATGGTACGCTTGGAATACATGGAAGATGTTTCTCACGTCACTGTTCAGCATGTCATGCAAACCAATGAGTTGAAACCCTGGCTCAAAGAAGAGTGGTGTATTCCACCCAAGCAGAACGCCGAATTCGTCTATCATATGGAAGATGTGCTGGACGTCTATCAACGCCCAGAAGATGCCCATTTTCCACTGATTTGCTTCGACGAGACCCCGGTGCAACTGATCAGCGAAGTGCGCCAGAGCATTCCGGGAAAAAGGGGTTGTCCAGAACGTTACGATTACGAATACCGCCGGGAAGGAACAGCCAATCTGTTTATGTTCTTTGCACCGTTGCTGAATTGGCGTCACATCAAAGTCACCGCACAGCGTACCAAAATGGACTGGGCGACTTGCATCGACGAATTGGTTCATGAGCATTTTCCAAAGGCGGAACGCTGTGTCTTGGTTGAAGATCAATTGAACACTGATAACCCGTCTGCTTTGTATGAAGCCTTCGAGCCTGCTAAAGCTCGCAGTATTCTGGATCGATTGGAACTGCACTACACGCCCAAACACGGTAGTTGGCTCAATATGGCCGAGATCGAGTTCAGCGTCCTCAGTCGCCAATGTTTGAGTGGTTATATCCCGAATCGAGAAATTTTGGCGAGCGAAACGCTGGCATGGGAATCCGAGAGAAACGCCCATCAGGCTACCGTCGATTGGCGTTTCACAACTGCTGATGCACGTATCAAACTGAAGAAGCTCTATCCAGTCATCCATTTTGAGAACAAGGTTCAAGCACCACTACCCATCAATCCATGATTTACAGACTACTAGGAGTGCTCAAAGTTTGTTCCAGATGAGGCAAGAAGAGAAAGCCGGGTATGGTTTGCAAAGCCTAAGCCACTGGACTGAATACATCCCATCAGCGTAAAAACTGCCCTGTCTGGGACAACTCCTTCCTTGACGATAGGGCAGTGATACCAGAATACCAAACCTACTAGGATCAGCCTTAATGCCGCAATCGGATCTGTCCCGTGGAGTACATATCTGGTATACGGGAATAAATTTCGCCCGGTTGGGTTTTTGCCCGCCAGATAAAGAATAAAACAGGATCAATGCGCAAAGCCCCTAACTATAGGGGCTTTTGTGTTTACCTATTCTAATACATGATCGTGCAGTATTCTTGTGATTATTTTTCAAGTAAATATAATGCATGTTTCATTATCACCGCAGATGATTGGTATTCTTTATCTAATAATTTAAGACCTATTTCGCCAAAGATAGACCTCCACTCTTCATCGCTTTTGTTTGTGTGAGGCTGGTCATAAAATTCCAAATTCATAAGGCTATCCAGCGCGGCGGTCATGAATTTATGAGTGGGGGACGTAACGATATCTTCAAGCACGAGAATCTTTCTTGATATCCGTCTTGCCTCAGCCAACACTTCTGTGGGATCAGGTGTATGGTGCAACACAAACAGGATCAATGAAGTTTCAAATTGATCATCCTTGAACGGCATCCTATAACCGTCATACAGTGTCGGCAAAACCGTATCAACGATGCTGAAATTTTCGACATCCAATGGAAAAACTTTTAAATCTTGTTTTATCAATGTTTCGGTCACTGTACAACTGGCTGGACCGATATCCAAAATGAGTTCGCCTTTCTTTAGATAAGGGGAGATTATATTTGCCAGGTCTCTCGCTCTTACTTTCAATATTTGATAAACCAGTTTTTTAGAAAGATTATATTTGTATAAGACATCGAGTAGTTTGTTGGAACTTTTCATTGTTGCAAAGCTCCTCCCGAAGCTTTTCTGTACGGGACACCTGATAAGAATCGATGCATGAAGAAGCAAGCATCAGAAATTACACCAACAACATGTTGCAATGCTGCGAATTATAGTATATTGTTTCAATGAGTATCACCATTTTAGCGGTAGGTTCCCAGGGAGATGTTCAACCCTATCTTGCTCTTGCGGTCGGGTTGAAAAATGCGGGATATAAGGTTAGATTCGCGGCAAACTCGAATTTCGCCGGTTTGGCAGCCCATTATAATCTGGAGTTTTTTTCAATCCAATTGGATTCCTTCGAGTTTACGCAAAATAGCCAAACGCAATCCTGGCTTGACGTGGAATTTATTCCCAGTCTTATTCTGAGGACGAATCGCGTTATCAGACCCATGCTGGACCAGATCATGAAGGATGTTTTCGCCGCCTGTCAGGGAAGCGAGACGGTCATCTATCATAGTTATGCCCTGCCTTTTGTCTACTATATCGGCAAACAGCTGGATATTCTTTGTATTCCGGCAAACTTGCATCCCATGCCCACCCGTTCGTATCCGGCGATATTGTCGAACATCAAGCGAAGCCCAAGCAAGACATTGAATTTATTGACTCACCTGCTTGTGCATCAGCTCTCCTGGCAGGTTTTTTTGCCGGTTGTCCGAAAGCACTGGAATGGCAAAACACTTCCCCCTTTCATTGGACCGTATAGGGAAATTCTTAAAGGACGAGAGCCAATACTATGTGGATACAGTCCGCTTGTGCTGCCAATATCCGAGGACCTGCCAGGGCACGTTTCCATTACTGGATATTGGTTTCTGGAGCCGCATCCCAATTGGCGGCCGGATCCTGCGCTGACTTCATTTTTGAAATTAACTCCGCGTCCAATTTATATCGGTTTTGGCAGCATGGGAAACCCCGCAAAAAACCAGGACACAGCAAATATAATTCTTGAAACTCTCGCAAGAACAGGCGTGCGGGCAGTCCTATCCACAGGGTGGAGCGGCTTGGGAACTGACCGTCCGTTACCAGAGAATATTTTTCTTATCAAAGATACTCCACATCGCTGGTTATTTCCTCGAATGGCTGCAATTGTGCATCATGGCGGGGCAGGGACAACGGGAGCCGCATTAAGTGCTGGGGTTCCGAGTTTAATAATTCCCCATTTTGGAGACCAGTATTATTGGGGAAGACGTGTCGCTGAACTTGGCGTTGGCCCTGAACCCATTGAGCGTAAAAAGCTTTCCGCAGAACGGTTGGCTGCGGCAATTTCTACTGCCTTGCATGATTCTGGAATGCTTGAGAGGGCGGCCAGCTTGGGTGCGAAGATTAGCGCGGAGGATGGTGTTACCCGTGCCGTGGAGATAATCCGCAAACACATTTAGCGCGGGGGATCAAATATGAACGGCAAGATTCCAATCCCAAAATCTGAAATCTAAATCAATACCTTCAACAGCCAGCGCTCCTGCGTAGTTCGGAGCCACATCCAGCGGACGCAATGTCCAACGAGCGGATTCCTGCGGGTCTGGGCGGGTTGCTCGAAGAATAGCAGGTTGACCGGGGGTAAGGGAAACATCAAAACTTTCCAACGGTAAAGACAGCCCCAATCCTTGCGCCTTGATATAGGCTTCTTTGCGAGTCCAACAATTGAAGAAACCGATTCCTCTTTGTTCGGGAGGCAAACCCATTAACTCGGAGACTTCAATCTCTGAAAAATTACGGCTGGCAATGTTTTCCAGTTCCATATCCGGGCGGATACGCTCTATATCCACACCGATTTTTCGGTCTAAAGTCACTGCGACCATGGCGAAGTCGCCGGAGTGCGAGAGATTGAATTCCAAATTGGAATTTAATAACGCAGGCTTCCCATATGAATTAACAGAAAATGTCAATTCGACAGGCTTGCAGCGGAGGTAACGCCCCAATATCGCGCGCAGGCTTCCGTGCGCGGCGATGAAACGGTCTCTGTCTGCCGGGAAGTGAAAGCGGGCGGCTTTTTGGGTCTCATCCGCTGACAGGGTGGATTCGATCAATTTAATGGAATCAGATGACAGGTCGAGTGCGATGCGCCAGACATCGACATAATGACTCTCCAGTTCGAGAGAGTCAGGCGGGGAAGTCCAGTTATCCTTTTGCATGAGATGATGTTATCTCAGCAACCATGGAAGCGATCACGGATTGACGAGCAGTGTTGATGAAGAAATGATCGCCTGAAAAAATTTGCGATTTAAAACGGCCCTTTGTTTGGCAGCCCCAACCTTCCAAACGATCCCGGTCAACGTGAAAATCGTCCGTTCCACCGAAAGCGATGATGGGGCAGCCCAGCCGATGTTCATTGGACGTATATTGATAACTTTCGGCGGCTTCAAAATCAGCGCGCAAGACTGGGAGAAGCAACTCCATTAATTCTGCATTGCTCGCTACTTCAGTAGGGAGACCATTTAGCTCCTGCAAAGATCTTATGAATTCAGAATCGGGCAGCGCATGAATAGGGCGATTTGGATTTGGAACATGCGGCGCGCCACATGCCGAGACAAAAAGAATCTGGGGCTGAGGGCTTATGCGGCGCGCAACTTCAAAAGCAAGCACAGCTCCAAAACTATGCCCGAAGAAAAAAAACGGCTTATCCAACTCGGGTTGAATGGCGTTCGCAATTTCTTCAACTAAAACAAAAAGGTCTTTGATCAAAGATTCGTTAAAGCGCGATCCTCTTCCAGGATAATGAACGATGCTCACTTCAATGGTGTTTGGAAACTCGGCAATCCATTTATTGAACGATGATGGAGCGCCGCCTGTGTATGGAAAGACAAACAGGCGGGCAGTTGCGCTTGAATTGGGCTGCGGGCAAACGAGCCAACGATTTTTCATGAACGAATTCTAATTCACTGAACACTTTGCGAATTTTGGGTGTTGAGTGAGGAGTCTTTATACAGGCCATCAGGGACGCCCTCCGAAGTGAAATACTTCAGATACCGCGTAAGCAATGGACCATTAACGGGATGACAGACAATACCGCTGCCATCCAACCTTGTGAGCGTGTTCGTGAGGTCAAACTCTGGCATAAAGACTTGTTTTTCTTCCACTTCTTCGAGCAGCGGCAGGTAAGGCTCCCATCCATCCGAAGGCATATAAGCGGACAGCCTGAAGAGTTCCGCGCGCCATTCATCGAAAGGCAATCGACGGGCATTGAAGCCTTGCTCGGTCATCCATTCTGCCAGCTTGCTAAAGTGAAGTGCTTCGGGGTTATCCAGATGGTAAATCTTGCTCAAGTTATCAGAATTCCTTGAGAGCTGCACAATCGCGGCACTCACAAAATCCACCGGCACGATGTTGACCATGACATCAAGAGTGGGAACACTTCCCAAAAGGATGCAGGCGCGAGTCATGCTGGAAACCAGGTTGTCGTTGTTCCATGCGCCGGAGATGCTATGCCCCGAAACCAAGCCGGGACGATAAATGGCATAGGGAATGCCGCGCTCGCCTGCCTGCTTCACCAGCTTTTCTGCCACCCATTTACTTTGGGCATAGCCGCCGAACGGTGCACCGACTTCATCTAAATTTACATCTTCACGGATAATGCGCCCATCATTAACATCACCCGAATACAAAATGGACAACGTGGAAATGAAGTGAACCGGCTTTAGTTTTATGCGGCTTGCGAGCCGTAAAACTTCCTGTGTCCCCAGCACGTTGGATGCCTTATGCGCGTGATATGGATAAACAAAGTTAACCAGCGCGCCATTGTGATAGATCACATCGATCTCATGGGTAAGTTGTTCAAAGACTTCATTTGTAAGACCCAGTCGGGGTTCACCCAGATCACCCAGTATGGGTTTGATGCGTTCCGCGAATGCATCGTCCCATAATAAATAATTATTCAAATTGCGTTTCAAACGCTGGATGCCCATTGCAGCATCTTCAGCACGCAACAAACAATACACATCCGCAGATGTCATCCTGAGCAGGTCATGCAGCAGAAATGCCCCAACGAAACCCGTTGCACCTGTGAGCAAAATATGTTTTGGGTCATCGATATGGTTATAAACGAGACCGCCCGCAGTAATGTCAGAGTCAAGCTGCGCTTCTGCGGTTAATTTCTCCAAACTTAATTCTCCGCTCTGTATAAAATTGCCGCGGCTTGCATACACCACTTCCCCTTCGCCTTTTATCGCCACATCGATGATCCTCGCCAGGTTGGCAACGGTCGGTTGTTCGAATAAAGCCCGCAAAGGCAGATGTGCAGATTCAAGCTTGTATTTTTCTCGCAATTTAAATACCAGG
The DNA here is from genome assembly GCA_014860745.1 of Anaerolineales bacterium. Lineage (GTDB taxonomy): Bacteria > Chloroflexota > Anaerolineae > Anaerolineales > Villigracilaceae > Villigracilis. The sequence goes on from JACZJC010000080.1 coordinate 6,971, forward strand.
CGTGTTCCCAATAACGAATGACCGCCCAGGTCAAAAAAATTATCATGCACGCCAACCGCGAAATGACCGTTTGAAGTTTCCAATCCCAACACTTCTGCACAAATCTCTGCCAATTCTTTTTCCAAAGATGTGCGCGGCGGGACATACGGCAAACGAAGATCGGGTCGCGCCTGTGTTGGCTGCGGCAATGCTTTGCGATCGACTTTTCCGTTTGGAGTTAATGGCAGCGATTCCATATTGACAAAAATGGATGGAACCATATATTCGGGAAGCGCCTGACGTAAATACTCGCGCAATTGATGCGCATCCGCTTCTTTCTCAGCTGAAGCGGGTACTATCCATGCAACCAGACTCGCCTCTGACGATTTTTCCTTCCAAACCCCTACGACAGCCTGCCGCACGGATGGATGACTCGCTAAACGAACCTCGATCTCTCCCGTCTCAATGCGGAACCCGCGGACTTTAACCTGCTGGTCACTGCGCCCGAAGAATTCAATATTTCCATCGGGGAGATAACGGGCAACATCGCCAGTATTGTAGATAGTAGAAGAAACACCAAATGGATTCGGAATAAATCGCTCAGCAGTCAACTCAGGGCGGTTTAAATATCCACGGCTGACCCCATCCCCACCGATGTAAAGATCGCCGATCACACCTACAGGAACAGGCTGTAGTTCGGAATCCAAAATATAGATCTGTGTATTTGCAATCGGTCGCCCGACAGAAATCGTATTGGAAACGCCATGAGACTCTTTGGATGTGACCCGATACAACGTAGACCAGATCGTAGTCTCGGTTGGTCCATAAAGATTCCACAATTCCGCGCCACGTTCCAACAAGCGTTCTGCCAAATCGGAGACCAAGGCTTCGCCGCCGCACAGGATCTTGAGGTCAGCATTCCCCTTCCAACCCGCCTCCAGCAAGGACCGCCAACTGGCAGGTGTCGCCTGCATCACAGTTGCATTGGAGCGTGTCAGAGTATCAGCCAGAAGAGTTCCGTCCGTTACGCTCTCTGAACTGGCGATCACGACCCGCGCTCCGACAGTCAGCGGCAGCAGCAATTCCAAAACGGCAATGTCAAATGAAAGTGTAGTGACCGCAAGAAGTGCATCCCCTGCAATGATATTCAAACTCTGCCGCATGGAACACAGGAAATTGACCACCGCCTGATGATGGATCTGAACTCCCTTTGGTTTTCCTGTCGAACCTGACGTATAGATCACGTAAGCAAGGTCGCTGGGTTTGGCTTCTTTCTTCCCTTCGATAAACTCAGGGCGTCGCTTTCCTCTTTTCGCTGACACTTGTTCCAGAGCGTCCAAACAAATGACCTGTGCCTTATGCTCCGGCATAGTTGCTTGAAGACTTGTGTGCGAAAGAATAAACGATGCTTCAGAATCAGCCAGCATGAAAGCAAGCCGCTCAGATGGGAATGACGGGTCCAATGGCAGATAGGCTCCGCCAGCCTTGAGGACGCCTAGTAATGCAACCAACATATCGAGCGAGCGCTTCACATAGATGCCAACCAGAATCCCTGGCTTCACTCCCTGACCAATCAAGATCTTTGAGAGTTCATCAGCACGATTGTCCAGTTCCTTGTAGGTCAGGCTCTGACTTTCAAATTGCACAGCGACAGCATTGGGTGTGCGTTTCACCTGCTCCTGAAACAAGTCGTGAATGCAAAGCTCGCGCGGATAATCCGTTTGAGACTCATTCCACTGAACGAGGATTTTCTCACGCTCAGACTCGCTTAGCAGACAATAGGATGAAATTGGTTTCAACGGGTCGGAGACGATATCCCGCAACAAGGTGTGGAAATGCTCCAACATGCGTTGGATGGTTGCAGAGTCAAAGAGATCAGTATTGTATTGAAGAGCCGCCGCCAGACCATCGTCCGTTTCAGCCATCATCATGGTTAAATCAAATTGAGCGGGTTCGCCTTTCAACGCAATGGATTCAAATGTCAGTCCGTTCATTTCCATGCGTGCACCGTCAATTCCCAGCGCAAAGGGACTGAGCGCCTGCACTTCCGCTTCCTGCGCTTTTTGTAGAATGAACATGGTTTCAAAAAGCGGTGGACGGCTGGAATCGCGTTGTAATCCCAAACGCTTGGAAAGTAATGCAGGCGGATAATCCTGATGCTCAAATGCGCCAAGCGTCGTCCGGCGGACGCGCTGAAGGATCTCTTGGAATGTAGGCGTGCCTGAAAAATCTGCGCGCAATGCAATCGGGTTGATGAAATAACCGATCAAGTCGGTCAATTCCGAATGGCTTCGTCCAGCCGTGACAGACCCAACCACGAAATCTTCTTGATTCGAATAACGATGCAATAAAGTCTGGAAGGCGGCTAACAGAGTCATAAACAAGGTTGAGCCATTTTCCTGCGCAAGAGATTTCAACCCCTTGAAAAGTTCTCCATCCATGAAGATATGTTCCGAGTCGCCGCGATAGGTTTGCATCGCCTTGCGCGGACGGTCGGTAGGCAAGTTCAAGGCGGGCAATTCGCCAGAAAGTTTATCCTGCCAATACTCCCAAAGCTTCTCCCCTCGCGGACTCTCCAACATCGCTGTCTGCCAGCGGACATAGTCTGCATAGCGCGCCTGAAGTTTCGGCAATTCGATCGGTTCACCAGACTTATTCGCTTCGTACACTGCAAGCAGCTCGCGCACAAAGATCGTCATCGACCAGAAATCGGTGATGATGTGGTCCATCGAAAGCAGAAGAACACTTTCAGATTTTTCTTTCGTCTCAAATAACAGCACACGTACGGCTGGCTCATTTTCCAGATCAAATGAACAATGCGCCTCGGCGGCAAGTCTGCCGCGCAATTCTTCCAGCCCAATACCTGACGCATCTACGATCTGTAACTTAACGCTCGCCGCCGCATGGACGCGCTGAACAGGCTCACCCTCCAGGACATGGAAAGTACTGCGCAACGCTTCGTGGCGGTCGGCTACCTGTTCAAGGGCAAGCTCAAGAGCAGCCACATCCAAATCACCAAGAATACGGACTGCTCCCGCCACGTTGAAGGAATTATCTTCAGGCAAAAGTTGATGCAGGAACCAAAGCGCCTGCTGCCCATACGAAAGCGGACTCTCAAGTGATGATTCTTGCGAGATAAGAAGCGGCGCCTCATTCGAAGCCTCAGGCGAATCCAGTTCCCCAAGCATTTCCCTGGCGAGGCTGGAGATCGTCGGACCCTGAAGCAGGCTTGCAATTGAAAGATTGGCTCCTATTTTGGATTCCAGCGAATTCTTAAGTTCAATCGCCATCAACGAATCGAGACCGACTGTATCCAACGGTTGATCAAGATCCAGTCGGGCAGCATCCATGCCTAAGATACGAGCAGCGTTTCGCTGGATGAAATCTTCAAGGACATGCTGGCGTTTCGCTGGTTCCGTATTTAATAGAAGAGTGCGATCCAGAGTATTCGCGGGAAGTTCTTTTGCCTTTGGCGCTTTCTGATGGCTTGGCGTCTTTCCATTATTTTTTTCAGGCTGAGTCTTTGGGGCTGACACAACTTGTGATTCTTCCGAAACCACAAACTTCTTCTCAGCGGATTCGAACCAATAGCGTTGATGGTCAAATGGATAATTGGGCAGGGAAACTTTTTGGCGTGGGTAGCCTGCATCGAAGGCAGCCCAGTTCACATCCGCACCCTGGGTGTAGAGTTTGCCGAGGCTGTCTAAAATGATCTGCCAGTCATCCTGTCCCTGACGCAAAGAGGGCAGCCATGCAGCTTTTGATTCTGGCAGGCAGCGTTTGCCCATGCTTAACAACGTGGGGCTGGGACCAATCTCCATAAAGGTATCAATGCCGAGGTTGACAAGAGACTGCATCCCTTCGGCGAATTTCACTTCTGCACGGATGTGCTGCCGCCAGTAAAAAGCATCAGGCGCAGAATCAGGTTCGAGAATACCGCCGAACAGGTTCGAGCTTAGAGAGAGGCGCGGAGCGTTGAATTGAATCCGCCGCGCGGCTGATTCAAAATCATCCAGAATCGAATCCATCAACGGAGAATGGAACGCATGCGAAACCGTGAGCGGCTTGGATGAAATGCCAAGTTTGGTCAGGGCATCCAAAACATTTTGCACGGCGAATTTCTCGCCAGAGATCACCGTGTTATCGGGTCCGTTCACGGCGGCGATGGAAACTTGAGATTGAAACGGTTTCAAAACATCTGCCACGCGCGAAGCATCCGCGAAGACAGCAGCCATGCTTCCGTTGTTTGGAAGGCTGCCCATCAAGCGTGCGCGTTCGGCAATGAGACGCAGACCATCTTCCAATGTGAAGACGCCTGCGATGCATGCAGCAACATATTCTCCGACGCTATGCCCAAGCACCGCTTGCGGCTCGAAACCCCAAGAGCGCCACATTGCAGCCAATGCGTATTCAAATGCGAAAAGTGCGGGTTGGGTGTAGGTGGTTTGATTGAGTAATGTATTGTTTTTATCTTGCGGATACATCACGTCCAACAACGGGCGATCTAAAATGGAATTCAGAATTTCGGCGCATTGATCCGACGCTGCGCGAAAGACGGGTTGCTTTTCATAAAGTTGACGCCCCATGCCGATGTATTGCGCGCCCTGCCCCGTGAAAAGGAAAGCGATCTTCGGCTGGGCGCCAGGTTTTGCATGACCCGTTATTAAGGCAGGAATATTAGTGTTGGAAATAAAAGCATCCAACCCAGTTTTCAGTTCGGCAGGCGTGCTGGCTTGAATGGTCAAGCGATGTTCAAAGTGTGAACGAGTTGTATTTGCCGTAAAGGCATAATCACTTGCAGGCAATTGCGTTGACTCGATTTGAGCGCTTGTCTGTTCAGCCAATTCAAGCAATGCAGAATCCGTCTTTGCGGACAAAGCAAAAATGTGGCGCGGACGTTCCATGGTTTCTGACGGCAGTGTTGAAGCAAGCAATGGTGCATCGGAAAGAATAATGTGTGCGTTCGTGCCGCCGAAGCCAAAGGAACTCACACCCGCAAAGCGCGGTTGCTCGCGGCGCTTCCACGGACGCAAATACGTTCCAATTTCGAGGCGCGAGTTTTCCAGGGAGAGATATGGATTGACTTCTTTTAAATGAAGGTGAGGTGGAATGGCTTCGTGTTGCATGGCAAGCACAGATTTGATCAGTCCTGCAATTCCTGCCGCAGACTCAAGATGACCAATATTCGTTTTTACCGAACCGACCAACACCTTGCCATTCGTCTGCCCATCATCAAGAACCGCGTGCAACGACGCCATCTCGATCGGGTCGCCAAGCGGCGTACCCGTGCCATGCGCTTCCACATAACCGATCTGTTGCGGCGCGACCTGCGCATTCGACAATGCCTGCCGTATGACATCTTGTTGAGCGAGTCCGTTCGGGGCAGTCAGACCGTTGCTGCGCCCATCCTGATTCACAGCCGAACCGCGGATCAACGCAAGAATGTTATCTCCATCACGGATCGCGTCTGACATGCGCTTCAAAATAATCACTCCGCAGCCTTCGCCGCGCACATATCCATCTGCACTCGCATCGAATGTTTTGCAACGTCCATCGGGAGATAGCATTCGCGCTTGTGAGAAAGTGATGGTCAATTCGGGAGTGAGGATTAAATTCACGCCTCCGACCACGCCCAGATCTGATTCGCCGTTCTGGAGGCTTTGACACGCCAGGTGCGCCGCCACCAATGACGATGAACAAGCCGTATCCACTGCCATGCTAGGTCCGCGCAAGTCATAGAAATACGACAGTCGATTCGCGGCGATGCTATGAGCGTTACCTGTCCCAGCGTAAGCATCAATTTTTTCAGCATCATCAAATTGCAAACGTGAGTAATCATTGCTGCTGATGCCAACGAACACACCTGTACGAGTCCCTGCTAATGATGCAGGTGGGATAAATGCATTTTCGAGAGCCTCCCAGCTCACTTCAAGTAAGAGGCGTTGTTGCGGATCCATGCGCGTTGCTTCACGCGGAGAAATCCCGAAGAAATGCGTATCAAACAAATCTACATCGTCAAGGAAGCCGCCCCAACGAGAAGTGATCTTTCCAGCTGCAGCAGAATTGGATGAATAAAAGGCATCCACATTCCAGCGATCTACGGGGACTTCGCTGATGGCATCCACTCCGTTTCGGAGCAGTTCCCAAAAGGCTTGCGGATTTGCGGCTTGCGGAAAGCGGCAACTCATCCCGATGATGGCGATCGGTTCGCGTGTGAAGTTTGAAGAAGGTTGAATGGGAACGGGAGTAGAAATAGTTTTTGTTGGTTGAGAATCATTCGCCAGATGATTCGCCAACAACTCGATGGTGGGATAATCCCATGCGAGAGTAGGCGCGAGTTTACGACCGAGAAAATCTTCCAAATCTCCCGTGAGACTGACCGCCTGAACAGAGCCGAGCCCATAATATGTAAACGGCTGACGAGGATCTATGGATGCGGCATCCAACTCCAACATGGAGGCGATGCGAGCCACCAGCCAGGCTTGAATTACATTCGCCCTCACTCCTAATCCCTCTCCCAAAGGGAAAGGGGAACGACTCCCTTCCCCTTTTGGGGGAAGGGCTGGGGAAGAGGGTGCTTTCGCTCGCCATTCACCCACGACTTCCAGCTCGCCATTTAGAAAAGCTGTTTTACAAGCGCGGCGTTGAATTTTTCCGCTGGATGTTTTGGGAATGCTCATCGGCTTGATCAGAACAATGGCAAAAATCTGCAGGTCATGCTTATCCGCCACTGCCTGACGAATAGATGCAGCGACTTCATTGATATCCGCTTGTCGATTCTGTCTTGTAACTTCTTGAACGATAACGAGCTGCTCTTTACCGTCCTCTGTGATGGAGAATGCTGCTCCACCGGCGGGCTGCAAAGCAGTGTGACTCGACTCAACGGTTAGTTCAATATCCTGGGGATAGTGATTGCTCCCGTGAATAATGATCAGGTCTTTCAAACGCCCCGTGATAAAAAGCTCGTCATTCTGTAGAAAGCCCAGATCGCCCGTGCGAAGGAATGGACCTTCGTTCGTATCTGCAATATAAGCCTGAAACGTCCTGCGTGTTTCCTCTTCCAAGCGCCAATATCCTTGTGCCACACTGGGTCCGGCAACCCAAATCTCGCCGACTTGGTTTTTACCGCAGCGCAGTAACGTGTTTGGATTCACGATAACGATCTTTTGGTCAATGATCGAAGGTCCGCAGTTTACCATTGTCACTGAACCTGCTTCATTTGCAAGTGCAGGAACCACACGGTCATTTTCCAAAGATTTTCGATCCGCAGTAAAAGTTCGCGGTTCAGATGGACCGTCTGCACCGGATACGATCAGGGTGCTTTCTGCCATGCCAAAACACGGGTAGAAAGAAGTTTTTCGGAAGCCGCACCCGGCAAAGGCGCGCGCGAAGCGTTCCAACGTCTCGGGGCGAATCGGCTCAGCTCCGCAAAATGCCAAAGTCCAGGAGCTCAAATCCAGTTTTTCCATCTGCTCGGGCGTGACTTTGTCAACGCACAGATCGTAAGCAAAATTGGGCGCGCCGCAGGTGTTGCCGTGGTAGCGAGTGATGGCTTCCAGCCACCGTACCGGGCGTTGCAGGAAAGAAGGCGGCGACATCAAAGTAGTTTCTCCACCCAGGTACATCGGTTCCAAAATGCCGCCGATCAACCCCATGTCGTGATAACTTGGAAGCCAGAAAACGCCCTTCACGGTCGAGTCGATGTGAAATCCGCGGCTGATGGCTTCGAGGTTGTGCATCAGGTTGCCATGGCTGAGCATGACCCCTTTTGGCTGACTTGTGGAACCGGAGGTATATTGAAGGAATGCCAGGGTGTCGGTGGTGATATTGGGATCGCGCCAATCCGCTTCCAGCCCCGCCGGTACTTGGTCGGTGTTCAACCAATGCAGCGCTTTTAAATCTGGAGCATGTTCGAATCGCTTTTCGATGTTCGAGAGGATGGTTGTGGTGGTCAGCGCAAAAGCGGCGCTTGAATCATCCACAATGGACTTGATGCGAGGCACCGGGCGGTTAAGACGCGGCGGGTAGGCGGGTACGGCAGTCACACCGGCGTATAAACACCCCATGAAAGCCGCAATATAATCCAAACCGGGGGAATAAAGCAGGAGCGCGCGCTCCCCTTTGGCGCCAAAACTTTCCAGCCACGCCCCAATGGCGCGCGCCTGGCGATCAAGTTCCACATAGTTGATGGTGATGTCTTGAGATTCGTCATCCAGGAAAAATCTAAACGCCATTTTGCCGGGATGTTGATCTGCTCTCCAACGCAGGAGGCTAACCAGTGTGTTTGTTTTATAAGATGAATTTGAGGTCAGGAGGTAAGATTGCTTCATAAGAATTTCACCATTAAAGAAGAAGGGTTATTAATTTATATCACATTGGCTAAGAGTATCACATTTATTGTGAAAAGCAACATAACCCATCGGTAGGGATATGCCTTTCTCAATGTCTGGAGTTTCAGGCTTTTTGTAGACGGATTTCGCGTATCAGACGGTATTGTTTTTCTGTTTTTTCAAGGAGAAATCCACGTTGTCCGTGCGCTTCGTGTACAGACTTTGGCTTTGTCAAGCGGCTTTGAGAAGACCCTATCAGTAGGAAAACGAATCTGACATGGCGTTGTTAATCATTGTTTCGAACATTTTTACCTTCCCCCATTAGTAGCTTGACATGCATTTTAATAAAAAGGTATAATCTTATCTAAATTATCATATTCTTGTACTAAATCTCACTTAGCGTTGGATTTAGCTCAACTTTTTTTCGAGACTGGGCTTTAAAATTTGTAAGAAAGGATGTCCCGTTGTCCCAATCGAACAGTTTCAAGCTAAGCCTTATCAATGATCAAAGCAGCACTCCGTCCAAAGAATTCGAGCTAACAAAGTCGGAAATCATCATTGGACGTGAAGACAATGTAGATATTACCATCCCTGCTTCAGCTGTCTCGCGCCGCCATGCCAGGCTGATGCTGGAAGGCGAGAATTACGTACTGGAGGATCTGGGGAGTAGTAACGGTACGTTCGTCAACGGCGAAAAATTAGTTCAAAAGCGTTCACTTAAGTCGGGGGACAAGATCCGGCTCGGGCAAATCATCAACCTGGTTTATTACGCACCTGTTACAGAATCCAATCAAATTGCGATAGGCAAGCCAATCGAGCCTGATAAAACTGCAATCCGCCCCGCCCCCGCCAAACCATCCCATGTTATGCAGACGATGATGGGAGAAGCGCCGATTGTTCAGGCGAGTAACGGTCCGCGCGAACTAATCGTGACCATCGCAGGCGGAGACACACAAACCCATCCTTTAACGCGTCCCTCCTTTTCGATCGGACGGCTGGAAACAAACGACATTGTCATCCCGTCACAGATCGTTTCAAGCAAGCATGCACGGCTTGAGCAGGTCGACGACGGGGGATACAAGTTGGTTGTGGCTCCAGAAGCCAAGAACCCGGTCCAATTTGAAGGGCGGCCCATCGATGGCTCGCGCATTCTACGTCACGGAGACATGTTGAGGATTGGCAGCCTGGATCCCGGCGTGATGGTCACGATTACCTATAACGCCCCCAGTGAAGCGGCTCAGCATGTGGAGCGGGATATCGTGTTCGGGGAAAAGACGTTAATTCAGATCGGGCGCGACCCCGGCAATGATGTTGTGATACCATCCCCCAATGTATCGCGATTCCACACCCAAATCCAAAAAGTAGGGCAGCGTTATCGCGTGGAGGACCTGCACAGTTCCAACGGAACCTATGTCAATGGCGAGCGCATTGATGGATCCGTATGGCTGAAGCCCAATGATTCCATCCGCATCGGACAATATCGATTCGTGATGGGCAAGGACCAACTCGCCAGTTACGACGATGGAAACGGCTTGCGGGTGGATGTGGTCGGGTTGAACAAATGGGTCCGCAAGGATTTGAATATTCTTCAAAATATCTACGCCTCTTTCAACCCCAGGGAATTTATCGTTGTGGTTGGGCAAAGCGGTGGCGGAAAATCCACGTTTGTAGATGCGGTTGCAGGCTATCGTCCCGCCACCCCTCCCTCGAAAGTGTACGTCAACGATATTGACATATACATGCATTTTGACGCGATCCGCAATGAGATCGGGTTTGTACCTCAAAAAGATATCATCCACATGGAGTTGACCATCTATCAGGCGCTTGATTACGCCGCTCAACTGCGCATGCCGGCTGACACCTCCCCTGAAGAACGACACATACGGATCATGGAAGTTCTTGAAGATCTAGACTTGACGCATCGCAAAGATGTTCAGATCAGCGGTCTCAGTGGCGGACAGCAAAAGCGCGTCTCGATTGGCGTTGAATTGTTGACCAAGCCCGGTCTTTTTTTCCTGGATGAACCCACATCGGGTCTGGATCCTGGAACTGAAACGGCCCTTATGCAACTGATGCGACGCCTGGCTGACCAGGGTCGAACAATTATACTGATCACTCATGCCACAAAAAATGTAATGTTGGCAGATAAGGTCATTTTCCTGGCAAGAGGCGGTTATCTGGCATGGTTCGGACCTCCAGATGAAGCCTTGGCTTATTTTGACCAATTCCGCTCGGAGCGCGCCCGCAGGTCCGGCAAGATCGAGTTCGATGAGATCTATGCCATTCTGGATGATCCGAGCAAAGGCAAAGCGGAAGATTGGGCAAACCGATATCGTGAAAGCAACGCCCATGCTGAATATGTCCTAAAACCATTGGCTGGCAAGCTGTCTCCACAAAGTGCCGTGACGATACCCCAGCCCGAACGATTGCCCCAAAAAGCAGGCAATACCAGGCAGGTTTCTTCATTAAGACAGTTGCTGATCCTGTCAGCCCGTAATATCAAAATCCTGACCCGCGACCGCTTCGCACTGGGATTAATGCTTGCAACAGCGCCTGTGGTCAGTTTGTTGGATGTAATCTTATCGCTGGTCATGGGGAGAAATATTTTCGATTTCTACAAGGGTGACATGTCCCAGGTCATGATCACACTTTTTCTGCTAACCATTTATGGCATCATGGTGGGTGGAATTTCGCAAATGCGCGAGATCGTCAAAGAGCAGGATATTTACAGGCGGGAAAGGCTGGTCAATCTAAAAATTCTGCCTTACGTGTTATCGAAAATCTGGGTGGCTGCATTGTTGGCGCTTTACCAGGCAGTGGCCTATACGGTCGTGCATTACCTTGCGTTCAAAATGCCGGGAGGCGCACTCGAATTCTTCCAGATCTATATCACCATGACTTTGGCAACCTTTGCTGGAATGATGCTGGGACTCTTTGCATCGGCGTTGGCGCCGAATTCCAGTTCCGCGCCATTAATCGTTATCATTTTGATGCTGCCGCAAATTGTGTTGGCGGGCGCGTTGATTCCAGTTCCGAGTTTTGTCAGCGCTCCCTTCTCAACGCGCTGGGCGTTCGAATCGTTGATCGCCATTTCGGGATCCGGGTCGGATGTGGCAAAGGATGTCTGCTGGGCGCTGCCCCCAGACGTGCGTAACGCGATGACGTTGGAAGATAAACTCGCCAACAACTGTAATTGCATGGGCATTAACATGCTCAAAGTGGAATCCTGCAACCACCCTGGTATAGGCAAGTTCTACATCAATCTGGTCGACGAGCCTTTGCCGATTGCCCCCGCACCGTTGCCTCCGGAACCCGTTCGTCCGGTCGAACCTCAAGACCAATCGGACAACGTTGCAATGGCGGATTTCTTTGCCCAACTCAAAGCCTACGAACTCGAAGTTGAACTGTACAAGGCGCAAGCCGATCAGTATCAGAAGGATCAAGTCGAGTATCAGACGGTAATCAGCCAGCTGAAGGTGCAGGTCGCAACTGGTGAAGCCGTGGTCAGGACCTTCATCAATGGGTCGGGCTTCGCCTATGTTGATAAGGATGATACAGTGGCGTATCACTCCAAGGTCCTCTTGACGTGGGCTGTGCAAGGTTTCATCATTCTGTTGCTATTTGGGGCAATACTGTATCTGCAAAAACGAAAAGACGTGATATAGGTTCAAATGCAAAAAAATAAACTCGTCATTTTTCCGTTGATCTTGATTATGGTTTCCCTGGCATGTGGGACGGGCGGCAGCGACGCCGCAACCGAAAGCACGCTTGAGGCGATCAGCGCCCAGATTCGCGCGACTGGCACCGCATCCGCCGCCCAGGGCTCGCAAGCCCCACAAGCAGTGGATACGAGTTCAGACTCGTTAACCGCAACAGCCGTGGCATTTGCTCCAATTCTGGCAAGCCTGCCAAAGTACGGGGTTGATCCGTCTGAGGGCAGGATCGGCTGGGTACATCCGCCCGTGTCATTGGACGCATCCGGGTACCGTGAATTCGAATATATAAATTACTATATTGGCACCCTGGCGCAGGATTTTGTCATCTCGGCGGATATCACCTGGAATACGGTTGGCAGTACCTCGGGCTGCGGTTTTGTTTTGCGGTCCGATGGGAACGAGAACGCCCTGGATCAATATGTAGCGATCATTACGCGAGTGGCAAGTGGGCATTTCCTTTTTTTCACCATGTCTGACGGCGAGGTGGTGACCGGGCGCGATATTTACGCCCGCTATAAAGATAAGACTTTCAGGTGGGAAAATGACACAACCAACCGCCTGACGATCGTGGGTCGGGGAAATCGCTTTTGGGTCTACACCAACGATACACTGATCGGTGAGATTGATCCGAGCGCTCCTCCCCCTCAACCCAATTTGCCTCCTGAACCGGAGAAGCCCGCTAATCAGTCTGACCCCCAAGCCATGGCGCTTTACGAACAGCAAAAAGTTGAACATGCGGCGATCATCCAGCAAATGCAGGCGGATTATGCCGCGCGGCAGCGAGCCTACAGCTCGGCGGATACCGTCTTCGATCGAGGGTTTATGGCGATGGTGGCATTAAGCGAATCCGGGCGCAGCACGACATGCAAGTTCGATAACGGATGGTTGTTCCTCATAGATTCACCCTAGCCGCAAACAGTGCGGCAAGCCGTGTTATGATTTGAATTCGTGTTTCAGTAGTATTAACTGCATTCATGCTTTTATTTTAGGAGAAGTGATGGCTAACAACTTAACCGGAAAAACAATAAGCAATCGATACATTGTCGAGGAAATATTGGGTCAGGGGGGGATGTCTTCTGTGTATAAAGGCACGGATCCCAATTTAAAGCGGGTCGTGGCTATCAAAGTCATCCATTCCCATTTATCGAGCAACGCGGATTTCGTCCAGCGCTTCGAAGAAGAAGCGGCGGCGGTGGCGCAGTTACGTCATCATGGGATCATTCAAGTCTACGATTTCAACCGCGACGACGATCTTTATTATATGATTTTGGAATTCGTGCCGGGAGAGACGCTCCAGGACCATCTAAAAAGACTCAACGACAGCGGGCGGAAACTTTCCCACTCACAAGCCATTGAATATATGGCGTCCATTTGCGATGCGGTGGATTATGCGCACCAACGCGGAATGATCCATCGCGACATCAAACCTGCCAACCTGATGCTCACCACCACCGGACAGGTCATCCTGATGGATTTCGGTATCGCCAAGATCGTCGGTGGAACGCGTCACACGGCGACCGGGGCGGTTGTTGGAACGGCGATGTATATGTCGCCTGAACAGATCAAAGGCGAGCAGCCAGACCGTCGTACGGATGTTTACTCCCTCGGTGTGACCTTGTTCGAAATGGTCAGCGGCCGCCCACCCTTTGATGCCAATTCAGCCATGACGCTGATGATGATGCATATAAACGATCCGATACCAAATATAAAAAGCCTCAATCCCGATGTGCCGGATGCCCTGGTTGCGATCATCAATAAAGCTCTTGCAAAAGACCCGAACAACCGTTATCAAACCACGGCGCAAATGGCAGCCGCTTTAAGAAACGCGCTTTCAGGCAGTACATCCTCCCCCATGGCCACCATGATGGAAGATGCGACTTTTATGTCTGCGGGACGGGGAACGACAATCGAGAAACCAATTGCCGGCACTTATGTTGAAAACACGCCCATTGTCCCCGCCAGAGGGACCATGATCGAAACCTCACCGCCGAGTCCCAGTTACTCTGCCCCGGTCGCACCTTCAGCTCCAAAGCGCAAAGCCTCGATGGCGATGCCGGTTATTGCCGCAGTAGTGATTGGGTTGCTTTGTCTTACTGGTGTGGGAATTTTCGCAGCGAGCCAGATGTTTGGTGGCGGTGACACCCCAACAGAGGTGCCCATCGTGGCAGCGACGGAGACCCAGCCTGCTATCGCACTCCCGGTTGCAACAGACATTCCCACTGAAACAGCAATCCCACCCACTGCGACGCCAACGGGACCATACGTAGTCATCACCGGGATCAGGGTTGAAGGAAATCTCTACGCGGTGGATTATGACGTTCATAATTTTACCGATTCGCTCCATGTTCACATATTCTTCAACACCGTTCCCCCGGATCAGGCAGGTTCTCCAGGCTCGGGTCCCTGGAAATTGACCTGGGGCTCTTATGGAGACCCTCCCTTCACACAATACACCATTGCCAATCGTCCAGCAAATGCGACACAAATGTGCGCACTGGTAGCCAATTCAAATCACTCCATACAGTTAAATTCTGGAAATTGCGTGGATCTGCCTTAAGCATGGCAGTCACAAGTATCGAGACTCCAAAGACCAGAAGAATTTTCTATGTATTGTGAAATGCTCGTTTACGGGCATTCGATTTCTCTCTCATATACAATCAAGCCCCACTCCCCTGCCTTTCGAAGAGGGGAGTTTGTTTTTAAACACAAAACACAACTTTTCTTTGAGACGCCACTTTGTGACCCTTTGTTGGTTAGTAATTACAATAGGTTCCGATGGAAGTCTTCCGCTCAATTCATCCCCTTTTTTGCTATGACGATAAGTCAGATGATCTTTTCAGCGCGTGCTTATCCCCGCATCCTCAAGTTATCCCGCACCATTGCAGATTTGGCGGAGAGTGAAGAGATAGAGTCCAGGCATCTAGCAGAGGCGCTGCAATATCGTTGCCATGGCACCCAATGGCGCAACCTACTATTACTTCAGCGACAACGAAGAATTCAACTGGTACACCGCCGTACATGAAATAAACAAGCTCAGCCCGTACTGTCCGTAAGGTCAACAAATGAATAAGAATGAGAAGTCCGGTTATCAGACTGCTTATTCTTTACAACCGTAATAAAATCTGTCCAGAGTGGCATATATCATGTATACGGGTATAAATTCAGACCAGCGTGGAATGTGCCCGCCAAATAGAGAATAAACTATCAAGAAATGAACGAACACCCCTACGTATAGGGATGTTTTCGTTTAAACCATTCCCGTAAACGATCACATCTGTGCGCCGCGTTCATCCTTCTCGCGGCGGATGGGCTTTCGAGTTCGGTTAACATTGTGGAAGTAGCAGGCTTGCTCGAACGCAGCAGTTTGCGAAGTCTTGGCTTTTCCATCGGGGTGGCGACCAGCGTTCTGCCCGACCTGCGTCAATCTGGCATGAATGCCTGGCACAGTCTGCACATGCGCGGAATGCAATTATTGGTAATCACCGTATTTTCCAACACGCTTCGCCATGCCGAGGATGTGACGTCTGGGCTTGTGCCATCCGAGAATCAGACGTGCCATGAATTCTTGCCAGCCAGTGATATTTGGCAGTTTGAAACTCCGCATGATCGTGTCGCCGATCGTGACGGTGGTGGCATGGACTTTGATCAATACTTCGTGGTCGCGCGGCGTTGGTTTGGAGACGTCTACCAGTTGCAACACTTCCGGGGACCGTATTGGGTGTAAACGCAGGCTTTCATCTTAGTTCTCCAATCCGGGTTGCCGGGCGGACAGGGCAGCAAGCGCAGATGGGTTGAATCCCTTCACGATCAGCCAGACCGCCATGACCATTTCCTGTGGCGCCAACACCATTTCCATATAAAACTCATAGCCGGTATCTATGTGAAAGAGATGCAACCAGGCGGCAGCCAGAGATGTAACCGCGCCGATATAACCCCAGGCGGTCAACCAGCGGGGGATCAGCCGGGTGCGATAGAAGGAGATGTATAAACACATAGCCCCAATAAGAAAAAAGATGGGGCCGACCGCAGCGAGGCGATCCTGGAACTGATACAAAACATTTCCCATGGACTGCAAAGCAGCCGAATCAGCCCCGGTGGCAATGTATTCGTTGCCAAGCGCGACCAGCGCCAAAAAACCGAGGGCCGTAACAAAATACCAGGTTCCCTCCAGCGCTCCGCGGAAAAGAACCATCCCCATTGCCAATTCTTCGCTGTCTTTTCTAAAGATCGGGTAGAGGAAAACCGTCATCGCCACCAGCGAAATCCCCATCATGATGGTAAAAAATGCACCCCCGGTAAGCCGGGATGAATTGGCGGCAACGAGGCTCAGCATATCTACACCGGCAAGCGGTTTGCTGGAGATGAGCGATAAAAACACTTCGCCGCCAATGTTTCCGCCCAAAACCCCGAAGGCTGTTCCCAAAAAGTAAAAGACGCCTGCCATGACTGCATTCTTTCTGTATGTGTTCATTTTTTTCCTTTTTAGCGCACAGCGGCCTGAGCCAGCGCTGAAGGTGCGCGACAGCCGACAATGGCCGGGGCTTCGTGGATGAGCGCGTCGTTCTTGAGCGCTTCTACCATGAACAAGCCATAGTCTACGCGGCGGGTGAGGTTGCTGGCGAGAATGGGATCGCCGACGTGGCGACTCCACACGGGCAAACCCTGGCTCTCGCCCTCCTCCAAATCGCTTCCCCGCACGACCGTCCAGCGGGTGTGGCTGGCGAAAATCCGGCGGCAGGCTTCCACCTGGTCGTCAAGGTCAATGAAAGGAATAATCCGCGTCAGCCAGCGGGTAATCTTTTCCTCGCGCTGCAGGGACGGCGGGTTCACATCCTTGCCATCGCGTGAGATATGCCAGCCACAGGAAAAGATGAGGCGCGCATCCTGAGGCGCAAAGTCGAGTACCGCCTGGGCTGTGCCAGTTGCGTAATGCTGATTACCCCACGGGACCAGCACGGTGAGAACCCCGTCACACCCGGCGACTGCCTGCTTGATAATCTCGCGGTCATTCGTCGCGCCGGGGATGATCGTGATGCGTCCTTTGAACGCGTCGAGTTTGCTGACACTGCGTTCTCGACAAATGCCAACCACTTCATAGCCTCGATCCAGCGCGTGTTGGATCATGTACTTGCCGAGTTTTCCAGAGGCTCCAATGATGCAGATTTTCATTTTTCTCCTTTATGAGTTGTTGGGTATCACCCCACTTTTACGTGATGGGGTGATACGATTGGGCGCGCTTCTCAGTTTTTACGGCGTCTTGACCGTTTGGTTGCGCAGCAACACAATTCCCAGCCAGACGAACCACACGATATGGAGCAGCCCGAAGACGATGCCCGCATCCGCAAGCGATGGCACAACTGAGATGAGGCCCGCGAAAGCGATTACAAATCCGAGCCAGTTGAGCGGTTTGGGAAGCGCATTGGTTCGAGAAGCGGCCCAACTCACAAGCAAGAGCCACAACCCGCCCAGGAGTTCTCCACCGGCTCCACCCAGGCCTTGGGCTACCGTTTCAAGAACCTGCCAGGCCCACACGGCTTGAGGCGGATCAATGGCATACAATCCAACGACCGCTTCCATGCCATAGTTGAACACCATGCTGCTTGCTAAAAGAAGACAAGCCCAGATGAGGGCGATAGCAGTCGCGACCTGGGCTATCATCGGTGCGCCGACTTTCAAGCGGTGGTAGAGGGCCAGCCCCAACACAACCAGACCAAGCGCAACGAACTCATAGACAATCACGTGCATCGCGAACATGCTCGTGTAGTTATCCCTGAGTAAAATGACCTTCTCGGTGGGGTCAACAACAGCGGGATAGTTAACTACGACAAGGAAGTAGGGTATTGCCACAATGTAGGCTACCGCCATGTACAGCGCGGCGAGGCCGCCGGACTTCTGTAAAGTTTTCATGTTTTACTCCTTTTATTTTGTATCGGTCAGGCTTCGACGTTGCGCCAGGCCCATGCAAGCCCAATGATCAGCAACAGACAGAGAGTCTCGATCGTAGCGATGAAAATGTAGTGAGGATAGGACGCCATGCCGCCCCAGATATAGGCAATGGTGACGATGCCTACAACGATATTGACCCAGCGGTTGATTCCGTACTTCAACACGCGTGACAGGACGATCATGGCAATGCCGAGTTGCCCCATGATCGCGCCGACCAGCATCAATTGGGGAATGGATGCGCCAGTGCTGGCGGCCGTTCTTGCCACTTCTTCCGCCGCGCCAGGGATATTGAGCGAAAGGATGTCCGCTTTCAGCATGTTGATCATGACCACGATCCACAGAGTGGAGAGCAGGACTTTCGTGTCGATCTTTTTGATTGATTTCATTTTTGTTTCTCCTTGTTTTGAATGATCTCGATGGGTTTCATCGAACTGAACTTGATTGACTGAGACCAATTGCATTCCCAAATCACGCACTTTTTTGAGCAAGCCATGCAGAGCGGCCTGATCCGCCACGGGTCCAGAAAGAAGCGTGTCGCCGTTTTCCAGCGTGATGGTCAGGCCTTCGAACCAGTCCATCCATTGTGGGGACAGGTGGCCTGCAATTCGGATTTCGTAGAGGGGAGGAGGCGTGTCCATGTTCAACGCCAATATACCGACAGGGAGGTACTTTCGGGTAGCAACTTAAGTATTGATTGAAGTATTGTTTTGAGAATTAGAGCAAGCCCAACTCGCGGGCGCGGGCGACGGCTTCGGTTCGGTTTTGGGCTTGCAGTTTGTTGAAGATCCGCAGGTTGTGTCCCTTGACCGTACTGAGCGCCAGATATAGCTGCTGACCGATCTCTGCGTTGGAATGCCCCGCGGCGATGAGACGCAGGATTTCGAGTTCGCGGTCGGTGAGAGGATCAACGATCTCAGATTTAGGATTTACGATTTTGGATTGCAGAGTGGCTTCCGCCGATTGCGGGAAAAAATCTAAAATGCGATTCACATATCCAAGCAAGGGGTGAGCGCGAGACGCGATAGATAATCGAAAATCAGAAAGCAACGATTGCATCACATCGCCTTCATTCACGAAAATGCGGATGTAACCCTCAGGCTCGGTCAGTATCAGCGCGCGTTCCAGCGCGGCGAGGGACTCGGAATGATTCCCTTGCGCCTGATGAACGAGCGCTTGCGTCAACAGGATTTCGATCACACTCCCCGTCCGTTTTTGCGATTCGGCCAATGCCAGCAGGCCTTCGAGCAATTCATGGACTCCAGTAAAGGAACCTTCAGCCAGACGCGTCCGCGCCAGCGTGAGATGTTCGTACTCGCCCAGATAATTCGCCTCATCCTTGACCGAGAGGCTGCGTTCCCGCGCCCAAGCCTGAGCCTTGTCCAAGCGACCTTGTTTGAGATGGACGCGCGCCTTGTGTGCTTCGATCGGTTGGAAGATGGGGATCGGGTTTTTAACGTAACCTCTCTGGGCGGCGTCCAAACATTTGAGAGCGGAATCCCACTCCCTGTTCGATTCTTTGAGGCGGGCTTGGGCGAGATTCCACCGATGCGGCCAGTCTATCAGGGTTGTATGTTGACCCAAGTCCGCGGCAGTCTGCATGGATTGTACGAACGCGGCATTATCGCCCCGTTCATAAGCAAGCATGGCCAGTCCCAAATGGTGATGAGCAGTGACCACTTCCGCTTCCTGACCAAACGCCTCAGCCTGTTGTACGGTTCGTCGGAGGGCGCTTTCGGCTTCGCCCAGGCGACCCAATGTCACTTGCATATCCGCCACCACAAAGGCGCTGGCAATCACATACATTTGATTGCCCAATTTTTGCATGTCATCCATCCAGGTGCGCATGGCTTGCAGTGAGGCTTCCACTTTGCCCGTTGCCCAATGGGTAAACCCCAATGTGATGGCGGCTTGAGCGCGGATTAAGAGATCGTTCTCGGGAATGAGTTGCATGGATAGCTCGGTATATCTCACCGTTTCAGTGAGATTGCCTTCTATCTGGGCGTTACCCGCGCGGATCAGGGCAATATTCCCTGGGATGGACTTGAACGCCTCCTGCGCCTCCATACCTGCCACCGCTCGCTCGGCATTTTGCAAATACGATTCACTCGACTCCGTCTCTCCGACATCCGAAAACGCCCACCCAATTTGGACACACAACCAGGGGCGGGAACAAATCGCTGCGTTGGGCAATTTTTTCACCCAACCCAGCCACGCAGTGGTTTGGAAATTGCGTTCCATTCCCTGCCAGGCCGCTTCGGCTAGATTCGCCGCCCGCTCAAAATCGTCAGCCGCGAGTGCATGGTGAAAGGCTTGAGCCAGGTCGGCGTTGGTTTCATACCACGTGCTGGCGCGCAGGTGATATTCGGGAAGTTCCCGCGGTTGACCGAGACGTTGACGCAACAGGTCGCCGAACAAGTGGTGATAGCGATACCAACGCCGTTCATTATCCAAGGGGACAATGAACAGGTTTGCGTGTTCGAGTTGTTCCAGAATCACCTGCCCAGATGTGGATTGGTCAAGCAGGACGGCGTCACAAAGTGAACCGCACATGCGCTCAAGAATGGATGTGCGCAACAGGAATGCCTGAATCTTTTCTGATTGTTGTCCCAAAACCTCTTCGATCAGATAGTCCAGCACGAAACGATGACTGCCCGTGAAGGACTTGATAAAGCTGGCAGTATCTTGGTATCCCTGCATGGAGAGCGCCGCTAATTGTAGGCCAGCGATCCAGCCTTCGGTGCGGGACTCCAGCGCGGCAACATCTCCATCGGAGAGATTCAGTCCCATCACGCGGTTGAGGAATTCCGTCGCTTCGGCAGGGGTGAACTGCAAGTCGGCCGCGCGCAGTTCGGTTAATTGGCTGCGAGCGCGTAAGCGAGCCAGCGGCAGGGATGGGTCTTCGCGCGTGGCGATGACCAGGTGCATCTGCGGCGGCAGTCGCTCGACCAGAAAGGCGAGCGCTTCGTCCACCAATTTGGAGTCGATTACATGGTAGTCGTCAAGGATGAGGAGAAAGGAATCGGGGATGGAAGAAATTTCGTTGAGCAGAGTCGTCAGAGCCATTTCGACTTGCGGCTGCTGGTGAGATTGAAGAGTTGATAAAACTCCCTCGCCAAGTCCCGCCTTAATGGTCTGCAATGCCGCGATCAGGTACGTGATGAAGCGGACAGGGTCGTTGTCCCCTTCATCCAGCGACAACCAAGCAACTCTTACCACTAGCCTATCTCCCGATGGGAGGGGGGAAGGGGTGAGGGCTGCGATCCATTCGCAGACAAGCGTGGTTTTGCCAAAGCCGGCGGAGGCAGAAATGAGGGTCAATTGGCGACCCGAAAGGAGTCCTTTGTTCAGTTGTTCGATCAGGTGAGGGCGAAGGACGAGTTGTGGTCGAGGTGGGGGGATATAAAGTTTAGTGGCCAAAATTGGCGTGGACATGAATCCATTATAAAGCTAACAATCAAAAATTTAGCAGTTTCCAAGACAATCGAAATCGGCCTTTACTCATTACGGCAATAACAATGCCTGTTCTCGACAGTCCCCATACAATCGCGAAGATGCCGCTAATCGCCGCCACCCAGCCGACATCAGGCTGGAAGAGAATCATAGTCGGAATGTTTGCCCCGAACGTACTTGGCAAAGTCACAAGAAGCACATAGGCAATGGCGGCGTTCCAGATCAACGGCAAAGCGATATAACGCGCGATTTACATCTGGGTTGGGAACTGCGTATTCTTCCGCCAGAAACGGATGCGCGGTTCGATCCTGAAAGACTTACGGTGTGGAAGAATAAGTAGGGGCGACGCATCGTCGCCCCTACCAAATCAATTTTGTGTTTATATCTCACGTACAGCCACGCGCCGAACGCGAGCGTTACTTGCTGGCGGGAGAGTTTTCAAACCCTTTAATGCCTCTCCACAAAAGCCAGAAGATCAAAAAGACTTCGCCGATGAAGGTGAATTGTGAGATGGATAAGTTATAAGCAGGGGAGAGGATTTCCCCAAAACCATCCACGATGTATCCCAATCCAGCCAGCACGAGGAAGCCTCCCAACCATTTGGGAACATAACCTGATTTGAAAGCGAGATAGCCAAGCACTAACAGGTGAAAGCCGAATAGAATCAACCCCTTATCAAATATGCTTTGGAATGCCTTCAAAAAAGACATTGCCTGAACGCCGTCTGTTGTGAGGACCTGCATAGCAGCAAAAAGTTTACTGATGGCAAAAATGAAAATGCCAGCATAAAT
This sequence comes from Anaerolineales bacterium, assembly GCA_014860745.1. Lineage (GTDB taxonomy): Bacteria > Chloroflexota > Anaerolineae > Anaerolineales > Villigracilaceae > Villigracilis. Next base: position 29,183 of record JACZJC010000080.1, read on the forward strand.
CACCCGCAGCCATGCAGCCAAGGCGGAGAGGTTTTTATTCGCGGGCATGAACACAATGTAAAGCCCCCATGCGACGACCACATCGAGAAGCGCCACCGCGAAAAGGAGAAGGACGGCAGTACGGAACGCTCCCATGGAATTCAAAATGTTTTGGGCAGTCAGGGCGGCATCGTCAAATTTGACCAGGCTCGGGAAGGTATTCAAGAGGGCAATCGGTGAGAGGATCGCCATCAGCAATAAACCCGCACCCGCGATGATGGCCGCGGTACGTAGTGATACTTTTGTAAAGCGTGGTGCGTTTTCGTTTGTGTTCATTTGACTCTCCTTCTTGATTCAGATTAATTTAGATTATGTTGCATCATGAGGAACATCATAGATATAGTCGCTAAGCAATTTGTCCTCTCTTTAAGGTCAGGCGCAACATCGAAATTCCAATCTCGGTGCTTATTATCCCCCACACGATTGCGAAGATGCCGCTAATCGCCGCCACCCAGCCGACATCTGGCTGGAAAAGGATAACGGTCGAAATGTTAGCCTCGAACGTACTTGGCAAAGTCACAAGAAGCACATAGGCAATGGCGGCGTTCCAGATCAACGGCAAAACGATAGAACGCGCGATTTGCATCCGCGTTGGTTGCCGCATACTCTTCCGCAAGGAACGGTTGCGGCGGAGCGTAGTCAGGACGGCAATGATATGCAATAAGGGAATCAACATCACCACGGCGTAGATTATCCGCATAAAAAGGAATTCATTCCCCGGAACGATCTCCTGGCCAAGCAACATGCGCAGTACGCTGCTTGGAAGTCGCGATAAACGAATCCCCAACATCGGACTATAGGTGTTCATCACCATCGCAATCGCGAGGTTTTTCTGCGGCACGAGGAACATATCCGCCGTATATCCTGGAACTTCGCCGTTGTGTCTGATCACCCCCACATCTTGAAAGTGTTGGACCTCCCAACCCATGGCGTAATAATCGGTTGAGCCTGGCATCTGGATATCGGGGTGATGTAACGCGGCAATTCCGTCTGGGGAGAGCACAGATACTCCCTGATAGCTTCCATTGTTCAATTGCGCGATCAGATAATGACCGAGATCCTCGGCGCTCATATTGAGATAGCCTGCCGGGAGCGAACCACGCACAAAGGGCAGATTCGGCGAAGCGACTGGTATCCCAAACCACTTCTGGAAACCTTCCGCGAGCCCGTTTTGTTCAGCCTCAGTTTTCGATGCAAAGCTGTTCTGCATATCCAGAGGTTGGAAGATATGCTCCTCGATGTACGTTTCATAGGATTGACCAGTGACCGCTTGAATGATCATACCCAGGGTAACGTAGTTTGAATTGGAATACTCGTAGCGCTCGCCGGGCGGCGCGATGAGTTCGATATCCGCCAATGCTCTAACGTTATTCTCGATGGCGGAATCGCTCAGATCGGTGTTTGCCAACTGCGTCCGCCCGATGGACTGGGGAAGCCCGCTGTCCATGTTGAGGAGCTGGCGTACTGTGATGATTTCAGATGCGTGGACATCTGCGACGCGAAACCAGGGCAGATAGGTTTGTACGGGCGCATCCAACTTGACCTTGCCTGCTTCCACCAATTGCATGACTGCCAACGCGGTGAACGATTTACCTGTCGAACCGGTGAAGAACGGCGTCTGCGGCGTGACCGGGCGACCTGAACGGTCGGCAACCCCAAACGCCTTCAGGTGAACGATTTGATCGCCCTGCACAATGACAAGCGCTGCACCTGGAACACCAAGTTCTTTCATCTTCGTGCTGACGTAAGCGTCAACTTCTTCAAAATTAGCAGGCGCGACCTGTGCAATGGCTGGTTGGACTCTGGTCACAGGTGAGACGACAGTCAGGATCACTATAGTTAGAAAAATGATTTTTCGAAGCCAGACAGTTTCACGTTGATTCATAATCTCACCTTAAACCTACTTCTGTATCGACTGGCGAACAAGTTCTACCATGTTCAGAATTGCTGCCACGGCGGCATCGGGCTGATCCACTTGGATAGTGTGACCGCTGTTTTCTGCAAACAGATGCTGGCTATTGGATGACAGTTGGAGCAATTCAGACTGCCACTCGGGCCAACCTTGAAGGTCATTCAGTTTGGCGGTCAGAACAATTAATGGCAGGTCGCCGAAGGTCTTCACGGCAGCTGCCTGCGCTAAAGAGGCTGGCAGCCCTTGTAATTCGTTGGTACTGGTTTGTAAAGATTGTGGGCGAACATATAGTGGATAGTAGGCTTCCTCATTGGCTGGTACCCTGGAAGCATACGCAGGCAGCTTCACGATCAACCGCGCTATTCCGAAACGTGCCAATACGGCTTCCAGGGAAAATGGCTGCGATTGTGGGTCCGCCTGCGCTTGTGCCACGATATGCGGTTGGGTGGCTTGTCCGGGATTCATCGAATCGATCAACACAACCCCGTTAACTTCTGAGGCGTAGTCGTGGACAAATACACGTACTGCAGCGCCTCCGAGCGAATGCCCGACCATTACATAAGGTCCTGGAACATTGGCTTCCTGCAACAAGGTATGCAGTTCCTTTGCGAATTGCGCCGCGTCGCGAGGAAGTGGACCCACCTCGCTCCACCCCATTCCAGCTCGATCATAGGTGCAGACCCGGGTCGTCTTCGCCACTTCATCTTGCACAAATCCCCATGTTGTTGACCAATCTCCATGCCCAGCCTCAATGATGACCGTGGGGCTACCGCTGCCAGTGCAGTTTATGTGCAAGCGATAACCGCCAACATCCACCAATTGACCGGGTGGCGGATATGCCTTTGCATCAGCAGCTTCCGCCACAGACTCGTAAATAGCTCCTACCACCGCCAACCCTATAATCAAAACTACTACTCGGCCCAGCCAGATTAAACTTGTGTTCATTTTATTTTTTTCCTTTTTAGTTGATAATGCTTTCACGGTCTCTTCTCCTTTGGGTAGTATCCATCAATGCGAGGCCATGGCCGACTTTGTTTAGCGGCGCTAACTTCCATTAGCCATTTCTTTGCTTGGTCAATATCAGTAAACACCTTTTCGTGATGTCCACGATTGACCATGACATTTTCATGAAAAATATAATCATCCAAATCTTTTGCTGCGACATTCGCTCGCTTGTAGAGCAATACGTTAATCCCAAAAGAAGCGAATATATTCTTTGTGCGGTCAGGCAATTTGTAAATCTGAAAGATTGATAATTTCCGTGATACTTCACGAAAATCAGTAAAGATTAAACGGCAATCTTTCTCTTTGGCTATTTTCGCGATTTTGGTAACGATTTCCTCGACTTCGCCCAAAGTCATATCCCCTTGCAATTTTGATTCAACAATGTGTAATTCTGAATTGTAAATAACCGTATGGGACATGGTTTCACCTCATCAAATATATTGGTGTCCGACCATAGAATGCCACCATGGTCGGACACACCTATCGGAATCAATTCGCTTTGTCTTTGGCAGTCTCGGAAGTAAACGCGGTTGAATTGAATCCCTTGACGATCAGCCAGATCCCAATGGATATCTCCCACAATCCGCCCGGAAGTGTGTGGAGCAGTTGCAGATTGAAGCCCAGGATTTCCAACATAGATCCGCCTAAAAAGCTCACGTATCCAATGAAGCCCCAAATAATGAAAAACTGCGGAACCAATTTTGCCCGATAGAAACCGTAGCAAAGCGTCAAGCCAGCCATCCCTAAAGTGACCATGCCGATCTGGTAGGTGTAAGCCTGTGACTGTGCGAACAGGGCGCTCAGGGATTGAAGATAGGAAGTCTCGGAGGCGCTGGCTTTCAGGAACTCGGCACCCAGCGGAATTTGAAGCAGGATGAATAAAGCCGAGACGGCAATGATAGCGGCTTCGACGATTCGGGCGCCGAAGTAACCGAGTGCGATGCGCTCGTTGTTTTGCTTCAGGATCGGGAACATCATCACCCCGTGAGCGGCATCGCCAGCGGCGGCGAACACCCAAAGCAGTGCGCCAAGTGCAATCATTATGCTCCTGGCAGAAACTGTCTCAAGCTGACCTGGTGTACCAAGTGCCGATCCCGCAATGCCCACAACGAATCCCAAAATATATAGCGCGCCTATCACTTTTGCTGTCGTTCTGTATGTGTTGACTTTTGTATCCATGTTATTTTCTCCTGTGATTGAATTTATTTTTTATCTCTTCATTGTCTGTATTTTAGATTCAGGGGTTATGGCTTATGGTAATGACGACATTTCCCTTTTTGTGCCCTGCCTCGACATACTTGTGAGCCTCGGCAATCTGCTCCAACGGATAGCTTCGATCAATCACCGCTTTTATCTTCCCTGTCTCAATCAGTCCATTGAGGAAAATTAATTCTTTGGTCTTTTCACTGGATGGTCTCAAACCTGTGGCGGCGATCCCTACCTTCTTTCCGCCTGTCATGGATGTCCATAACATTTGAAGCATAGTCGCTGGCGAAGGGACAGTTGTCAGATAAATCCCATTTTCAGTTAGCGAGCCTTTACAGCGTGAAAACGGACTGTTGCCCACCGTGTCAAAAATGATGTCGTACGTCTGACCATTCTTTGTAAAATCCTCTTTGGTGTAATCAATGACCTTGTCAGCTCCCAACGATTTCACCATTTCCAAATTCGTGGTGCTGCATACCCCAGTGACATCCGCCCCGAAGTATTTGGCAAGTTGTACGGCAATGGTTCCTACCGCCCCAGATGCTCCATTGATAAGAACTTTTTGTCCGCTCTGAATATTTCCCTTATCTCTAAAGAAGGGCAAGGCTGTTAATGCCCCGTTGGGAAGGGCGGCGGCTTCCTCATAGGTGATATTGGCTGGTTTCATTGCAAGCGCCCCATCTTCAGGCATACAAATGTATTCGGCATATGTACCTAATAAGCCCAGCCCGGTATTTCCATACACCTTGTCGCTTTTCTTGAATCGTTTTACATCTTTTCCAACGGCTTCCACTTCGCCAGCCAGATAAAATCCCAGTATGGATTTCTTGGGTTTCAAAAAACCATTAAGACCTGGGCGAGCGCGTATGCCGGGATCCTCTGCTGCGACTGTTGTCGCAACTATTCTTATAAGTACTTCATTGTCCTTGGGGGTAGGCTTGGCTACCTCTTTTAGTTTAAGGACATCTGGTGATCCAAATTTAGTGTACACAATTGCTTTCATAAGTATTCCTCCGAGGTTGTTTTGATTTTGGCGTAATTTCCATCGTATGTCTTTTTGAATCTCATTCTTGTGATTGAATTTGTTCGTTTTCATCTCCTTTTACAAACAATAAATTGGTCAAGATCGTGGCGACAGCAGAAGGCGAAACTCCCTTGATCAGGACCGCCTCGGCAAACTGAGGCATCCATTTGATATCCTGCACGTCATCCACCAACAGCACCCGTAATGTTTCGGGAGAAAGCAAAAGAATTATCTCCAAAAATGCCTCGGGCTTTTTGCCCGCCAGGGACAAATCCAGTACGAGGACTCTCGGTTTTATGTCTTCAATCCGTTGCATGGCATCTTCCATAGTCCTCACTATCTCTACTTTTTCGATCTGGGGAATGGCTTTTAGTAAAGCATCCAATCCATCCGCCAGGGGAATTGAGCGAGTTGCAATAACGACGACGATGATTTGTTTGCTCATTCTTTATTTTGTCCTATGTTCAATAGTTTATCGTTTTGGGTCTTATGCCACATCGGCGGATAGATGGACTTGGGATAGGACAAATGTTGTATTCCTCCAAAACAAAAAACCACTGATGAAGTGGTTTTTTGTTTGACACGGTAATAGTTTATGACATTACGGCGAAGCTAATCCTACTTTCAAAGCATACAACGCTGCCGATGTGCGGATCTGCCTCGTGCGACCGATAAATGCCAAGGCGATTAACACGATGGAAATCGGGATGAAAAATTCGGGACGTCCATTTCCATGGGATCCAATGTAATCCAGTGCCACAAGTTTATTCATGGGACCGAGATACCAGATGAGCATATACAGGATCTCAAAGAGCTTGCTGGTTCCGCTCCATAAACCTTGTCTAAAAGCATCAGCGATAGATTGGCGAAATTCCCGTCAAAAACCTGGCGGATGAAGTAAGTAGCCAGCACAGGAGGGCAATCAACTGCCTCCACCTTCTGTTGTTAAGAACTACTCGTACCTAAATCTCATTACGCCTATTGAAAAGAAAATCACCGCAAACCCAAGCAAGACTCCCGCTGCGGGAAGGATGTCAATCAATCCGCCGCCGCGCAGAACAAGTGTAAGCAATCCTTGCATAGCCCAGGTCGTTGGCAATATCTTAACGATGTTTTGTACAACAGAGGGGAATAATTCCAGCGGATACCAACAGCCACCCAAGAGAGCCATGATCATGCCCATCATGATACTTAGGCCGTTGGCTTGACCTTCGGTTTTGACGAAGGTTCCCATTGTGGTCCCAATTGCGCCTGCTGCCAATGCTGCTGCGGTCAGAAGGACGAACAGCGCCAATGGGTCACGTCCCCAACTTAATTTCATGACGAAGATGCCAAACATGATTAGCAAGGACATTTGAATCAGCGCCATCACAACCTGACCTGCAATGGTCCCCAGCAAGAAGATGCCTTTGCTGGTTGGGGTTGTTAAAACGCGACGCAGAGTTCCTTGTTGTCTTTCATAAGCAAACAGGGCGGAGATGCCAAACAGCGGAATGAATACCCACGTGACAAGCTGCCCTGCGGATGCATTTGCGCGCGGATCGTAATTCACCTTATCAGGGGTCGAGCCTTCAATAACGGTTACGCGTTCGGGCGCGTCTGCTTGAATGGATTGGGCGAGTTTCAGTGAGGTGTCGAAATAGGCCTGGCGTTCTGCTTCAGTTGCAAAAGGCGCTTTCTCCTCCGCGTCTTTAACGGCATTGGTTGCGGCGTTGATCGCACTGCCGACCTGTCGAATGGCGGTCTGTATGGCGCGTTCAGCGACTGTGGCGTTTAAGTTATTAGGCTGTTGACGGAAATCAACTTGAGCCGTCCCATCTTGAATTGCTTGCAAGTCCAAGCCAGCGGGGAGAATTAATACAACGGATGCACGGCGCGAATCGAACTGGCTTTCGGCTTCATCAAGAGGCAAAGTTTCAGGTCTCACTGCTGTGGAATTATCCAGCTCGGCGATGATATTTTTTGAGATGGTCGTATTGGCTTGATCCACGACAACGAGTCTCACGCGGGTATCGCCGCCATCAGCTTTCGGTGTTCCGCCTGCAAGCAGGAACGTGAAGATGAGCGGCAGAATGATGAAGAAGATCAACTCCGATGAACTTGCAAATCGGACGACGGCGTCCTTCCAGATGATGGCAAATATTTTTTTCATTTCTGCACCAAATTCTTTTTGCCGAACAACACGACAGAAACCAAAAATAAGATACTGCCCATTGAAAGCAGGGCAATGATCGGCGCGGAAAGATCGGTCAATGTCCCGCCGAGTCCCAATGTGGTAAATCCATCCAATGCCCAGGCGTTGGGCGTGATCTTGCTAAACGTCTGCACGAAGGACGGCATTTGTTCGAGGTTGATGAAACTTCCTCCCATGATGCCGAAAATCAGCATGATGGCTGTGCCGACGCTTGCCACTTGACTCGGCGTGCGCGCGAGGGCGGTGATGACCATGCCCCAGCCCGTGGCGCCGAAGACTGCCGCGAGCACCAACACGATGACACCGAGCGGGTCGCCCCATTTGAGTTGAAAGAATAGCGAGGATGCGCCGATCAGAATTAACATTTGGATTGTGCCAGTCAAGAAGATGCCGAACACTTTACCGCCCAAAATTTGAGCAGTGTTGGTCGGTGAGACGAGCAGACGCGGCAAAGTGCCCTGTGCGCGTTCGGCAAGGATCGAGCGCCCGCCGTAGCTGACGGTGTACATCAGGAACATCAACGCCATGGCAGGCGCGATATAAGCAAGCGCGTCGAACTTGACTGCGTCGCCGTTCGCAGTGGATGAATTTATTTTGACAGCGAGCGTACTTGCGGGGGAGGTGGTTTGTATGCCCTGGCTCGCTGCGGAGCCTGTGGCGAGGGCTTGCTGCGGCGTGATCCTACCGCTAAATATGAGTTGCTCAATCGATGTCGTTTCGCTGACACGCGCTTCTTCCACGCGGCTGAGAAATTCGTCCACGATGGCTTTGACAATGCCCGCGCCCGTCGAGCGTGACGGATTGGCATACACTTCAATTTTTACTGGATCTGCCGCCACCACATTTCCATTTGCGAAATCGCTTTGCTGCGGGATGATGGATTTTGTGAAACCTTCGGGGATGATGACGACTGCCGCGGCTTTATCTTCATCAATGGATTTACGAGCCGCTTCGGGGTCGGACCCGCTAGTTGGTTCCAGCAAATCGGCAAGGTCTGCCGAGTTGAAGACATCTGCTAATGCATTGCCCAGTTGATCATTATCCAAATTGACGATGATGACGGGAATATCCGAAACCCCGCTGCTCGTGTTGCTGCTGAATCGTCCCGTAACAAGACCGAGACCAACCGTCAGCACGAATGGCGCAGCAAGCATGAGGATCAGCGCGGCGCGGTCACGAAATGCGAGGCGTACATCTTTGATACCGATGAGGAAAGTTTTTAGCATAAATACTCCATTTGACGATGGACAATGGACGGTTGACCGTTTTGTATGGTCAATGGTCTATTGTCAGTCGCGCAAGGCGCGCCCCGTTAGATGCAAAAAGACTGCTTCAAGATTCGGCTCGCGGATATCGATTGAGCGGATCTTGATGCCACGGTCATTTGCCTTGGTGACCACTGCCGCCAGCACATCTTCGGCTTCAGCGCAGACAATCGAGACTTCATGGTCAACGGCAGTCGCTTGCTGAACGCCTTGAATATCCTTTAATGTTTTGGCGAGAGCTTCTGAGTCGTCATTCTCACCGACATGAAGGATCAATGTTTCAGCCTCCCCAACTTGTTGGGTAAGTTCCTTTTGTGTACCGATTGCGATCATCTCGCCGTGGTCAAAGATGCCGACGCGGTTGGAAAGTTCTTCTGCTTCTTCCATGTAATGCGTGGTGTAAAGCAATGTCATGCCTTGTTTACTCAAGTCTTTCACCGTATCCAAAATTGCGCGGCGCGATTGCGGGTCAATGCCGACGGTGGGTTCGTCCATGAATAGTAAACGCGGCTTGTGGAGCAGTCCAACGCCGATGTTGACGCGCCGCTTCATTCCGCCTGAATAGGTTTTGACTCTGTCTTTGGCTTTATCGGTCAAGCCGATTTGTTCAAGCACTTCGTCCACTCGCGTGGTGAGTGACTTTCCGCTCAAGTTATACATCTGTCCCCAGAAGATCAAATTCTCGCGGGCGGTCAGGTCTTCGTACAAAGCCAGATCCTGCGGAACAACACCAATAATGCCGCGCACACCCATCGGGTCTTTTGTGATCGAATGGCCGCCGATGGTTGCGTCGCCTGAAGTGGGTGTATATAAAGTGGATAGCATGGAGATGGTTGTTGTTTTCCCCGCGCCATTGGGACCGAGCAGGCTGAAAATCTCACCTTCTTCGATATCGAACGACACACCTTTTACGGCTTTAAAGTCACCATAATTTTTGACAAGGTTTTGGACATGTAAGATTGCGCTCATATTTACTCCTGCTGTTTATGGTATGAATTGGCGTCAAATGCTATGTTTATTTTTCAATTGCCAATCTGAACGCACAAAATGCCAGCGCCAGAGTGATCGGTGCAAATATCAGATATTAGTTTTTTCATTTTTATCTCCTTTTAAACAACAAATTAGTCAAGATTGTGGCGACAGCAGAAGGCAAAACTCCTTTAGCGTTACACCGAAACTAAACCTTCTTTCATTGCATATAACACAACCTATGTTCGAATCTGCCTCGCACGACCTATAAATGCAAAGACAATTAACACGATCGAAAATGGGATGAAGAATTCGGGGCGACCATTTCCATGAGAGCCAATGTAATCCAGTGCCACAAGTTTATTCATGGGACCGAGATACCAGATGAGCATATACAGGATCTCAAAGAGCTTGCTGGTTCCGCTCCATACACCAGCGGCTAATGCCAGCGAGGGGATGAAGAACGCGCCCGAAAGTAATGCCAGCAAGCCAGCCGAATCACCGTCTACTGAAAAGCGGATGATGGCGCCAATGCTGACCAGCAAAGTGACGATATATCCCGCCAGCCATTGTGCGGGGAGTTGTCGTAAGAGTGGAGAGGCAGAGGAGAACGTCAATTGCTGAACGTTGTTGTGAATTTCGCGATTGCCGATGGCAGACCAGATCAGAATCGGCCAGATCCATGCAATGGGAAGCGTATACTCACGCACAGCAGATGATGGAGTGACTAGGCAGGCGATGATGATCCCAGCCATGATGGCATACCACCACCAGCGCTGTCCCTTGAGCAGAAGTTTTATTTCAGCCATTAAGACATTGAAGAAACTGAATCGGTTGGCGGTTTTGTTGAGAGGAGTCAGATGGGGCGTGGATACTGCTTGAAATGTTGAAACAATTTCGGGTGCGGAAGGTGATGCGTTGCTTTTCATCCGCCGTGGTTTGCTGCGCGATGGATCAAACCTGTCAAAGAAAAGGGCGGCGAAAAAAATCAACAGGATGGAGAGCACAATCAAGGAGAAGCGGGCGAAGATCATTTCAGGTGTCCATTGGACGCCGTCCCATGTGAATACCCTGGTTGCATTAACAAATCCGCCACCGAGAGTAAAGTCACCGTTGTATTCGGGATAGATCGCGGTGACTGCTTTGCCCATATCGCCTGCCAATATTCCCAAGCCTGTTGGTTCGAAGGCTGGGTATTGTTTGAGCGCAGGGTTTTCCATAAAAAGCGGCAAGGAAATGATGAAGGCGAAGAAATAGGCGATGTTTCCAAAGCCGCCCTGCAAAAAAGAAATTGCCTCAAATAGTACTGCAGCAGCAGCAACAAGCGCGATGAGCGGCATGACGATGAAGATGAAGGGAGATAGGAATGCAAATAGATTGATCTGCGTATTTTCGCCCTGCAAAAATTGAATAACCACAGCGCCCAGCGCCAACACCGCGACCATTGACATGAGGACGGCGAAGTTGCTCAGCCATTTGCCGATCAAATAAAGCGGACGGGTCAGCGGTGTGGTCGCCATGATCTGCCCAACGCCGGTTTCTCTGTCGCGCGCCACCGAGCCTTTGACGAGATAAAAGCCAAACCAGCCGATGAAGAATGTCGCGATAAGCGACATCATTGCGCCAACCCATGCGGAATTAAACTCGCCACGATACAGACCCAGTTCCAACGCCATGTTGCCAATGGCGGTTTGGTAGCCGAGGAATACCACCAATCCCAGCATGACCAGAAAACTATAACGGCGTACGCGTTCAAAAAAATCAGCGCGCGCTAAATGGTAGATGACGCGTACGGACTTCATTTTTTGCCGCCGATAAAAAATAGATAGGCGTCTTCGAGATTTGGCGAAACATTTTGTGCGTTGGAATCGGGCTTGTCTGCGCTGACCACGCGCACCTGCACACCGTCACTGCGGCGAATCGTTCCACTGATAATGTGTTTTTGTTTCAGCGCGGACAGGTCGTCGCTGTGAACTGTCCACTCCCAGACTTTATTTTCAAGTTCGTTGAGCAGGTTCTCTGGCGCGGCTTCACGCAAAAGCTGACCTTTGTTGACAAGAGCGATGTGCGTAGCGGTCGCTTCCACATCTGAAACAATGTGCGTGGACAAGATCACGATTCTTTCTCCCGATAGATCTGAGAGCAGATTCCTAAACCTGACTCTCTCTTCGGGGTCCAGCCCGACGGTGGGTTCATCCACGATAAGCAATTGCGGGTCGTTGAGCAGTGCCTGCGCAATGCCCACGCGCTGCTTCATGCCGCCTGAATATCCACCCAATGGTCGCTTCGCGGCTTCGACCAGATTTGTGAGTTGAAGCAGTTCATCAATTCTTCTTTTTGCGGTAACTGCATCCAGTCCTTTAATGGCAGCCATGTATTCGAGGAATTCAATCGCGCTAAGGTTTGGGTACACGCCAAAATCCTGCGGCAAATAGCCAAGCACATCGCGCAAAACATCAGGAGCTTTGACGACATCCGTGCCGTTCCATGTGATCGTCCCGTTTGTGGGCTTTGTGATCGTAGCGAGCATGCGCATGAATGTCGATTTGCCTGCGCCGTTTGGTCCGAGCAATCCCAAAATACCAGGTTTGATATCAAGAGAAAAATCCTTCAATCCCCAGAAATCACGTTTGTATTGCTTGCCGAGATTATTAACTGTAAGTTGCATAAGTGTCCTCTTGATTCTGTTTGGTCATTCTTTAATTCTATCCCGTGTTCAAAGTTTACCCCTTTGGATTTTAATCCACATCAGAGGATAAGTGTATTTAGGATGGGACAAATGATGTATTCTTTCAGAAAACAAAACCACTTCATCAGTGGTTTTGTTTGATGTGATAAATGACTTGTGGCTTTACAACGAAGCCAATCCCTCTTTCAATGCATACAATGCAGCCAGTGTGCGATTTGCCAGCTGAAGTTTTGCGAGAATATGGCTGACATGCGTGCGAACTGTCTTTTCACTGACCACCAGTTTTTCAGCAATTTCATCATTGGTCAGGCCTTGCGCCATAAGTTGTAGAATCTCCACTTCCCTTTCCGTCAGCGGATCTTTTGTGGGCGGGAATTTCGGCGGCTGGTTTATTTCGCGCATCACCTTTGACGCAATACTCGGGGAGAGGAAGCCTTCGCCGCGCGCCACGCTGTGGATGGCTCGCAATAAATCCTGGGGGGATGATTCCTTGAGCAAATATCCCAGGGCGCCGTTGCGAATCGCCGAGAATACTTTTTCGTCATCAGAAAACGAAGTCAACACGATAATTTTTGCTTCAGGCCAACTTTTCCTGATCTCGATAATCGCTTCCAATCCGTCCATATGCGGCATGACCATATCAAGCAGGATTACATCTGGTCTAAGCGCCTGCACTTTGCTGACAGCCTGCAAACCATCATTCGCTTCACCGACCAGCTCGAGGCCCGGTTCTGTTGCGAGCAGGGCACGTAGTCCCTCACGGACAATGGCATGGTCATCGGCGATAAAGATTCGAATCGTTTCCATCATTTTTCGTTCTCCTTACCAATAATTGATATTTCGCGAAAGTGCGTAAATTGCTCTTTACATACTACCTACGACAAAGCCGACACTTTAAAATCAGGGTCCACCACTATTTTAATACTCGTGCCTTTTTCTGGAGTTGATGTAATCTCCAGCTGCGCCTTAAGTTTCTGCGCTCGGTCCCTTAGATTTGTTAATCCCATTCCGCCAGTTTCGCTGACAGATTGCGCATCGAAACCTTTGCCATTGTCCGCCACCTGAAGCTCTACAACTCCATCGATTGCCCGCAAAGATACTGTCAATTTTGTAGCGGCTGCATGTTTCAGAGAATTATTTAACGCCTCGTATGCCATATAAAAAAGACCCTCTTCGACGAAAGCTGGCAATCTGTCCACGTTCTCAACGATCAAGTTTGCATCTACACCCGCGCGTTTTTCCACTGCATCCAGGCGATGTTGAAGTGCTTTTGCCAATCCCTCCCGCTCCAGGATCGGCAGGCGCAATTCAAACAGGAGCAAGCGCATTTCCTTGAGGGATTGTTGGGAGAGTTCTCCCAAACGTTCTGTTTGGGCAATGACTTGATCCAGCTGTCCGTTTTGAGCATGACGACGTGTGGCTTCCGCTATCAGTGTGAGACTGTATAAAGTTTGCGTGACAGAATCATGCAAGTCACGTGCCAGGCGCTGCCGTTCCTCGATGGCGCTTTGGGCTTGCGCTTCAGCCAGAACGACGCGGCTGGTGATATCGACTAAGGCACCGATCTGGTGATGCGGCCTTTTGTCGTCATCATAAATAAAATAACCGCGATCAACGACAAAAGCATAGGTCCCATCGGCGCGTTGATAGCGGTATTCATCGGTCCAGTAATCGGCTTTTGCAACGTGCGCGGCCGTAATACTCTTAATTACCCTATCCTTATCCTCGGGGTGAATATGTTCCTCCCACCAGACATGGGTTTGAACAGTGTCACCTTCATAGCCAAACAGGGTGTACAAACCATGATTCCATGTTGTTAACCCTGCGACCATATCCCAGTCGTAGATGGCATCCGCAGACACCTTCGCAACGAGAATTAATTTTTCCTCGTCGGTGAGTGTTAGCTTTGGTGATAGCTCAGCTTCTCGTGTGGATGACTGCGGTTTATTTGACATTTTAGATAATTATACTCCGATAAACTTGGCGTCCATATTGAAGAAAAGACTCCTTCTGAGCGTGTACAGGATTCGATCCGATAACCGAGCACTCAATAACCAGAAAATAAGACTTGTGCGCAAATTTGTGTCTCACGGATTTTTCAAGTTTTTTTCAAAAAATGCTATGACGCTGGCATTCATATTCATATGGAAGGCTTTCCTATCAAATTGTCCCTGATCCTTGCATATTGCGGGAGGCCCCAGAAGGCCGCAGGGCGTGAGAAACGAGAAGTGGCTGGCACCAGCAACTGAATGGAACTCCACCCAGGAACCAAGGGCTTCTCGAATTAGCTTGGTATTTGTGGCATATGGAACGTTGATATCGTCCTCAGCGCCCCAAAGTTGAATTGGCACACGTACATTGTCGAGCCCATTCGGAACCATTGTGAAACCCAAGCCCGGTGCTGCCACGACCGCCGCCTTAATTCTCAAATCGGGCAAAAAAGCATCTCCCATCGTTGGCGTATCGGTATTCAGGTAAGGAGAGTTGACGGAACGCAGCAGATCGCAAACAAGCTCGGGCGACTCGACACAATGTTTCGCTATGATGCGAAGGTCTGGCTGAGTGCCGACGGCCGTCAATACTGTGAATCCGCCTGCAGAGAATCCAAAAGCTCCGATACGTTCCAGATTGATGCGGTCGTGACCTTGCCAATCCTTGAGCATATAGTCGACGGTAGCATGGAGTTCTTTGGTACGCACACTCAACCAGGACACTGAACTAAGAGCGCTTTGGTCTGCATAGTTATCACCAGTATGCATGGGAGCTGCCACTATATAGCCGGCGTTTGCAAGAGCAAGGGCTAAGTCGGCATGGCTTGCAGGCCCGCCGCCGTTTCCATGCGAGATCACCACGAGAGGCAAATCGTGTCCTGAAACTGGGGCGTCGCGCGCCACATCCATCAGCACGACGCCCAACAAAGTCGTCGGCCAGGGTTGCGCTTGAGTTGGATACCATACGCCGACAACGAAGGGTTGTCCATCCGCGTCGGTTGCCTGAACTATCTGGAAACCAACGGGTCGCTCAGTGCGTAGCGCTGTCAACATGGCGTAGCCCACAAGTCCGCAGACCAAGACTACAATCCCAATAAATATCCGACCAAACCATTTCATTATTTTTTTCATTATCTTTCCTCAGAGGTGCGCGTTTTGGAGATCGAATTCCGAGCTAGATGCATTGATCAAGTTTATCCGCCGCTATGTCATTTCTGGCACAGCATCCGCCAGATGTACCATTTCAGCACTGACATCCCACAGTTCCCTGGCGACAGCGCTATCGGCGGCTTGCGGAGCCGGTTGGGTTACTTTGCAATCAACGAAGTATTGTCCGGTAATGTTTTGTACCGCTGGTGAAGACACCAAATAGATCGATGTTATCGCGCCTCTTTCCGGGGAACGTGCAATGAGAGGAATGACCACCCCCATTATTTTCATAACCAAACCAGGGTTGTTTTTCCCAAATCCTGTACTTACCAAGCCTGGATGCAAAACATTGACGGTCACACCTGTTCCCTCCAAGCGGCGAGCCAGTTCAGTGGTAAACAGGATATTCGCCAACTTGGAGTTCCCATAGGGTCCGATGCCTGAGTAGGATCGTTCGCCCTGAAGGTTATCGAATTCGATTATTCCGCCTGAGTGAGCATCCGAAGAAACACTGATGATCCGTGCCGGAACGCTGGCTTTAATCGTATCGAGCAACAAATTAGTTAACAGGAAGTAGGCGAGATGATTGAGAGCAAAGGTCATTTCGATTCCATCAACGCTTAGCTGACGTGTCATGAATGTTCCGCCCGCATTGTTGATCAAGACGTGGAGTTGTGAATATTTGCTCTTGAATTCCTCTGCAAGGCGCCGAATATCCTGCTGCGACGATAGGTCGGCCAGGAGCCAGTCTACATTCTGATTACCAGATGCCGCCTGGATTTCCTTGCTAACCTGCGCTGCCTTTTGAGCATCACGCCCAACGATCACCACTGTTGCGCCCATCTGTGCCAGCGCATGAGCTGTTGCCTTACCAATTCCGTTGGTACCGCCTGTAACAAGGCAGATTTTGCCGATCATATTATCTTTCATTGGGTATCCTTACTAGCTTGATGACTATTCTCTGGACTCGTCGCGATTAGTTGTTATGTGCCACAGTAATCACGACTTTTCCCTGGGCGTGTCCTTCTTCAAGATACCGGATTGCGGCAGCCGTTTCACTTAGCGGGTAGGTTCTATCAATCACAGGCTTAACTTTGCCAGTTTCAAGCAGCTCTTTCATAATGACCAAATCATTTTGATTTGGTTTCGCGACTCCCATATTACCCATTTTCTGACTCCCAGTCATTGAAATCCATGGTCCCTGGAGCATCGCTTGAGACATTTGAGCCATGGATCCTCCGGTTTGAACATAAACACCCTTGGGACTTAATGCACGCCTATAATCTGAGATCGAGCGGTCTCCGTTCGCGGCAAGGATCAGGTCATAGTGCTGTCCATTCCTGGCAAAATCTTCTTTGGTATAGTCAATGACATGATCTGCTCCAATCGAGCGCGCCATATCCAAATTCCTGGTGCTGCACACAGCGGTCACTTCAGCGCCGAATGATTTGGCAAGCTGTAGGGCAAATGAACCTACACCGCCGGAAGCTCCATTGATCAAAACCTTTTGCCCGGGACGAATCTGTCCGGCGTAGCGAATACCTTGCAGGGCAGTGACTGCTGCCATTGGTACCGCCGCGGCTTCTTCGAACGATAGATTGGTCGGTTTCAACGCGAATGCATTTTCACTGGCACATGCATACTCGGCAAACCCGCCCCAGCCACACGCGGAGATGTCCCCGAATACTTCATCACCCCGCTTAAACTGCTTTACGTTGCTGCCAACTGCTTCCACCCGTCCCGCAATGTCAGATCCGAGTATCTTGTTTTTGGGTTTCAACAGTCCAGAGCTCAGGCGGATCAGGAACGGGTCAGCTCTGAGAAGATGGAGGTCAGCTGCATTTACGGAGACCGCATAAACTTTTACAAGGACTTCATTGTCCTTGGGAGTAGGTTTGGCTACCTCCTTGAGTTGAAGTACATCTGGTGATCCGTATTCTGTGTATACAATTGCTTTCATTTGATTCTCCTTTTTTGAATGTGTTCAATTAATATATATGTGTTTTGACAAACTCATGAAAACGATTGCATTGGTGTACACAATCGCTTTCATGAGTTTCATACAGATTAGCCTTCGGCGAACGCTATGTTATTAGGACTAAACTTCAGGGTTACGCCATGTCCATGCATACCAGACAATGAGTGCGGTACACGCAATTTCTATAGCTGTGAAGAATGCGTAGTACATTGTTGGCACAGCAACAAATAGCGTCAAAGTCAGAGTGATGGTCATTATTATGCCTGCGATGATGCTCGCCAGGCGGCTTGCCCGATATTTCAATATCCGCGACAGGAGAACCATCGAAATCGGGATCATCATGTATATGGAACCTCCCAACAGGAATCCCTCGGTCAATTCAATGGTCCCATGCTTAATGGGATCCATTAACGTTACAACATCGCCGTAGGTATAAGTAAGCATCGCAAACAGCCATAGTGACGAGAGCAGCCCTTTCCGATCGATCAGTTCAGTGGTCTTCTTGTTTGTATTCTTATTTTCCATGGTAGTCATCGTATTTTCTCCTTTGGGTTGTTTTCAGAATAAATAAATTTTACGCATAACGCTTGTCTGCTTCTTTATCAATTTTCTAATATGGAAACCTCCTTTCCAAGTGGCTTGTCTCAATTTACTCCTTGACCTCTGGTGGAACTTTCTGGTCAGGTTTAATCCGAATGACCGAGACCAGTGACATGCCCAAATCACGTACTTTTTTGAGCAGTCCAAACAACGCGGCCTGATCGACCACTGGGCCAGTTAGGAGCATCTCGCCGTTGTCTTCCAGAGTGATGGTCAAGCCCTCAAACCAGTCTGTCCATTGATGACCCAAATGGCCCTCGATTCTAATTTGATAAACCATTGGTTCATCCAAATTAGTTTTTTGGTTGTGTTCGTTCGACATTTCTGTGTCCTCCTGTGGTAGGTCATTACAGTCCGTGCCACTTGCTCAATGTAGAGTTAGTTTATCTACAAGGAGGTATTAAGGTATAGACACTTAAGTGTTGTTTGGGGGTATTGTTGTTGGGTGCTGAGATGGAGGAAGTTGTAATGCTGTGACTTGGAGACTGCGGGCTATAGCCCCCTCTTAGTGCGTGCAGTTCTTACATCAGACTTGCGGACAAACAGTTGTTCTGGCTACAATAAATCCAACTCGCGGGCACGTGCCACCGCTTCGGTACGCCTTTGGACCTGTAGTTTGCCAAAGATAAGTCGATTGTGCCCTTTTACAGTATTCAAGGCGAGAAAAAGCAGCTTGCTAATTTCGCGATTCGAGAGTCCCTGGGCAATTAGCTTCAGCACTTCCAGCTCGCGTTGGCTTAATGGCTCAATAAGGGGCTGTCCAGATGATGTAGATGGCAGAGAAGATTTGTCTTCACTTTTCTGCTTCCCTGCTTCAAATACAGCCAGCAGCTTACCGATATAGCCCGGCTTGATCCCACGAGTAGCAGCCTCGGACAATAGTTGAGCCATCAGGGACCCTTCGTCGACAAAGATACGGATGAAGCCACCCGACTCTGCCAACTCAAGCGCGTCACCAAGCAGCTGCATGGCCTTGTCTTTTTCCTTATTCGCATGGTGAGCGATCGATTGTAGAATCGTCACCTTGAGCCGTTCATCCTGCCATCCCTTTGCATCCACCTGCTGACGCAATGGCTCCAGCACCGACAGTGCTGCGGACGGGTCTCCCTGGGCCAGGTGTACGCGGGCCCGGCTGATGGGAAGTTTGTGTTTTTGGGCCAGATGAGATGCAGCTGGCAGATCGCCCTGGCGCAGCAAGGTCAACACTTGGGCAGCAACAACATCAGGCATCCGAAACGCGAAGTTATGCTGGCGCACGAACTCTTCGGCTTCACTTAAAACAGCAACCGCGCCGGACACATCACCTTGGGCGAGCCTCATGCGGGCAACAAACACCCCGTACGCAGCAAAGGTATCAACGATTAACTGCTGTGCCAGTTGGGCGCTCTGTTGTCCGTACTGTGCAGCGGCCTCCAGGTCATTCCATTCGTAGGTTATACGAGCCAGCCCAAGATATGCTTCACAGACCATCCGCTGCGGTGGATCGCCGGCCAGTTGCAGGCTGCGCCGGTAGCTCTCTGCCGCTAGATTCAACTGGTTATTGGCTTCCTGTATCTGGCCCAAATTGATCGTAGCTGCCAGGGTGTAGATGGATTTCCCGAAAGACTCACCGATAGATATGACTTCTGCATAAGCCTGGCTGGCCGCAGCGCGATCTCCCTGAAGCTGATAGGCATATCCTAATGTCCAAGTAGTGGCAGTGCGGACAGGAAGATTGTTGGGGTGCAGATACTTTAGGGCGCGGCGAGACTGGGCAATGATGGTTTCTGCATCGTGTTGAATAACAGCCAATGTAGCCCTCATGGAAGCAATACGTCCTATAAGGTCTTGAGACTTTTCGTCTGGTTCGGTGCTTTGCAGGGCGGCAGCTAAAGCTGCCTCAGCAGCTTGTAATTTCTGTTCGACGGCTGTATTTTTGCCGGAAAAAAGCAGCGTCGAGGCATACATCACCCACAACGGAGGTTTAGCGTCCAATACCGTTTTTGGCAGCGACTCCAGCCAGTTCATCACAGGGACTGATGCCCCGCGAAAGGTTAGGGGGATCCCTTTACCTTCAATGAGGCGCTCGGCGCGCTCAATATCATTACCAGTTGCAGCATGATGAAACGCTTCAAGTTCAAGGCCATTGTCTTCATACCACTGGCTGGCACGGATATGCAATTCGGACACACCCCCTGCCGCACCGCCAGTTGAGGCGCTGCTTTGGTGCAATCGCTGACGCAGTAAATCCGCAAAGAGATGGTGATAACGGTACCACTGCCGCTCGTTGTCTAGGGGCACGATGAACAGGTTGGCTTGTCCGATATACTCGAGAGTTTCCTGCGCGGAAGAGGATGGGTTGAGCAATACGGCATCACACAGAGGACCGCACATTCGGTCGAGTATGGATGTCTGCAACAGGAACTTCTGGATGTTTTCGGGCTGCTGGTGCAGGACTTCTTCCACCAGATAGTCCAGCACGAAATGATGTGTACCCGTAAATGATTTGATAAAGTTGGTGGTGTCATGATGTCCCTGCATTGAAATTGCAGCAAGTTGCAGACCAGCAATCCATCCTTCGGTGCGGGCTTCCAGCGCGGCGATGTCTTCCGCTGAAAGGTTTAGTCCCATTATTTGATTGATAAATTCAGCGGCTTCGGAGGAAGTGAAACGCAAATCCGCAACGCGCAATTCGGTCAATTGGTCGCGAGAACGTAATCGAGCCAGGGGTAGTTGTGGGTCCTCGCGAGTGGTGATGACCAGGTGCATCTGTGGCGGCAGATGTCTGAGCAGAAAAGTGAGGGCATTGTCAATCGGTTTGGCATCAATAAGGTGGTAGTCGTCAAGAACGAGGATGAAATTGTCTAGGATGGTGGTGATCTCATTGAGCAGGGTTGTCAGAATCGATTCGGTTGGCGGTGGCTGAGGGGATTGAAGCATACCCAATACCCCATTCCCAATATTCGGCGAAATTGTCTGCAAAGCAGTGACGAGATAAGTCAGAAAGCGTGCAGGGTCATTATCATCTTCATCCAGCGATAACCAGGCGACCCTCACCCCTAGCCCCTCTCCCACTGGGAGAGGGGCTAGGGTGAGGGCGGCGACCCATTCGCTGACCAGCGTGGTTTTCCCAAAGCCGGCTGGGGCAGAAATAATGGTAAGTTTGCGGCTGGAGGAGAGACTATTGTTCAACCGTTCAAATAAGCGATGACGCGAGACAACTTTAGCTCGAGGTGAAGGGATATAAAGTTTGGTGGCTAAAATTGGTGTAGACATAAATCCATTATAGTGCATACCCTCTAGTTACTTCAGTCTTGAGAGATTTGGCATTTTGCACCGCTGTGTAAGCAGGAAAAAACGCCAGAATCAATTGAGTGGACAACATAATAAATAGTTTTTGAGAACTCTTTGTTATGCATATACTCGCAGCAACCAATTGACCAACAATCCGAACAGATAAAGACCGATGCCAAATACAGCATGATTCATCAAACTGCGAAGCCTGGCCTGCATAGGATTCGCAGTTTTTGATGCGGCAAAACCGAGCCCAAATAAAGGCTGCATGATGAAGAATGGCGCAGAGACTGTGATTATTCCAAAGATAAGTGCGGGAATTACCCTTGGAGTTTGAATCCAGTTGTTACCTACGAATGCCAGAAATATCCCTGCAAATACAGTGCCAGTAAGGTAGTGGGTGAGCCATCCCACGATGCATTCTGTGCTCTTTTGAGGAGCAGAGTTGATATTAGAATGTTTAATGATACCTTCTGGTATATATAGAATCCAGCGCCCGACCAGACACATGTTGGATGGGGTTATTTTGAAGGCATATTTGAGAAACAGTGCCCAAAGATCAAAAGTAAGAGTTGCGCCAATCCCGATAAAGACGGGAACAAGGAAGTAGAGAATTGAATGATTCATGCGTCACCTTTTAGTGTCTCCGGCTTTCTCATGTAGAACATGAGCAGCGTAATCACAACAATAATTAATCCGGGCAGGCTGGCTTCGAGACCGAACTGGCCACCTGTTAACCATACTGGCGCATCTCCAAAACCAGGTATTAATAAACCTGATTGTTCTGTGCCGCTCACGCCAAAGCCAAGGATGCCGCCTTGTACCCAATTCGCCATCCAATGCAGTCCAAGTGGCATCGCCAGGCTTTTGGTCTGGATAAATGCCAGACCGAACAGGATCGACGCGAGAAAAATGTTGATGCTTGCCATTGCTTTGACACTGCCAGTCATGCCCGGATTGTTCAAGTGCGTCAGTAGAAAATAGGCGGCTATGATCAATTGGGCTGGCCACTGACCCAGACCGGCGATGAGACGTTGAAAGACAAACCCTCGGAACAATAGTTCCTCTGCGATTGCAACTCCTGCAAAAAGCAATAAACTCGGCAAGAGGATCGAAAAGCCTTCGGGATTCCATTGCCAGTGAACCCAGCCGAACATTCCCAAAATCAGTGCAGGGACCAACATGAGTGTGGAACCGATCAAGCCGCCTAAGCATAGTTCTTTGAGCCAACGCCAATTAAACGTTCCAAACAGCTCAGTCAGCGGTCTCCGTCGCAGCAATTGACCCGTTAATGAGGCGATCGTCACGATCATGGCTTGCACGCCAATGGAGACTTCCACATTGTTTTGCTGTGCAGTGATCATCGTTGGTACAAGGAATGCAGCGAGCACCAGAAAAAATATCAGGATCCACCAGCCGTTGCGAAGCTGTCGTTCAGAATTCAGAAATGGGTTGATCTTCATAGGTCACCTTTAACTTGGTCTGGATTTGTCTTGGCTGCAGGATCGGAATCAATGGGATTCATCGAGAGCAATGGCATTCCCAAGTCGCGTATCTTCTTCAAGATACCATGCATTGCGGACTGATCGATCACAGGTCCACTCAGGAGCGTATTGCCATCCTCTTCCAAAATGACGGTCAATCCTTCAAACCAACCCATCCACTGGGTGCCCAAATGCCCTTTGATCCTGAATTGATAGACCATCTGTTGATGCGCATCGGGATTTGCTTGTTGTTCATCTGTCATTATTTTGCCCCCACGGAGATGACGACATTCCCTTTTTTGTGCCCTGCATCGACATAGCGGTGCGCCTCGACCATATCTTCCAGCGGATAGCTTCGGTCGATGAATGCTTTGATCTTGCCTGCCTCGACCAGCTCTTTGATGGAAATCAAGTTGTCCATGCTTTCCTTGGTGCTGAGCTTAGCCATTGACACATAGGTTCCGTTCGGCTTGAGAACTTTCGAATATTGTGATTTTGGGAATTTTGCAAGCGTATCAAAGATGACATCATATCGTTCTTCTCTGGATGAAAAATCATCTTTTGTATAGTCGATGACATGATCGGCACCCAGTGATTTCACCAGCTCCAGATTCGATGTGCTGCATACCCCGGTCACTTCCGCGCCGAAATATTTTGCCAACTGAATGGCATACGTCCCGACGCTTCCCGATGCGCCGTAGATCATGACTTTTTGTCCACGTTGGATATTTCCCTTTCGGAGCAGGCGCAGGGCTGTGGTCGCGCCGATGGGCATAGCGGCAGCTTCTGCATACGTCACGTTGTTTGGCTTGGTCACCATCATCGCCTTCTCGGGCAGACATTTATATTCAGCATAGCCGCCGAAATTTTCCGTGAGGGTGGAGGCGAAGACTTGGTCACCGACCTTGAAGCGGGTTACGTCTTTGCCGACTGCTTCCACTACACCCGCAAGTTCAGAACCGAAGATCGGTTGTCTGGGCTTTGTGATGCCCAGCGCAAGGCGGGCGGGGATCCATACTGCGGCAGGGACGGTAAAACTTCGCATTCGAAAATCTGCGACGGTGACGGTGGTTGCGTGGACTTTAATCAAGATTTCATTGGCTTTTGGTGTCGGTTTTTGGACCTCTTCGAGTTGAAGAACTTCGGGACCACCATATTGGCTTGCTACGATTGCTTTCATTTTAGACTCCTTGTTTTTGAAATTATTAAGTGAACTTGATATCAATATCTAAAGATGTACTGTGCGGGTTGGCTTGATCGAACTCTTGCGGATGCTCCATTCAGCCACGGCAAGATTGATCACCCAAGCTGCGCCATTCAACAACGCGTTTTGAAATTCATTGGGTGTGCCAAAGATCATTGCACCGACCATGCCCGTGAATACCTGCGTACCTGCACCAAGACCGATCGCGTAAGCGCGTGTCATCCAAGCCAGGTGCTGATCAACATCCTTCCGCAGGATGGCGAGGAATCCCAAGATGATCGAGAGAACCATGCCAGTTCCGAACAGGAGCCGAAAGGCATATAGCAGGTTGCTTGCGCCTTCCTGACGGGGATAGAACAAGGTCATCCAAACCGCTGAAAGCCCAACGAGAAGTCCAACTGGAACCAGAAACCTGCCAACCCAACGATGCCATTTACTTCCACGCTGCCAAAGGCGACCCACGAACTGGAGCGCGCCAAGCAGGACATAGACCGCAGATGCAATAATGTGAATAACCACAGGCGAAGGAGAGGCAAAGAAGCGCGCGTTGTCTGGTGTGATCTCAGCCCCGCTTGCCAATTCGTTCAAGCGTAACGCGCCAAAGATCAAGGGAATGATGCTGAGGAAGATCAGCCCGACGGGCACCCACCACGATGTTTGAATTTTTCTTGCAGGTGATTTGATTTGACTTGTATTTTGAATGATCGCTTTCATCTTAAACTCCTTGGAAAGATTTGTTGGTTCTCAAGCTGCTTTGCTCGGTTCTTGTGAAACGATTCCCTGAGCAAGCACGGATTCTGACTTTTTCTTCCGTCGTTCGGAAAAGAGGGCGTATCCCAGCCAGACCATAGCGGTCCCAATCGGTATCGATGTCAACTGGACGAGTTGATAAGGAAGCAGCGTAAACATGGTGCCCGCCAAAGGACCTGATACCGCAAACAGGGCAGCCGCCCAGCGCGGCAGGATGCGAGCGCGGAACATAGCCAAGCCAAATAGCAGAGAGCCGAGGACATACAGTATTGATGCGAGGGAATAGATTGTTGTGAGGCTGCCAAGGTCCGTTGGGCTACCAACCCCACTTGACAACTGCAATGCGCTCGCTACAAACGTTGGCGCTACGGTCGTCAACAGCGGTAGGATTGTGGGTTCGATGAATGAAATGCACATCTGAACTGCATAATAGGTGGTTAGCAGAAAATAGCCAGCCAAACCCTGCCAACCGGTTTCTTCCACCTGTCTGGCGTAGAGCCCGGTAATACCGAGCAGACCAAAGATCGATATGGAGGTCTTGAGGGAAGTGATAATGATGAATGTGCTGGTATTGATAGATGGATGGGTCGGCTGAACAGCAGTAAAAATAATCCCTGCCACCATGGCAGATAAGCCTGCCCAACGGATGAGTTTCGGGGTGGTCACTTTCATTTTGCTCTCCTTTTGAACCAGTAAGATAAGTGTCTGAGATTGACACCCGGCATTGCTGCCTGTTTGAGTTCGATTGATGACAATATACAAATCAATGTGGGGGGATGTCTTCCCCAGATGTGGGGATTTCGGGTGGGGATTTATGGAGGACGGGAACGATCGATTAAGTGGAAATTAAGTACACAAGGGACAAGCAATCCTACGGCGCTTGTCCCTTGTGCAAAGTCTCTCGCGAATTTACTTGGCTTCGGTTTGGCTAAGCTGCGAGCTTACCATGCCCGGCACGACTTCCGATGATCTCTCGCGGCGTTCAGAAAAGAGCGCGTATCCCAGCCAAACCATCGCCAGCCCAACGGGTATCATGGCGATCTTCGCCTGGTATTCGTGCGGAAACATTCCGCCGATGGGGATCAACACGGCTGCGAGTGTGAGCAAACCACCTGCCCAGCGCGGCAGGACTCGGGCGCGGAATGTAGCAATGCCAAACAGCAAGGCTCCCAGGATATACATGGGTCCGGAGATATTCCACAGCATTGGCAGGACTCCAAGGTCAACCGTGCTGGGGACTCCAGTAAGCATCCCAAGAAGGCTTTCTACAAAGGCAGGTGACTCGGCTGCCAGATGTGGCAGGATAAATGCTTCGACGAATGAAAAGCCTGTTATGAGCAAAAACCAGACGCTAAGCAGGAGGAAGCCAGTCAGACCCAGCCAACCGGACTTTTCCACTTGCCGGGCATACAACCCTGCCATGCCGAACAGTCCGAAAAAGCCCAGGACAGTCGCAACAATGTGGACGTTTACCCAAGTGGTGGTGGTAACCGATGAAGGGACATTCTCTGGGTGGAACATTCCAATAATGATGAAACACAGCCCTGCTAACATTGCAGATAAACCTGCCAGCCGCATGAGAGTGGCTGCGTTCATAATTGCTTTGCTTTCTTTGATCGAATTCTTTCCATTGGCGTTCATTTGTTTTCTCCTTTTGAATTCAAAAAATAGGGTTCGAATTTCGGGATATCTACTTCTTCCACGGATCGCCGGGCGCTTTCACATACTGATTGAAGACATAGCCCCAAGGGATTGCGAGTGGAACCAGAACAATACCCACGAGGTTGTTGATCAATACCTCTTGAACGTCCGGAGCTAACTGCCCGGCAGACCATTGGGGGAGCGCGAACGCCAGAACCCAGATAGCCTTCCACAGAAACTCGAAGAACAGCAGTGGCAGCATCTTGAGTGGGCGATGAATTCCTACCCCTGCCAGGAGCGCCAGCCCAGCGAGTACACTGAGCACAACGCTGCCCATGGTCGACAAATTTGCAGGAGGGTTGAAAATCGCGGGCAATTTATAGATTGCCAACCCAGTAGCCATAAACGCATACATCGCTCGCAGCATGTAGAGCCTTAATATCGATACTTCGGACTTGCTATTCATATATTTGTCTCCTTTTTGAACCAATAAGATAAGTGCCTGAGGTTGACACCCGGCGTCGCCGCCTGTTTGGGTTCGGTTGAAGACAATATACAAATGGATGTGGGGAGATGTCTTCCCCATATGTGGGGATTGGATGTGGGGAGAATCGAAAAACCCCGCCAGAAAAATGTGGCGGGTTTTTTAGATTCGTGCATTTCAGGCTTAGATCAAACCGAGTTCAATCGCCCGTTTGACAGCCGCCCTACGACTATTCACATTGAGCTTGTTGTAAATGCTCTTGGTATGCGTCCGCACTGTGCTCAAAGCGATGACGAGCTCCTGAGCGATTTCGGGACCTGACAACTCGGTCTTGAACAGCCGCAGGATGTCCAACTCTCGCTGACTGAGCGCCTCGATCATGGACCCTGAAACTGGTGCGGCGGGAATAGGCATTTCCTCCCCGAATCCTTTTCGCTCCGCCTCAAATGCCGACAACAGTTTAGCGACGTAGTCTGGAGTGCTCTTGCTTGTGACGGCTTTGCGAAGTAACTTTTCCATAGCTGCGCCTTCGTCTACAAATATGCGAATGTATCCCTCCGGCTCAGCCAGTTTGAGAGCTCGTTCTAGTGACGACAGAGCAGCGGGCATATCCTCTTGCAGTTGATGCGCCAGTGCCAGCAAGATTAGGATTTCGATCACGCTATTCATCCTGCCGCCTTCTTCTGCCGCTTTCAGAAGACCTTCCAAGTATCCAATCGCGTCACGCAGCAAACGATCTATATGGTCGCTTTGATATTGAGACAGCAATAATCTTGCGAATGTGATTTGCTCAAACTCTCGCAAGTAGCTAGGTTCTTCATCAATCGATAGTTTCTGTGTACGCGCCCAAGCCAGAGCTTTTTCCAACTCACCCTGCTTGATCCAAACCCGTGCTTTCAACGCCTGAATGGGTCGAACATTTGGCGCGAAATCACCTACATACAAGGGCTCTGCCTCATCCAGCAAATCCAGCGCGCCATCCAAATCTCCCTGCACCCCTTGGATTCGAGCCATCGCAACACGCCAGCGATATGGGTTCTTCGGTAATCCGTTGAGTTCGCCAAGTTCCTTGCTTTTTAAAAGATGCTGTTCGGCGGTATCCAAATCATTATGCTCACAGTATAGATCGCTCATGCCCACATGCATATCCGCTGCGCCGCGCAAAACGGACGTTCCCTGCTTTGTCGCAAGCTGCAGTCCGCGCTCGTAAATGCTCATTGCCTCATGCAGACGACCTTGTATGATTCTTATATCCGCCTGAACAACCGAGCCGCCAACCACATCCGAGATGAATCCGACCTTGTGTAAATGAGCCATACCATCTGAATACATCTGATGCGCTGTCTCGAGATCCCCATTTGTCCAGAAGGCAAGCCCCAGGAGCGACGATGCCGCTCCGCGCAGTAAATCGTCATCCTCACGTGCCAGGTCAAGCACCTGTCGGGCATATTTCATAGTGTCTGCTATCTTGCCGTGAATCAGGGCAATTCCAGCATGGTACATCGCGACCAAACCAGGCAGGCGCTGAAAATCCTCTCCATCCACGTAAATGGGTTGTTCATGAATCTCTTTATCCAGCCATCGTTCGGCTTGCTGTAATCGCTTCTCAACATCATCAAGTTGACCAGTTTGCAGTAACGTGCCTGCGTAGTGAACGCTGAGTATGGGTCTGGACTGCAACACTTCATCAGGGAGTTCCTTGAGCCAGGCCAACAATGTGGTCTCCTGTCTATTTCGCCGTGCTTCTGGTACGGCTCGTTCGATCAGGTTTGCCGTTCGCTCGAAATCCTTTGCCTCCAGTGCATGATGGATCGCATCTGCTGTCAAATTATTTTGTTCATACCATTCACTTGCACGCTTATGCAGGGCGAAAACTTTATCCGGCTGCTCTGTCATAAGGTGCATACGAAGGACATCTGCGAAGAGATGATGATAGCGAAACCAATACCGCTTGTCATCAAGGGAGATGAGAAACAAATTTCCCCGCTGTAAGTTCTCCAATCTTGCCTTGCTTTCCAATTGATTGGTGACAGCATCGCAGAGCGGACCATTCAAACGATCCAGGATGGATGTTTGCAGCAAAAAGTTTCGAATTGCTTCGGGCTGACGCTGCAACACCTCTTCAGCCAGATAATCCACAATATAGCGATGATCTCCTGCGAACACCTGGATAAATCCGTGGACATCCTGTTGTCCCTTCATTGAAAGTGCCGCGAGTTGCAGACCGGCGATCCAACCTTCGGTACGGGTTTCCAATGCAGAAACATCTTCTGTCGTGAGGTTCAATCCCATTACTTGATTGAGAAATTCAGCGGCTTCGGATGGCGTAAAACGCAGATCCGCGGCGCGCAGTTCGGTCAATTGATTGCGGACACGAAAACGGGCTAGTTGTAGATTTGGATCCTCACGAGTGGTGATCGCCAGGTGCATTTGCGGTGGCAAGTGTTCCAACAGAAAGGTGAGAACATTGTCAACCGGTCTGGCGTCCACCAAATGGTAGTCGTCAAGGACGAGGATGAACTTGTCCGGGATGGTGGAAATTTGGTTGAGCAGGGTTGTCAGGATCGATTCGGTTGGCGGCGGCTGAGGAGCTTGGAGCACACCCAATACATCTTCTCCAATCTTCAACTCAATCGTCTGCAAAGCAGCGACAAGGTATGTCAGAAAGCGTGTTGGATCATTATCCGCTTCGTCCAATGACAGCCAGGCGACCCTCACCCCTAGCCCCTCTCCCAGTGGGAGAGGGGAAGGGGTGAGGGCGGCAACCCATTCGCTGACCAGCGTAGTTTTGCCAAAGCCGGCGGGAGCAGAAATGAGGGTCAGTCTGCGGCTTGCGCGGAGGCCATCGTTCAGTTGTTCGATCAGGCGAGGGCGTACGACGAGTTGTGGTTGAGGCGGGGGGATATAAAGTTTGGTGGCTAAAATTGGCAAAGACATAGAGTCATTATAAGACTAACACCTAAATAATTGTCAGGTTCCCAGTTAAGCGAAATCGTTCTTTTTCCAGTCTAGTTTAAAAATACAACCATGTCTTTCCACCCCGGGTTTGTATCTATTCAGGAATCTCCGCCTAAAGGCCATAGACCACCATCAGCATCATGGAGGAAAGCATATATACCGAGGCATATTTAAACAGGCCGAAATTCAAGTGCTCGGAAGGTTTCATTAGGCTGATGACCGCCAAAGCCGTTAACCCGGCGGAGAGGACAACCAGCACGCGCAGGTAGCCCCAAGTCATGCCGATACCATAAGCGGCGATGCCGATCATCAACGCGGCGATAATGCTGGAAATGGCGATGGTTGCCCTCGTGACGGTGAATCCATACGTCGAGGGAAAGGTTGGCACACCCGCAGCTTTGTAATCCCCATGGTATTTCATGCTGAAGGTCATAATGTGTGTGGGAATCCAGAAAAGGATCGAAAGCGCCAGTACAATACCGATCCAATCGAGGCTTCCGGTTGCCAGTACGCGCCCAGCCAAAATCGGCATGCCGCCCGAAATGCCGCCCCAGACGATGCTCCATGCCGTGCGGCGTTTGAGCCAAATGGTGTAAATCACTACATCGAAAAAAAGCCCGGCGAAAACGACCAACCCATAGAGCGGATTCGTCATCACGGCCCATCCAACACCAACCGCCGAAAACACCAATCCCAAACGTAATGCCTCAACCTGGCTGACCCTGCCCGATGCCAACGGCCGGTTATGCGTGCGTTTCATTTTGCTGTCGATGTCGCGGTCATACCACATATTCAAGATGGTGCTCCCGCTGATTGCCAGAAACAGGCTGACAGTCAGGCCTGCGAGCGTCGGCCAGTGCGTCACCGGACAACTGGCGCTCATATATCCCGCCAGACCAGTGGCAAGCAACAGGCCGGTTTGCAGGCTCTTGATCAACGGAAAATACAGGCGTACTTTGGTGAGAAGGATTTGCATGGGTTTTCCTTTTTATTTTTAGATAAATAAGGGCAGGTTATAAAGCCTGCCCTTATCTAAAATCATCTTGCACACCTAAACCCAACGCCCGGGCTGAAGTATGTGGGGGTTGCATTGTTACGCACCCAGAGCCGCAGGTCCATATCGTAGGTATCTTTTGAGCCGCCGCGCATAAAGCGGTAGTGCATGCCTTCGTATACATCGCCAGTCCATTGCCAGACGTTCCCGGCCATGTCGTAGAGTCCGTAGGGCGAGGCGGAATCGAGCGTTTGATAATCGCTGTATTTTTGTCCGTTGTAAAAACCTACGGGACTGGTGCGCGAGCCAAAGGAACTCATGTCTTCAAACGGATCGCGGCTGGAGTAGAAGTTGGCGTGTTCGCGTGTGATCTCATCACCCCATGGGAAGGGGCGTTCATCCGTGCCGCGGCCGGCCTTTTCCCATTCCATTTCGGTGGGCAGGCGATGATCGTAATATTCACAGTAGCCCCACGCGCCGAACCAGGTGACGGATGTCATTGGGTGATTGGAGTACCCGTCCTGAACCGTGAATTTCGACCCGTCGAATCGGATACGCTGGGATGGGTCATCAAGCGGGATGAAGAGCCAATCGCCCGCTTCGATCTTTTCTTCGTGCTTGACTCCATGGAACTCGTCGCCTGGGTAAAAGCCGACAATTTGTTCTTCGTCAACTTTGACATATCCCTCCGCGAGCGCCGCATTGAGGAAGCCCGCGTATTGAGCGGTGGTCACATCGGTGATCATAATTTCGTAGGCTTCGGTACTTTCAACATCTTCATGCTGACCGAAATAAAATTCGCCGGCAGGGATTTGCGCCCAGGAGCTGGGGTCGATGCCTGTGTCGAAGGCGGGAATCGGAGCGTTCAAATCTACGGGGGCGCAGGATGTCAATAGCACAGCAACCAGGCTTATCGTTAGAAAGAGGCGTTTCATTTCATCACCTCCTGTGAAAGTTCGTGAGTTATTTCCTCCGTCCAGCGTCCCTTTGGTTTGAACAGGTCGATAAGACGCCAGACCATCACAACCGCGAGCAGTGTCAGCAACAATCCGAGGCCGACGTCCATTGCGAGCATGAGACCGTTGACGAGCGGTTGTTGCATGGCTTCGGTGATGAAGAGGCGTTTCATCTCGAAGACGGTGACGGCGGCGAGGGCGATGTCTGAAAAGATGAGCAGTCCCCAGCCGTAGAGTTGTCGGACTTTGCCTTTCAATCCCATTATGTCGCCGTAGTAGAGCAGGATGATGGTGGCGATGATGGCCGAGAGGGCATGCCAGTGTCCTGTCAGTTCAATGCGCTCTTCGCGGGCAGGCCAGACGCGGAAAATCTCGTCGAGACGGATCGCCATAAAAATACCGATGCCGCTGGTTGTGAAGTTCATGAATAGCATTTGCCAGGTGGGTCCGAATTTGAGCGGGTCGCGTACAAGCGCACCGAGCTTTTGCAGGAGGTTCGGTTTCTTGAGATGTGCCGTCCCTTCGCGTATAAGCTTGTCCCAACTCCAAATGAGCAGGAGCAATGCCGCGAACATGGATGGGGTGGCGCCGACGTAGATGATCGTGTGGGCGATGGGTTCAAGCGGTGTAGCGACTCCCCATACACCCAGGTTGAGCACGATGGTTCCCAAAATCATGAGCGGCATGGCCACTTTGTGCAGAATGCCTTTGAAGTTGAGCCAGCGACCGATGATGAGTGTGATCATGATACCGATCAGCGCCAGCATGATGTGCAGGTGACCGATGATGGAATATTCCATCAGGGTTTTTTCGGGATAGCGGATGACGTTTTCCGCCAGGAAGACTTCAAATCCGTTACCAAAGAATGAGCCAGGCACTGCGCCGAACAAGGCGGATATCACTGTTGTGACGGCGGTGGCAAAGAATGCCAGACGCTCCATGTCCAGACCTTTTTTGGTGCGGGCGTAGTCTTTGTCTGTGCTGTAGTACTCGGGGTTCCAAGGCCAAAGCGCAATGCATAACAGCACGCCAGCAAAGAAGATCAGCGATAGACCTGTGATATATAGTCCGTGGAATGCCCAGTTATGACCGAAGTAGGCAAAGAGCATGCCGAAGACCATTGTGAGCATGTAGCCAACGGTGATGAGCACGCGTACAGCCATCTTGAAGAATTCCTTCATCTTCAGCAGGCTGGTGACCATGTATGTCTCGATGGCGACAATGGCCATGGCAATGGAGTGATACAGGATGATAATGCGGCCCTCGCGCTCGGCCTGGACCATGTCCATGCCGAAAAGTTTGATGACGACCTCGCGTACGCCCATCTCGGCCATCGGGCCTGAGAGCATGCCCCATATGGCCGCCACGATGCCGATCATGGCAATTGCCACCAGGATCAATCCCTTGGTGGAACCAAAAAGATAGTTGAATCTTGTTTTTAATGCGGGCATAAAAGAACTCCAATGTGAGGGTAAGAGCGGCCCACAATTGTGCGGTGCTGCACAAATAGTAGCATTTTGCGGGCCGCCTGTCCTTGACAATTATCAAATCGCGGAGAGGTTATAGGTGCTATTCGGGTTTTAATATCCAGCTTTCAAGCATTTTGCGAGTACCCGGAAGCACTAGGTAAACGATCAGGGTTGTGCTGAGGAGAGGCGCCGGCAGGAACATTGAGAAGCGGTGCACTTCCACAAGCGCGTTGTAAAGACCCAGCGGATACCCCGCCAGCATGGACATGCTTCCCGCAAAAACTCCAACAGGGATCGCCCATGATTTTTTCTTCAACACGGCAAAAATGAAGATCGCCCAGGCTGCCGCACCCCACCAACTCACCTGCTGGGTCATCACATACATCCCATTCCAGAAGGGGTTATCGTGTGAGGTGGTGAATTTGGCGATAGGCGCGACGCCATCGATGAAAGTCAGCACGTACGCGAGACCCGCAATGAATGTAAGCGTGATGATTCTTTTCTCCACGCCGCCAATGAAGAGCATCCCAAACCACAGAATGGCCGCCAATCCGAAGACGATCAGGGTGGGTGTGGGCAGGTGACTGTCCATGGCGGGAATTGCCGGGAAGAACCCGACAAGAAGTTGAATGGTCGATGCTACTGAGCCCCAGAACCAGGACCATTTTTGATTGTGGAGGAAGCCATACAAGACGGCCGCCCAAATCGCGGCCGTTGCTGTGCCGAGCCAGCCAAGAACTGCATAGGTGATTCGCACCGACATGGCTTCATCCATTCGGTCGGTGGCGAGCTTGACGCTGATCACCTGATTGTATTGACCGGCGATCAAATAGAAGGCCAGTAATCCTGCCGCAATGCCAAGAATGGCAAGCGCGGCTCCGAGCTTATAATTGTTCTTCATGATATTCTCCTTTTGTTAGATCAATTCTTCGTGAGGGGCTGGGCGCGCCCGGCGCTTCGATGCGGTTGACCACGCCATGCAGCCCACGTACGTTTTTTGCAAGCCTTTCCGCCGCTTCGCGAACTTCCAGCGAATCCACTTTTCCTGCAAGATGCACAATTCCATTCAACACACCCACCCGCAGATCCGCAGAAGCGGTAATTGCGTCAGTGGCGAATACGGCTAATACTGCGGACCGCAGGCTTTCGTCGGAGGGGAGAGGCGGAAGAGAAGGCATATAAAAAAACCAATCTGTACATAGTGTACAGACTGGCTTGAATTTCGGGTACGATTTTTATCGTGCGAAATGTCACAAACTACCGCGTTGTTCCAAACCTTTCGGGTCGACCAGAATGATGGCTTGTTTCTCAACCTTGAGCAGACCCTCCGCTTCGAGCGTTTTCAATGCGCGGCTCAACACATCGCGGACGGTGCCGAGGCGGACAGCCATTTCATCGAAGGTGGTCCAATCGCGGCGCGGGACGATGAGTTGACCTTCGCGCGGTTCGGCATAACGAAGGAGCGTGTTCGCAAGCCGCGATTCCACACTTCGCAGGGACAGGTCTTCGACCAGGCTGATGTAGTGGAGAACACGCCCGCCTAAATGGCGAATGACGGCCATCGCAAGTTCTGGATGGCGCGGGATCAAATCAAGGAGGGTTTGCGCTGGGATGACCCAAGCTTCCACATCTTCAAGCGCGACGACGGTGCCCGGGTAGGTTGTGCCGGTGAAAACAGCTATATCGCCAAACACTTCCACGGGACGCAGAAACATCATGGCTTGTTCGCGGCCTTCGCGAGTCATGCGTGTAGCTTTTACCCAGCCCGATTCCAAAATGTAAATCGATTCAGCGGGTTCACCTTCCACGTAGATGACTTGCCCCGCGTCGAAGTGACGATGAGACGCAGAAGCGGCTATCGCTTCCTGCACCTCTTCAGGCAATTCGCCAAAATGGCGGAGGTGTTGAAGTATGTTTTTGATATGAGTGAAGTTGTTCATCGGTTTATGCCCCATGCGGTTTGACTCGCCGCCATGTGCCAGTGATATACAATAGGATTCCTACTACCTGAAGCAGCCGGCCCGCCATCACAGCGATGGATAGCCAGGCCTGCATGATAGTGAGCAAAATTCCGAAATTCAAGAACAGGAAGGCGCTCCAGATCAGTTTTTCATTTCCACGCGGCCGGCCCGTGCTGAAGCGCGGCAGGATCCAAAATGCGACGCCCATCGCCAGTTGTACAAGCCAGCCGATGAGCAGGAACTCGATATGAATAGGGAAGAGATTCCAGATGGGGGGATAATACGATGTCCCTTTTTCGGCGAGAATCAACGCCCCAAAGGTGATACCCACCAGCAGGTAGATCAACGAAGTGCGCACAAACCAAACGCTCAAACGCGGCATCTATCTCTCCTTAACCCGTCCCCAGGTGTTGACAACGAATGCCAGCCCCGCCAGGAATTGAAGGAGGGCGGAGAGGACAAGCGTCCACCCGCTGAACGGGTTTGATTGGGTTGATTGGATTGGTTCAGCGATGGCGCGCAGGAGTAAACCGAGGTTGAGCAGGGCGTATGTCCACCAGCCGAGGGATTCGCTTCGACGCGGTTTTTCTTTTGAAAAAACGGGGAACATCCAGAAGACCACGCCAAAAATCAACTGGGTTACCCAGCCAAAGACCAGCAGGTGAATATAGATCGGAAAGAATCCGCTGAGGGGGCTGAGGTTTAGGATCGGCTGGAAGGCGAGGAGCAGGCTGAGGGTCAATGCAGAGGCGAGATAGAGAAGTGATGTTTTAACGAACCAGCGGGTCAATGAGGGCATGACGTTATTCTACCGCAAAGGAAAAGGCGGGGTTTGGTCCCGCCCTTTCCTTTGTTATGTTTGTTATAGTTTTAATTTGTATGCCCCATGTTCAACCAACTTTCAAGGTCAACGATCCATCCCGCGCGCAGGTGTTGAGACATTCCATGCAGCGCACACATTCGGGATGATCGAGGTTGAGCGGCACGTCTTCAATGTCCATCGAACATTCGATGTCGCAGCGTCCGCAGTCGTTGCAGTGGTTGTTGTCCATGACGAGGCGCACGGGCGAAATTTTGTTGAAGATCGCCAGCGTCGCGCCAAGCGGACAAAAATACTTGCACCAGTAGCGTTCCACCAAAATCGAGCCGGCCAAAAAAATGCCGAGCGTCAGCCACAACAATGAGGTCATCTTGAGGCCAAAGACGGCGCGCACGGGACAGAACTCGCGCAGGGGCGGAAATGCCGCGTATAGGCTGGCGACCAGAATCACCGCCAGCACAAGATATTTGATATACCGGAGAGGTCCGTCTATCGATGTTGGAAATTGAAACGGGAGAATGGATTTGCTTTTTCTGCCGCGGATATGATGGCTCTCACCGCTTAATTTTCTTGTCCAGCTTGTGATGAAATCCTGAACCGCTCCGAGCGGACACAGCCAACCGCAAAAGGCGCGCCCCGCTACGATGGCGACTCCTAATGTTCCGAGCAGGACCGAAAAGTTAAGCAGGTTGGTGGACTTGAGCGTATGTCCATACAAAGTGTAAGGCAGGAGTGTTTCGATTCCGCCGAATGCGCAAAACGAGTCGAACGATCCGCCGCGCGAGGCTTCGCCGGGCATGATGTGTCGCAGGCCGAGCACGAATGTGCCAATCACCACGAGCCATTGGATGGTGCGGCGGCTTTTTGCGAGCGATGATGCTTTTGCGGTCATACGAAAGTCTCCATTATTAGAAGGAGTCCATGTCCGCTGCCTTCGCCGCCGCGTTCCGGGCCATA
Source organism: Anaerolineales bacterium (assembly GCA_014860745.1). GTDB lineage: Bacteria > Chloroflexota > Anaerolineae > Anaerolineales > Villigracilaceae > Villigracilis. The sequence goes on from JACZJC010000080.1 coordinate 66,155, forward strand.
ACCAAGCAGAATACCAAGCAGGAGGAAAACCACATATGCGGTGATGATGATTACGGGATAATATCGGGGATTGATTTTCATGTCATTGGGCCTTCCCCCTCTGTCCGGGAGGGGGAAGGCTGTAAAGGAGAATGCGCCGACTCACTCTTCGGCGATCAATGCGTCTTTGAATTTCGGGAACAAAAGCGTGAAAAACAGGCCGATGATCATTGGAAGCCCGTATGAATAATCCCATGAGGTGGAATCTGTCATGGTCAGGCGAATGATCTGCATGGGTACGTCAATTGCCGCGAGGGAGGTTACAGAGACAAGCGCCAGCCACCAGCCGGAGAATTTGCGCGCGGCGATTTGGTAGATGGCGATGAAGAGCAGGATTACACAGATCCATTGGATGGGCTGCGACCAGGCCAGCACCCACCATCCCAGCCCGTCATACATCGGTTTATCGGGGCGGGTGAGCAGGGTGCGAAGGTTGCCAACGCCTGTGATGAATGCATGTGTGGTTAACATCCCTGCGAAGGTTAGCGCGAGGAACTGCCCCCACTTCACCCATTTGTCCACGTTGCGGAGCAGAATGAGCGACCAGAAAAAGGCCAGCCCAACGAACGAGATTGCCATTGGGATGGGGAAGCCCTCCACAAAGGAGACGTAAGGCATGAACATGAACATTCCTCCAGCCGAAGGGAAAGCGGAGGCGAGAAGCGCGATGGGATAGGTCCACTCTTCGCCTTTGTATATGGGGTGTGCCAGCCAGAGAAGGGCAATCCCGCCGATGAAGATAAATCCGCGGTAGAACGGAAAGACGTATGAAAACAAAAGAATACCGCTGGCGTAGGCGGGCTTCTCTGCCGATACGATCTGCAACTCGATAAGCACACGCTCCAGCGAGGTCTGGATCAGAAACGGCGCAACCGCGATCATGAACAATCCGACCACGACAGCCAGGGTGGCAAGAATCGACCGGTTGGTTTGGGAAGTGTTTTTCATGGCTTCCTCCTTGTGAAAGGTTCGGTTTGAGTTTCTTGTATTTCTCAGTGTAGCAGCGTCTTTTTTTATAGGGTCAAAATAAAGGCGAAGTTGGAGGCGAGACAGGCAACCCGCGTGAGTTGCCCGTCTCTATTTTTATGAAGTAATGCCTTTTTTACTCCTCGTAAACGGTCACGGTGAAGAAACCGTCTAGGTCGGCCTTCTCCAGGACGAAGAATGCGCGGTCGTTCCAGTATTTCTGATAGTCAGCCAACTCTTCGGGGGTGGCCAGACCAGCCGCAACCTTCTTGCCCATTTCCGTGCGAGCAGGTGTGGGAATCGGCAGGATGATCACAAGATTGAACTTGACGCCAACCTTCGCGCCGGTATCGAGGCGGGTGAAGATCCATTCCCGCATCGGGGGAAGTTGACCGGTCGGCTCATCTTTGTACACCATCTTGTTCTGGCGGACGAAGAGCGGATTTACTACTCCGAACTCCGAGCCATTGAAGCCGGTGTGGGGAGCGGCACCTGTGACGAAGGTGATGATGTCGCCAAACACGCCGACGAACCATTCATCTTCCGCGCCCGGAGCCTCCACCGCGATCTGGCCGCGGACTGGAATTTCTCCGTTGGGATACAGCGCCTCAAGCGCCTTGCGAGTGATTGTCCATGCGCCTGTGGTCGCGCCGCAGGAATGTCCGGCCAGTTTCACGGCTTCTTCGTAGTAGTAGGGGACGGGTCCCGATGTCTGCCCGAAGATGCCGAAATACGGTTCGCTCATCATGATCGGCGGCACTTCGGTGATGTACGCCTGATCCCAAACAAAATCTTCAGCCGCTACAGATGCAGGCTCTCCCACGATGGCGCCGGTGGTTGTGGGGGTACCCTCCTGGTAGACCTTGATGTTGAAAAAGCCTTCTAGGGTGTCCGCGTTTTCGAAAACGAATTTCGCCCGGGCATTCCAGTATTCGTAGTAATCGGCCGCCTCTTCAGGAGTGGCTGCGCCGGTTGCCATCTTCTTGCCCATTTCCTGGCGTTCCGGGGTTGCGATCGGAGTGATGACCGATAGATTGAAATTCACGCCGACTTTCGCGCCATTGTCCAGGCGGGTGAAGATCCATTCCAACTGTGGGGGTTGCTTTCCGCTGGGCGCGTCCAGGTAGACCATTTTATTCTGGCGCACAAACAGATTGTTTGTCTCGCCGAACTCCGCGCCGATGAAGCCCGTTTTCGGAGCCGCGCCGGTGACGTAGGTGATCACCTCGCCAAACACGCCAACGAACCACTCATCTTCCGCGCCCGGGGCTTCCACGGCAATCTGGCCACGCACGGGGATTTCACCGTTGGGATACAGAACCTCAAGCGCCTTGCGGGCGATTGTCCACGCGCCGGCCACGGCGCCGCACGAATGTCCGGACAATTTGACGGCGTTCTCATAGGTATAGGGAACCGCCACCTGTGACTGTCCGAAAATCTGGAAATACGGCTCCATCATCATGATGGGCGGGACTTGCATGATGTAATCCTGCGTCCACAGGGATTCTTCGGGAGGCTCGGTGGGCGATGGCTCTTCCACCACCACCGCTTCGGTCGGGACCTCGGTGGCGGGTGCAACTGGTGGAGCGCTGGCAGGTTCGGGCGCCGGAGCGCACGCCGAAAGTGATAGTGCGACAATTGTTAATGCTGCAAACACAAAATACAATTTTTTCATTTCTTCTCCTTTTCAAAATTGTTGAATGTACAAAACTGAATTTTTTATGTCATTTATTGAGTTGAAACCACTCGAATAAAAGATATCCTCTTAACCTCAACGCATATCCGGGGCCAGAGCCTGCTGACCCCGGATTGCCAGAGGAAAAGGGTGTTTGTGTTTACACAGTCTTTGCTTTCAAGACAACCTGCGATCGAGACGATTCTCCCACCGGCGAGTCCTCGAGCAGGCGCTTCTTGAAGAGCGGGATCACCAGCATGACAACGATGCTCAATCCCATCAGCGCGCCGTAGAGATAGTCATTGGTTGCGTGGCGGACATAGTGGGTGGCAGCGCTCCCGACCATGGTCACCAGACCACCGATCAACCCGGCGTACCAACCTGATATTTTTTTCTCACCAAGCAGGTAGATGGCCGCGATGCACAGTCCCATGCCAACCCAAAGCGTGAGCCAGCCGAAGTAGGTGATGGCGATCCCTTCCGCAAAGAGCGGCCGCGCGGGATGCCCATACAGGATACGGAAGGCGGCATGCCCATTGGCGAAGTTTTCCGCCGCGGTAACTCCCAACATTAGGAAAACGAGGAAATCCACAACCTTTTGGGTCAGGTCCACTTTTTCGGCGAGGAGAATGGCAAAATACGGAATCAGGCCTACGGTCATGATGAAGACCGCGGGTGGGAATCCGCCCTGGGCACTTCCGATGAAGTTCATCCATGGCACGATCATATACGCGCCGCCAATGGAAGGCACAGCCAGCATAAGCAATGCCAGTCCACGAGTCCATCTTTCACCTCGGAAGAGGGGCAGGGCAAGCGCAAGCAGAGCAAGCCCGGCGATAAAGGACATCGTGCTCCAGAAGGGAAAGAAGAAACTGACCAGCCAGACGGTGTAGGCCAGCAATGGCGCCTGCGGATTGCCTTCCGCAGTGAACTTTTCGATGCGGGCCTGCTGGGCTTTGACAATCGGGTTGACCATGTCAAAGCCGATGAATGGAATAACCGCAATCATCAGGATTGCGGCGATCACCACAAGGGTGACCACGATGAGGCGAATTTGACGGGGAGTGGACGTTAACATAGCTTGATCCTCCAGGAGATGATTAGAAACTATCTTGTGATAGAATTCACTATCAGTGTATATCATTGTCCCCTCCGGGGATTTGACTTTTGTCAAGATTTGCGCGGGTATTGTCCATTAAGGAGGTCAAATGAATCGCCTTGCCGACTTGTTGAAGACTGTGGAAGTTTTCGAACAATTGACCGATGGAGAACGCGAAGAACTAGCCCACCTTGCGGTGCGGCGGTCTCTTGAGAAGGAAGAGATCATCTGCCTCCAGGAGGATATATGGCCGTATGTGATTTACATAGCCCACGGCAGCCTCCGCTCGGTGATCAATGCCCCGGATGGGCGGAATTATGTTGTATCCTCATGGAATAAAGGGGAGATTTTTTGGGCGCACACCATCTTCGACCACGACCCGATGCCTTCCACCCTCACAACCAACATCGCCACGAATATATATCAATGGGAGGGAGAAAAAGCTTTTAATATCGTGCTTCGCAACCAAAATGCGGTCCGCGCTTTATTGCGGCGCCAAACCCTGTTGATTCGAAAACGGCGTGAGAGCATCTACAACCTGGCCTTCAATCCAGTAGCCAGCCGCCTGGCAAAATTGATCATGGAGAAGTTTTTCACCACGGATGAGCCGACCGTCCAGCGGGATTTGACGCTGAGTGAAATGGCCGAAATGGTAGCCTCTTCGCCTGAAGTGGTCTGTCGTCTTTTGTATCAATTTCAAGCGGCGGGCTCCATTACCATCAGCCGCGCCACCATCACGCTGCATGACCGCGAAGCATTGAGGAAACTCGTCTCCCCGGATCAATGAATCATTCAGATACAGTATTTATTTGAAATAATCCGTTTCTACGTTCGCATCGAACTACCCGACGGCTGCTTCGGCAATCCGAACAGGCTGACCTGCTTACAGCCCAGAGAAAATACCCACCACGATCGGAATATCCATCGCGGCATGGAACAGAATCGAGCCCCAGATACTATTCGATTTTTGCATGAGCCAGCACCATGCCAGAGAAAGCGGCAGAAGCTGTAAGGCGAGAAATACGAAATTATCCAATGAGTAACTGGTAAACGAGTGCATCAACACGAATGGAATAGTTGTAAGGATGTTCGTGGCGAATTTCCCAAAGAACGGTTCCACCTTTCCAATGAACAACCCGCGAAAAAGAAGTTCTTCGTTGCTGGCATTTGCAAGCACAAAGATCAAGACCCACGGCGTCCACGGCAGAATGCGCGCCCAACTTAGATTTTGTCCTTTGAAATACATTTCTGTGACGGGGATGACGGTTGCGGTCATCACGGCAAATGCGATGAAACCCACGATCAAGCCTAACTGTAAGTTACCTCTGCGAATATAAAGCGACTCTACGCTTTGACCTGCGAGTCGGGTAATCGCCAGAACAATGACGATGCTTAGCAGGGAGCTTTCTAATTTTTCGATTGCCCAGCCAGTAGGGGAGTCCCACACTATGTTTAATGCAGGAATAATCAATTTGCTGAGACTGAAATAGTAGTCAATGCTGATGGCGGTTAAGGCGGTGAAAAATGCAAAGAGGATCAACCAGTATTGGTTGAAGCGTTCACTGCGGTACGCGAACAACGAGGCGGCGAGGAACACGGCTGCTGTGATGATCCGCCCAATGATGTCTGCTGGTCGTTCAAAGAGGGGAAAGTAATAACTGAAGACGAGGAAGACCAACAGTCCACAGGCGAGGAAGAGCAGGAATGGACCGATGCGATTTATGGTTTTCATTTTCCCCTTCTTTCTTCTAATTTAAATTTCCCATAGTTCATCCATATGCTGAGGACGATGATCACGGCGGGGAAGAAGCCCAGCATCAGAACACCAGGAATGGATGATTCGCCAAAGACAATGGTTTGATACAGCCAGGGCACGATGGCATCGATCAGCCAGAAGATGAGGAAGATGCTCCAGAGAGTCATTTGATTTGCCTGCCATTTGCGCGCGATCCAAAAGACTGCGAAGGTGTTGACGATGAAGGCGATGACGAACATGAATTGCATTTTGAAGTTCATGCCAGTCGCTTCAACATCAATGGGTTCCGCGCCTGTAGACGCCGCATTTGCATTTGCGATTGCCACCATCAAAAGCCCGCCGACCGCGTAGCCGATGAAAGCAAAACACGCAGTCATGATCGCTTTGATAATGTCAGCAATGAGCGGATTTTCTTTTTTGGATTGCAGTTCGGGGCTTTTTTCAACCTGGCGTTCCCACCACACTAACCAGATCGAAAAGGATAAAGTTTGCAAAGTGATTTCGGGCAATCCCATCAGGTGATACCACATCGGTATTTTAGAATAGACGATGCCTTCGAGTGAACTTGGCGCGGCGGCAGGTGTGGAGAGAATTCCAATAGTGACGAGCAAACCCCACAGGATGAGCCAGCCGTGTTTCTTTTCGATCAGCAAACTGCGGATCGGCCACAGACCGATCGCGAATATCAATCCGCGGATGGGCTGCAGGAACGGTCCGTATGTAATGTTGTGCTCGTCAAATGGAATCATGAAGTCGCGGATGATCTCGCGCTTGAATATCTCTTCGTAATCAAACACGTTTGACATGATGATCCCGAAGATGAAGTAGGTTGCCATGTGTGCGATGATGACTCTTAGCGCAAATTCGAAAAAGGATTTCCAGTTATTGGTTGTGCTCATGGTTTTCTCCTTTTGTTTCAAACTAAGTTTTTCAAAATACCTTTTCCCATGGCTCGGAGATGTCATGGTCGGGACCTATCACTGAGAAATACAAAGTGTTTGCTGCCTGTGAATATCCACCGACAAAAGCCACCTTGCATCCCATGCGTTTGAGACGATGCAGTCCTTCCGTCATTACAGCTTTGCCGAGTCCATGCCGTTGGTGAGCAGGGACAGTTGCCATAGGTTCGATATATGCCGTGCGCGAGACATCATCAAACCAAGCGGTGCAAAACGATGCGATCGAGCCATCGGATGCAACAGCAACGATGTCCAAGTCACGGCGATAAAGCGGAGCAGATTGAATGTGGTGATACCAGTTTGGATGATCGCGGTTATCACGCGCGATATGGATGTCATCGTTATGGAATCCAAGCCCTGAAGCGTAGCAGCGTTCGAGTAACTCAAGCCCGTCACCCAGGGAGCGGATTGTATATCCTGTAATCGCTGGAGTTTCTGGAATTGGCTCATCCAGCAAGCGGCGATGTTGTACTTCCTGTGATTCTGGTGAGTCAACTTTATGGAAGCCGCGATGGGTCAGGATTTCCTGACGGGATTTCTCGTTCGAATCGATCCAGAAATTTAACTTCTGACGTCCATCTTTGTCCGTTGTGGTCAGGTGTTCTTCGGCTACAGCGATCATTTCATCATCAAGTTCGGGGGTATGGAAATCAGGATGGATTTGCGGAAAAGCGTGTCCGCGTTGTTCGGGATTCAACACCGCTGCGATTTGCCCAGCTTCGGTCTCCCAGATGAAAACATTTTCTTCGAGGGTTATCTTTTCGATATCGGGATTGGCAAACCATATCCAGTAATCCCAACGCGCAACGTGCCAGCTTAATTCGCGGCGGTTGTTGAGCAGCATCACCTGCCGTAAAAATTCTCGAATACGCCAGTAGTCTTCTTCGTTTTTGTAGGAACACATTGTCAATTTCATAGGTAAATCTTCCTGTTTTTATATTAATTTTTCAACGATGAGCAGAAAGTCTACGCGGGTTGCCCAAGTGAATGGGGTGACCGTCGTATTCGGAATGATGGCGATGATCTCGCCTTCCAAACTGTTCAGAAACTGCTCCAGTTTGCTTTGATCCACTGTCATGCGCAGGTCAAAACGATGGACGCGATATTTGTTGGTAGACATGTCAGACTCCTTTCTTTGCCATATCATTTACTTTTGACGACTGAGGCTTTGACAGCCCCACGAACAACCATCCCAAATGGGATGAAGCAGATCAGTCCCATTATGGCGATCACGATCACATCCGCGATAGCAAACGGCGCGCTGGTAAGCAATGGCTGTAACAGCAAAAAGACAATCAATGCGACGAACAGCATACTGCCTTGAAAGAGCAAGCCCAGGCCTGTGACATATCCCAACTCTTTTCGTTGCCAAAGCAGGATGCCGCCGATGACCCAGGCGGGTGCGGTCAGAAAATCCGCGACATTGACCGCGAGTTCCGTTTCAGATAGCAATGTTCCCGTGGAGAGTGCGCCGACCATCACGCCGAGCACGCGCAGCAAGAACAGAGAACCAAGCCCCCCAAGACCCCGCCTGCAAATCTTTCAGGAACCGCGCCGCTCAATATTTGTTGTACAGCTTTTCCGTCAATACTGGCGACCAGACCAATGAGCGCATATATGCTTGACATCATCAGGGCAAGATGGAATGGGAACATCCAGTTCAGCGGCATGGCGAAGACATAGGCCGTGTAGTTGTAGAACGCAAAGAAAAGCGCGCCTGTCCAGCAGAGCAGCCCAATCAGTTTTCCGCGCCATGCCAGCCACATCGAACCAAGCAGGATCGGCAATCCGATAAAGAGATTGACCGCATCGTTGGAGACAAACGTCCGAATTAGCTCATTGGTTGGATAAATGATGGTGCGGTATCGAAGGCCAGCCACAGATGTAACCGCCATCAGGACGGAAACGAGAAGGGATGATGCATAGATTAATGAGAGTTTGCTTTTGATAGGCAGATTGAAATCATGAATGTTATATTTTTTGACCGCCATGGCAATCTCTGCTTTTTTTTGTCATGTTTATGACATTACCTTCATATCATCTGGCTTGGAGGAGGTAGACAACGATGAGAAACACGCCCAGGATTGCGGCTACAGCCAATCCAATTGTGATGCTCCGTTTCTGATTTTTCAGTTCATCCTCTGTCAGCGGGCGGAGTTGGTCTTTGTATCTCTGTTCCAATGATGTGCCGAGGGCTGTGCCAATGGCAACACCAACACCGATGCCTACTCCAAAGTTATCGAAGATTGGACCGAGTCCCGCGCCGATCGCTATCCCAATACTGATGCCGACTCCCATCCAGTAACCCTTGGGATGTTTGCTTTCATTCTTAGACATGTTATTTAATCCCTTCAATTCGTCCGCTTGGAGCGGTTGAAAATATCCACAACAGCAAGAACTACCCCGATAGCCATCAAGCCATAACCAATCAACCTGTTATCGCTAAAGAGGATTCCTGCCAATACAAATGCAAATGCAAAGCTGGCTAATGGGGTGAGTCTCTTCTCACCTCCTTTTTTGCCTACAACAAAGACGAGCAGAACAATTACCGCTAAAACAAGGATGGATACAAGGATGTAGATTTGTGAGATGTTCATGTCAAACTCCTTTTGTTCGAATATTTTTTACTTGGAATCAAGTGTCACCGTCCCCGCGCCACCATCCACCGTGATGGTCTGACCGTCCACGATGCGGCGCGTTGCCATGCCTGTGGACACCACCGCAGGGATGCCGTACTCGCGCGCCACGATGGAACTGTGGCTGAGCGGACCTCCCAGGTCGGTGACGATGGCGGATGCCATGGTGAAGAGCGGAGTCCACGCGGGGGTGGTGGTGACCGCGACCAGCACATCGCCATGTTTCATCTTGCTGAAGTCTTCAGGTCCAAACAGGACGCGCGCCGTGCCTGTGACTTTGCCTGCACTGGAAGCCACGCCTGTCAACACATCCCCAGCGGTGTTGCGGTTCCACGGGAGCATCTTTGCCCAACGCGAATTTTCAGGGAGCATGGCGGGCGGGATGAGTTTCATCCGTTCGTGCCATACGGTTTTATGTTCGGGGAGGCGCGTGGAATAATCGGGCAGTTTCTCGCCGCGTTCGAGCAGGGAGGCGAGTTCGCTCACTTCGTCTTCGACCAGCCAGTAAATATCTTCGGCGTTTTGGATCGCGCCGTGCGCGGCGAAGCGTTTGCCCAACTCGCCCAGGAAGCGACGCAGGGTGGTGTGACCCATGCCCAGGTCCACGATGCTGTCTTCACGATCGGGACCGACGCGCAATGCCCAGTTGACGGCTTTATCGAACCAGCGATTCGGGATCCACTTGAAGCGGTTCCTGATTTTCTGCAACGTCTCTTCACGCTGACGCGTTGATTCGCGCTGGCGCGCGTGCGGGTCACTGCCTTTGCCATCAATGTAGAGTTTGAGCGCATCGAGAATCACTTCGGGCGTTTCGGCAGGTGTTGGGTTCATGAAGTCGAATTCGTAGGTGGTGTGACCGAACTCATCGAGATAGGTTTCAAAGCGAGTCTTGAACTCGCGCCAGTCTGCGGCGGGGATCGGCTCGGGTGTGGAGTCGGCTTCCAGCGCGGCGACCAGTTCCTCGGTCGAAGTGTGAAGCGTGAAGTCGCGCAGGGCGGGTCGTCCACGAGTCCACGTCCCCAGGTCGAACAAAGTTTTTTCCGCGAGTAGAGGTTTCGTCTCCAGACCGAAGAGAAGCGTTTCGGGTTTGGGTTCGTCCTTGCGGCTGACCATTTTGTAGACGCGCGTGAACACGATCTCACTGCTCGATGCGGCGGGGAGTGTGCTCGATTGAATGACCGTGTAAAACTTGCCGATTGCCTGCATCAACGCGCGTGCGCCATCGAGCAATTCAGAGGGCGTCAGTAACTTCACGTTCTTTTCATCGTGTTCGGTGATTGCCTTCATGAGTTGCGGACGCTCCGCCTGCCATGCTTCGTGGCTGGTCTTGAACATCGGACCCACGAGCGTTGCACTGGCTTTTGCCATCGAGAGCCATTCGCGCCAGGTCAGCACCATGCCGAGATACAGATAGCCGTTGATGACCTGATATTGATATCCGCCGCCTCCAATGCCCAGCGCCATCTCGCCGATCACTTTGGTAGGGATGTTGACCATGCGAACACCGAGCGTGCCGAACAGCGGCGACACGGGATTCGGTAAATGCTCGCACAGACTCCCGCGCGCGTACATGCCTTTCGGGTTGGGCGCAATCCATTGGACGGGTTCGGGCGGCAACGCTGTGATGGGACGCGACTGCACGATGTAGAACTTGCCCTCACCCACTTCGCCAGGCTCTGTGCGACGCCTAGCCCCTCTCCCAGCGGGAGAGGGGGACTCTGTGCGACACCACTCGATATCTTGGGGACTTGCATAGAAGGATTCGATTCGACGCGCGATCTCAACCAGCCTGACGACATCTGCTTCATTCATGACCTTCGAGCGGCGTCGCGCGTCATCGAGCGGATCCTCCCTTGTGCCTTTTTCTGTCCGAACTGTGATGACGGTCTTCTCCGCGACATCGTATGTTTTGACCTTGCCCGTGGCTTTCTCCACGACAATCGTGTCAGGCGAAACGAGTCCACCGACGATGGCTTCACCCAGTCCCCATGCGGCGTTGATGACCATCTCATCGCGATGACCGTTGATGGGGTTCGCCGTGAACAGGATGCCCGCGGCTTCGGCGTCCACCATCTCTTGCACAACGACCGCCAGCGCGACGGTGCTCTGGTCAATGTTGTTCTTGATGCGATAGGCAATGGCGCGCGCCGTCCACAACGATGCCCAGCATTTCTTCACCGCGTCGAGCAAATCGTCTGCGCCGCGGATGTTGAGGAAGGTTTCCTGCTGTCCCGCGAAGGATGCTTCGGGCAGGTCTTCGGCGGTGGCGGATGATCTAACTGCGACGGGTGTCAGGTGCGAGGTGTCAGGTTTCAGGTAGGCGTCTCGGATAGCGGTGGCAATTTCGGCGGGGATGGATGCTTGAGCGAAGAGTCGGCTGATCGAAGCAGAGGCAGTTTCGAGCGTTGCGGGAAGCGAAGCATCCACATCTTTGAGAGCGGTGATGATCTTCGTTTGCAAGTTGTTGGCGTTCACGAATGTCCGATAGGCTTCGGTGGTGACGTGGAATCCGTTCGGGACGGGAAATCCCGCGCCGATCATTTTTGCCAGCGACATGCCCTTGCCGCCGACATTATCAAGGGTGGCTTGTGAGTCTGAGAGGGGGAGTACGTAAGTTTTCATTTCAACTCCTTGTTACCAAATTCCAGGGAAGAGGCGATAACTAACTTGTTCAGCATAGTCTGAATAACCGTTGAGTTCTTCTTGCAGGGTTTTGTCTTCCAACGCGGTGCGGATGACAAATGCAATGATCGTCAAAATGGCAGGGATGAAAGCCCACCACGAACCCAGCAACAGCGGATGGCCGAGACAGCCGATCAGATTGCCGAGATAACCGGGGTGGCGGACGAGGCGATAGGGTCCGCGTTGTGCGACTTGGTGGTTTTCCTGAATCCGCACACTTTCCGAGAAAAACGGGTTGCAGGCCATCGCCCAGATGAATAACACCCAGTGAATGATGAAAAGCAGGATGCCCGCCAGATGCCAAGCCAGCGCGATGTCTCCCGTCCAGCCCCAGCGTTCATCCAGCCCAGCAACGACCACGATGCTGAAAAAGAACAGACTCGCCGCCATCGTTAGGCGTATGTCCCAGGGTTTGGCTCCCGGCTGGCGCAGACCCCCGGCGCGGTCTGCCAGCAAGGCTGGATTGATGGGTACCAGCACCAGCACATGCGCCGCCATCGCCAGGATCATCAAAGCCATGAAGACCCAACCCCAAAACCAATCCCATTTACCGGCGGGAAGAAAAAGCAGGGCAACGTACAGCACCATCCCAAAAGCGATGCCGAGCACCCAGGAGACGATCTTGCGTTTGATTTCGGGAGTGAGGTTTTGGCTTTTCATATCCATGTTTCCTTTCAAAACGTTTTGGGCGAGGCGTTGGGAGCGGGCTGTCCTTCCTTGATCCAGATCAGGCTCATAAGAAAGACCGCGCACAGAATCACCGCGCCCGCGAGATAGGGGTAATTCGGATTGATGTCGAAGATGATGCCTGCAACGATGGGTCCTGCCACGCGCCCGAGGCTGACGAAGGAGTTGCTCAGTCCCATCGAGGCGCCTTGTCCAACCGTTGTGCGCTTCGATGTGAGCGAGTGGATGGACGGACGCAGGAACGTGATCGAGCAGGTGAAGATGCCAGTGGTCAATAGGACTGTGGCGTAGGTGTTGGCAAGTAGCAGAAGGATGAAGCCGACCGCACCGACCATGAGCGAGGTCTTGATGACGGTCGGTTCGCCCCAGTGTGAGGTGACAAAGCCCGTCAACAGTCCGCGACCGATCAGGGCGATGGCGCCGACCAGTGTCAGGATGCCGCCGACTTGTTCGGGACCGTAATCCAGTTTTTTGAGCATGTACAAGCCGAAGACCGATTCAAAGTTGCTGGTGCCGAAGGTTGCCAGGAAGGCAACGAGGAGGAGCAAGCCGATGGGACCTGTCAACGCGCGCCAGAGTTCGCCGAAGCGGACGAGTTTGATTTTCTGTCCCTGCGCGGCGCGAGCTTCCACGGGCAATGATTCGGGGAGGAGCAGGGCAACCAGCAAAAGGGAAAGCAATGCCAATAAAGCGGAAACAAAGAACGGGGTCGAGAGGGAGCCGCCTGCCAGTAATCCGCCGATGCCTGGACCGATCACCGTCCCTGCGCCTGCGACCGCGCCGAGGATGCCCATCCCGCCGCCGCGCGATTTTTCGGAGGTGCTGTCACCGATGTATGCCATCGTGGTGGTGATGGTGGCGGAGGAGAGAATGCCAGAGAGAGCGCGGAACACGAGTAACATCCAAATTTTTGTGGCAATGCCGAATGCGAACATGGCGAGGGCATAACCGAACATGCCGATCATCAGGATGGGTTTGCGCCCGATGCGGTCGGAGATACTGCCCCAGATGGGACCAAAGAGAAATTCGGTGAGCGCGGCAGTAGCAACGAGGATGCCCAAGGCGCTGCCGCTCGCGCCAAGTTTGTCGATGAGGAACGGAAAGACGGGGATGACCATGCCGAATCCCAGCATGACCACGAGCAGGGCAAACACCAGGATGAAAAGGTTTCCGCGGTTGGTCGTTTTCATGGCAAGACTCTTTTTGTATTCTCATGTTCGCAAACTTCGATGCCTTTGAAGAAGATGTCCATTGTTTCTTCCATCATTTCCTGCGCCGATCCTGTGGGGCGCGAGGTGAATACCACAGGCGCCATGGTGTTGATCAACATGCGCGCCGCCAGCAACATGTCAACTTTGCGGAACGAGCCTTCGCGAATGCCTTCCTCGATCAAGCCGCGAATCAAATCCTGGTAGGCGTGGCGTCCCTTTTGGATCTGTTTCTGGCTTTCCAGGTTCAGCCTTTGGGCTTCCAGCGACAACTTCATGAATAAACTTTTGTTCGCCTGCAAAAATTCCATGTGCGCTTTCATCACTTGGCGCAGGCGTTTGCTCGCCTCGATGTTTTGCAGGGCGATCTTTTGCGCGGCACCGGTCAGGTCGTTGAGTTGATCTTCAAAGAAGTAGAGCAGGATGTCATCTTTCGTTTTGAAATAATCATATAAAGTGGATTTTCCCAAACCCGCCGCTTCGGCGATCTCGCGCATGGACGTTTCCTGAAAGCCTTTTTTCAGGAACACGTTGACCACCTGGTGAAAGATCTCGTGGCGTCTTTTTGCCTGTTCTTCTTCGGTGAGGGGGATGCCTTTGGGCATGTTCAACTCCAGCAATTTGGATGGAAATAGTCTAAAAGCGACCATCGTTCGCTTTTAGTGTAGCGAATTATGGTCGCTTTTTCATCCTTCTGAAGTAGGGTTTTTCCTTGGAAAGGAAATTTTTTCGGAGTTATGACTTAATCGGGCCGCAACAATAATTTCCTGAAGATGTTTAGTTGTTAATATTGATCTCACTTCAGGATAAAAAGAACACAAGTACGGGGATGGAAAATCTATCTGGGAAATTATGAACAAGCCGTTTACGCAGCATGCAATCCCGAGCAACCTATTGATGACCCATCCATTGAAGTTGAACCGCTGGGAGCAAAGGTCTTCAAAGGAAAGGAATTAACAGATCGTGATGACTCATTCCCATTGGTAGTTTTTTCAGTTTTGTATTCTGACGGGAATGAATCATTGATGTTTGGTCTGAAAAAACTCCCGCAGGTTTCAAAAACCTGTGGGAGTTTTTTGTTAACTCTTCTTCAAAAACTCTCTGATCGAGATCGATGCCGCCGCGCCTTCGCCTACTGCCGAGGCAACCTGCTTGGTGCTTCCATAACGGGCATCGCCCGCAACAAAGATTCCGGGCAGGCTTGTCTCGAAGGGAAGCGCGCGATGTTCGGTAGAATGATCATCATGTGAAAGGTCGTGGCCTGCCAATACAAATCCATACTTGTCCATTTCAACGTAATCCTTCAAGAAGGCTGTGTTGGGGGTCTGGCCGATGAAAATGAAAGCGGCGGCGGGGTGAATCTCTTCCATCTTGTTGCTGTCTTTGATGTGGTATTTGATGGTTTTGAGTTTCGAGTCCTGCCCCTCGAAGGCATCCACAATGACGTTGTATTTCACATCTACTTTCGAGTTGGGCTCGTTCACTTTGTCGATGGCGATCTGGCTGGCGGTAAGTTTATCGCCGCGCACAAGCAAGGTGACTTTCTCGGCAAAGTTCGTGAGATGCGATCCTTCCTCCACTGCCGAGTTTCCACCGCCGACCACCACAATCTCCTTCGCGCCTTTGTAGAAAGGACCGTCGCAGGTTGCGCAAAAGTGAATGCCTGCGCCAATGTAATCATCCTCGCCGGGGACTTCAAGTCTGCGGTAGGATGCGCCTGTCGCTATCAGTACTGCGCGGGAGTGATAATGCCTGCCGTCCGAGGTGTAGACTTCATGATAGCCTTCCTCCATTTCCAATTTTTCTACATCCACCGCCTGTAAAATTTCCACACCGAAACGCCGCGCTTGTTGAGTCACTCGCTCGGAAAATTCCTGCCCGCTGATGCCTTCCGGAAAGCCGGGAAAGTTATCGAGGCCGACCGTAATTCCAGCCTGGCCGCCCAACCCTGAACGTTCGATGAGAAGCGTATCCGCGCCTTCGCGTGAACCATAAATAGCGGCAGTCAAACCTGCGGGTCCGCCGCCGATGATGATCAGGTCATAATAGGTCTTCTTCGCTTCGGTTTTGAGTCCGAGTTTTTTGGCAAGCTCGGCATTCGACGGCTCGACCAGGAAGGAACCATCTTCGAAGACAATCGTCGGGATGATGCGCTTGCCGTTGTTCTTTTGCAGGACGTACATTTCTCCGCCCTTGTCCTGCTCGATGTCCACCCACTTGTATGGGACGAACTGCTCGCCCAAAAACTTCTTCGAACGGCGGCAGTCGGGGCACCAGTACGCGCCATAAATCGTCACTTTTGCGTCAACCATTAAGTCCTCCAAAGGTAAAAAATATTTTCAGATTCATCCACAACAAACCGTTTCATTCCAAGATTTCGGATCGGAGCCCGGCATTGATTTTCGAACGAGACGCAAACGCCTCTTCCCCGACCTGATGCTGGCCGGACCTTATCAAGGTTCAACTACGCTGACAATTTTTCTCCCCGCTTGGGGTCGAATATTGCGCAGTTTTCCATTTTTTTCTTTCTCGAATCTGACCAATCTGCAGGTCAAATTCGATTTGCTTAAACCTATTGATGCTTCGTCAGGGTCTTTTCAAACGTCATGGGATGATGTATTTCCTGTGTGCATACCTTTCCGGAACAATTCCGCTTGCTCACTGACAGTCTGACACAGGCGCTTTCCAACGGAATTAAGCCGCGAATGAACGAGGCCTTGCGCCCGCTGCCAATCGGTAAAAATCCTTTACAAATTCTTTATAATTGCTTTACATCCACTTGTCATGAAAAACCTATACTAACGGCATGTTATATTTTCTGCAAGTACGGTTACAATCCATGCTGTCCATTAATCCCGGCACACAAAACGAGAATTTCCATGGCGAAAATACTGATCATCGATGATGAACCTTCCATTGTTAATCTGGTTGCGGCATATCTCAAGCCGGAAGGCTATGAAGTCCAGACTGCCATGGACGGCGCAGCAGGACTCAAAGCCGCGCGCGCCTTCAAGCCCGATCTCGTCATTCTGGATATCATGCTTCCCGGCATGGATGGCATAGAACTGCTCTCCCGCCTGCGCCGCGAATCGGAAGTATATGTGATCCTCCTCACCGCAAAAACCGAAGAGACCGATAAAATCGTCGGCCTGTCCGTCGGCGCGGATGATTATGTCACCAAACCGTTCAGCCCGCGTGAATTGACGGCCCGTGTCAAAGCGGCGTTAAGGCGCATTCAAACTGGAGCAGGTTCGGGGTCCGCAAGAAGCGTTTTGTCTTTTCGTCACCTGCACATGGATGTGGGCGGGCGTACCGTCACGGTGGATGAAAACCTGGTCGAGTTAACGGCCATCGAGTTTGACCTTTTGAAGGCGCTGGCTGAAAACCGCGGGCGGGTTTTATCACGCGAGCAATTGCTCGAAAAAGTTTGGGGCGGCGAATATTTCGGAGAAATGCGGGTGGTGGATGTTCACCTGGGTCACGTCCGCCAAAAATTGGGGCGGGATGGCCTGATCGTTACCGTGCGCGGCGTGGGCTACCGCTTTGAAGACGAGCCGCTTTAAGATTGCGAGGAAGCATGACCGATTATTTCCGCCGTCATTTGGGCGCAAAACTTTTCCTCTCCCATCTTGCCATCATCCTTGTAGGGATGACGGTGCTTACCATTGCCAGCCAGATAATTCTGCCTTCTTCATTCAACCGACATATGGGGGGCATGATGGGAAATGGGATGGGAATGGGGAACCCGGGGTTCGGCTATGCCGGGCCGATGTCGCAGGTGTATCATGATTTTCGCGCAAGCTTCAATGAAGCCCTGATCTATGCGACGATAGCGGCTGTGTCGGTTGCCCTCCTTCTCAGTGTGTTCTTCAGCCGCCGCGTGATCGCTCCGGTGCGCGCCATGACACAGGCAACCCAGCGCATCGCGGAAGGGCGAAATGATGAGCGCGTGAATGTAAGCGGAGAAGATGAACTTGCGCAACTGGCATTGCACTTCAACCAGATGGCTGAAAAATTGGATCAGATCGAATCGATGCGCCGCCAACTGATTGGCGATGTCAGCCATGAACTGCGTACACCGCTGACTGCCATCAAGGGTTCGATGGAAGGGCTGATGGACGGCATCCTGCCAGCTACAGCGGATACCTTTCAACAAATTCACACCGAAGCAGACCGCCTCAACCGTCTTGTGGATGACTTGCAGGAACTCAGCCGTGTGGAGGCACGCTCTTTTAATCTGGATGTTCGAGCTGTGGATATTTCCGCCCTGATTAAGACCGTTACAAAAAGAATGGCTTCTCACGCTGAATCAAAACGCATCACGCTTGACCTTGAACTGGCAGCCAATCTTCCGCATATCCTCGCTGACGAAGACCGCGCGACCCAGGTGCTGACGAACCTCCTCGGGAATGCCTTGCAATACAGCCCGGAAAACGGAAGAGTGACCATTTCCGCCAGACAGGCTGGCAATAAAATACAAATATCCGTTCACGATATCGGCATCGGCATTCCGCAGGAACATCTCGCTCACATCTTCGACCGCTTCTATCGCGTCGATAAATCACGTTCGCGGCAAAGCGGAGGCGGAAGCGGCATCGGTTTGACGATTGCGCGCGCCCTCGTCGAGGCGCAGGGCGGGCGCATCTGGGCAGAGTCGGCTGGCGCGGAAGAGGGGAGTACCTTCACCTTCACGTTACCAACTGCCAAATAGAAAAGGAGGCGCATCACATTGATGCGCCTCCTTTTTGATTTATTGAGAAAATCCTAACTCGGACAAGCCAACCAAAGAGACTTACCGCGAAGACCGCTAAGATCGCGAAGTTTAAAAGGTTTTCTTTGCGTTCTTCGCGTGCCTCGCGGTTCAAAAAATCCTTGTACAAAAAGCAAGCATTTAACTTCTAAGTTCCTAAAGCATTGGCAGTAAATAATCGTACGCGCTCAGTGCGGCCTTTGCCCCTTCTCCAACGGCGATCAAAACCTGTTCAGCATAGCTGTTGGTGACATCACCCGCCGCAAAGAGCCCGGCTACATTGGTGCGGCAGCCGCCATCGACGATGATCCGCCCCTGCGGGTCGAGCGCCGCCAGACCGGCCACCATGGCCGTGTTCGGGGTCAACGCCCGTTCCACGAACATGCCGTCCGCTGAATATTCCTTCAGCTTGCCGCTTTTATCCTTCAGGATCAGCCTGCGGGCGAATTCATCTCCCTGCACTTCCACAACCTCGCAGTCTTTCATGATCTTTACGTTATCGGCATTCTTCAACTTTTGGCCAAGCGGCGTGTTCATCATTTTATCGGTGGCGCAGACCATGGTCACTTCCTTCGCAACCGTGGAAAGCTCGCCCGCCGAACGAAGCGCCAGCTCGCCATCGCCTATGACCACAACCGACCTGTCGATGAATAGCGGCGCATACGAAAGGGCGGAATAGCACAGCCCTTTCATGGTGTATTCCTTTTCCCCCGGCACATCCATACGGACCTGGCGGGTGCCGGTGGCAATGATCACAGCCTTGGATTCCAAAGCCGCGCCGCCCTTGGTGGTCACGATGAAATGGTCGCTTTTCTTTTCCACTTTTTCGACCGACTCAATGTGGCGTGCGAAATCGAGATACTCCAGTTCATTGCGGAACTTGTTGACGATCTCCAGGCCGCGGATCACCTGGTATTCCTCCACCCAGGGTAATGCCAGGCGGTAATTCGTCTTGCCTCCCAAATCCTTCGACAAGACCAGCACATTCAAACGTTTGCGGATGGCATAAATAGCGGCTGTCAACCCGGCGGGTCCGCCTCCGATGATGATCAAATCGTACATCTTATTCTCCTTTCTAATAAGCGGACTTAATCGTTTCGATGTCAATGTCGTGCGAGCCCTCGTCCGGGGGCGGTTCGGGGATGAAGCCTTCCTCCATAAGACGTTTCGTCATATCGCGTGATCGTTTGATGATCTGCGAAGCCCGTTGATATTCCTGGTCGTACGTGGATTCAATGCGTGCCAATCCCTGCTCGACGGCTTTCATGGCAACCGCGGCGGCTTCCTTCGGGAAAACCTCCCAATCGTCCATATTCGGCAGGATGAAATCCGCTGCGAGGCGGTCGCCGACATGGTTTGCCATCGCTTGCGCCGCGGCAAAGCACATTTCATCGGTGATCGTGCGCGCGCGGACATCCAGCGTGCCGCGGAAAATGCCGGGGAAACCCAGCGAGTTGTTCACTTGATTCGGGAAATCGGACCGGCCGGTTGCGATGACGGCTGCACCCGCCTCCTTCGCCACCCAGGGCCAGATCTCGGGAACCGGGTTGGCGCATGCGAAGACGATTGGATCCTTTGCCATGGCCTTGATCCACTCCGGGAGCAGCACATCAGGCCCGGGCTTGGAAAGAGCGATGACAACATCTGCACCTTTCATCGCGTCGGGAATGTCGCCCTCGCGTTTTTGGGCGTTGGTGATGTTGCACAGTTTCCATTTATCCTTATATTCGGCCTTTCGCATCTCGAGGTCTTTGCGATGTTTTCCAAGAATGCCCTTGCTATCCACCATGTAGCACTTGGCCGGGTCGGCGCCCCAGCCGAAGATGAGGCGCGAGCAGGCCACATTCGAAGCGCCGCTGCCGACGAAGGCAATGCTGACATCCTCCATCTTTTTGCCGACGACTTTCAAAGCATTGATGAGCCCCGCCAGTGTGACGGTGGCGGTTCCTTGTTGGTCGTCATGCCAGATGGGAATCTCCGCTTTTTCCCGCAGCGTATCGAGGATGTAAAAACATTTCGGTTGGGCGATATCTTCCAGGTTGACTCCACCGATGCCGGGCTGCAGCATCAGCACAGTATTGATGATCGCATCGGGGTCTTTGGTGTCGAGCATGATCGGAACGCCGTCCACGCCGCCCAGATATTTATACAACAGCGCCTTGCCTTCCATCACAGGCAGCCCGGCTTTCGGGCCGATATCACCGAGCCCCAGCACGCGCGTCCCATCACTGACCACGGCAACGGTGTTCCATTTGTTGGTGTATTCGTAGACGAGTTCCGGGTCGGCCTGGATGGCTTTGCAGGGAGCGGCCACGCCGGGCGTATACCAGATGGCAAAATCGTTGAAACTATGGACGGTGCATTTGAGGGTGGTTTCGATCTTCCCCCTGTAGAATGGATGCATTCTCATTGCGTCCGCCGCGGGTTTCTTGGCTTTGGCAAGCAGCTCATCAGTATTCATTTTCTACCTCTTTCTGTTGGGTTAATCTCCTGCCTTTCGCATGGATTCTTCGCGAAGGGCAATCATCGCAGCATGCAAGTTGAGTCCGCGTTTGCATGCGCTGCGTGCCGCTTCCAGCGCATAATCAGACCATAGCGTCCGGCATTGAAGCGCTTCATCGTCATTCAGGAGCACAAGCTGGATCAGGCTCGATAATGGAATATCCATTTCGTCACGGGTTGGAATGTCGCAATCATTGCAGGCATGGCAGATGTACACATCCTGCCCGCTGGCCTTTTTGACGACACTGCGCAGGGACATACCGGCTCCGCGATTAATCAACGGCACGACCGCCGCTAGAATTCATCCATTTTTGCCCGCAGCGAAAGGGTCATCAAAACCACATCGCGCGTGTCGCCATCCGGGAATAGGAAATAATCATCCAGCACGGCCTGCGATTTGAACCCCAGCGATTCAAAGGCCTTCACCACTTTGGTTTGCTCGGCGATCACCTCCGCCTGCAGGATACCCAACCCATGCTTGCGCGCGATCTCGATCAGGGCTTTGATCATCTTCATGCCCAGCCCGCGTTTGCGGAAATCCTTTGCAAGGAAGAGCCGCACCTCGCCGATGTGGCGCTTCGGCCCTTCAAAGAAATGGAGCGAAGCGCTTCCGACCACATGGTCCTTGATGAACGCGAGCATTGGCAGCACTTTGTTGTAATCGAGATGTTCGCTCCAGTCGTGGATTACCCCCGGGTCCTTGATGTAATGGCGGAAATAACGCAGGTCTTCATCGCTGACCGCCGAATAGAATTCGAGCAGCCGCTTTTCATCGTCCTCATTCATGGGACGGATCAGGACGTAGGTGCCGTCCTTGAGTGTGACCATTTCTCGGTAGGTTCTCACCTGATCTGCAAGCATATTCCCTCCCGGAATATTCTCTGTTTCGTACCGTCCCGACGGTGTGGAGAAAAAACAAGCTTGATTACGAAAACCTTCGGGACGTTTTGTTTTTATGCGATGACTTTCTCCGCATCTTTCTCAGGGACTGCGGCTCCTGCTTTAAAAAGATTTGCCTCGCTGATGATGCGCGGAACGATATCTTCCCAGCCCACCGCCATGATGTGCAAACCATGCACGCCCTGCCCCTCGAACTTCTTGATCTTCTCGATCAATTCGAGCGCGATCTTCACCCCTTCCTCCTGGGCATTGCCCAATTTTTCGGCATGCTGCATCCGTCCCATCAGGAGGAAGGGAATGGAAACGCCCGGAACTTCATCGTTCATATACTTCGCCATCTTGAAGGTTTTCAGGGGCGTGATGCCGACCAAAATGTATACTTTATCGAGGATATTGCGCTTGGCGAGTTCGTTGAGCCAGATTTCCATGTGATCGGTGTCGTACACAAGATTGGTCTGGAAGAACTGCGCGCCTGCGTTGATCTTCTTGTGCTCGCGCAATGCCTGGAATTTCGGCTCGCTTGCAAACGGAGAAGCAGCCGCCCCGAGGAAATAACGAGGCGGGGTTTTGATCTCGCGCCCATCCATGTAGCGGCCTTCGTCGCGCATGCGGCGCAGGATCCACAACATCTGGATCGAGTCGATATCGATCACATCCATGCGCCCGCGCGGAGAAGGAGCCATCTTCATCGAATCGCCCGAAATGCAAAGGATATTCCTGATCCCAAGGTCATATGCGCCCATTACTTCAGATTGCAGCCCGACCCGTGTGCGGTCTCGTGCCGCGATCTGCATCACCGGTTCTGCTCCGCGCTCCAGCGCCATTTTTGAACAAGCCCACGAAGCTGTGCGCGGTGTTGCGGACGGGTTGTCGGTAAAGTTGATGGCCGCTACATATGGCTTGATATTATCGATGTGCTGGCACATCTTATCCGTCTTGCAGGAAACAGGCGGAGCAACTTCGGCCGTGACAACAAATTCACCCGCTTTGAGCCTGCGCTCCAGTTCTGAGACGGGTTCGGTATATTTGGGTGCGTGGTATTGATTGTCGCCCTGCCACCAATCGGGTTCGCGGATCGGCTCGAAGATGTCGTCCCAGGTTTTATAACGGACTTCGGCGGGTTTAAATAACAATCCATTCAACACCTTGCCCGCGCCAATTTCCTTCACACGCCCGAATACATCTCCCCATGTTTCCGTGCCGACCTTGTCCCAATCCAAAGGCGGGAGGACTTCCAGTAATTTTTCCTCACGCCCCATTTTGAATGAGCGGTCATAGATCTTGTACCAGATGCAGGGACGGGTTTCATCCACATAACAGTTTTCTTTTGTGGACCCGCCGCACGGTCCATTGCGCTCGCCTTTGGGACATTCCATTGGACAGATGAATGCAGTCTCCTGCAAGAGACAGTTGCCGCACATACGGCATCCGAAGAGTGGACCTTTAATGGCCTTTTCTATGGTGGCAAGCGCGCGGCGGTTAAACGGTTCACGCTTGAAGGGCAGGTAGGGCGGCTGCCAGCGACGACCAGGGGTAAATACGGGCATGGTTCCTCCAGTGAGGTTTAAGGTGTCAAGTACCAGGTGTCAGGTCGTTCTACTTGATACTTGAAACCTGATACCTGACACTCCAAATCAATTCATCAAATATGCATCGGCATAAATGACCTTATTTAGCAGAATTTGTGTTGTCTTCCAGATTGCGGACTGTTCGGGGTCGGAAAGGTCGAAATCCGCAATCTGCGGCTCTTCGCCCGCGCCGGTCCGGTCTGCAATTTTATTGTAGACACGGGCAAGCGGATTGCTAGTGTCTTTTGTCTCTACCCAGCGGATGACATCATTCTGGGGTTCGTCGAACGGGTTGGCGATCATCATCTGCAAACCGACGCCCATCAGCATCGCGCAATAGACGCGGTTGATGAGCGGGCGGTTCTCGTTTGGTACCGCGTTCGAGACATTGGAAAGCCCCACAGAAATGCTTGGCGCAGGATCCCAGGCATACTGCAAGGTGCGGACGGTTTCGATAAGATGCGGGCAATATTGCTGGCAGCCTGAAACGGTCAACACGAGCGGATCGATGATGAGATTCTCCATCGGGAGATCGATCTCCATCATGCGCGGAATCAGCGCTTCCACAGCGATATTCACACGCGCGTCCGCTTCGACGGGAATGCCTTCGGATCTCATCGTCAACGCGATCACCTTGGCGTTGTATTTCTTCGCAAGCAGCGGAATTTTTTCCAATCGTTCAGGTTCCGCTGAAGTGGAATTCAAAATAGGCTGCGCCTTTGTGATCTTTTTCAATGCCGCTTCCATGCCTTCCACATTGGTCGTGTCAATCGAAAGCGGCACATCCACAACCGTCTCGACGGTTTCCACGATCCACGGGAAAACCTCCGCCCAATCCTTCTTACGCGGACCGAGGTTGATGTCAATGGCTTTTGCGCCCGCCTCCACCTGCCGGACGGCCAGATCCATGAAGAACTCACGGTCCCTTGCGGCCAGGGCCTCTTTCACTTTTTCAGAAATGATGTGAATATTTTCGCCGATGATGTACATGTGTGTCTCCTTATGAGTCAGAAGTCAAAGGGCAAAAGCCGCAACGTTATTCCGATGTTTGATCTTCGACCTTTGATGTTAGCGCCTCCACCACACTTGGAAACTTGCTCAAGTCCGTGTGCGGCAGAAATAATGCCGAAGTAAAAGCCTCGTAGAAACTGTTATCTGCCGAAAGCTCGATATAAGTCATTCGTTTTGCGATCTCCGTAACCTGCTCCCGTTTGCGCCAGTCCAACAGCGCGTAATAGGCGCCCTTCACCGATGTGTTGCCGAGAAATTCAAACCTCGACCAATCCATATCCGGCAGCAACCCAATTTGCACCGCCTTTTCTACATTGATGTATTTTCCAAACGATCCGCCCACCAAAACTTTGGATACACCTTCCAAAGAAATTCCAACCGTCTCAGCCAGCACCGTAAACCCGGCATAGATGGCCGCCTTGGCACGCAGCAAATTGTCGACATCGACTCTGGAGAGAACGATATCTTCGCCCGATTCCGATTCCACACCCCAAGCCACCACATACTCTCCGCCATGCGCTCCTTCACGGACCCTTGAACTGCCAGCCATTAAGTTAACATTCCCAGCCTTGTCCAGGATGCCCGTCAGGAACGCCTCCGAAAGCAGGGCGATCAGACCACTGCCGCAAATTCCTTTCGGTTTGCCTCCGCCAATGACACGATAGGTCGGTTCCAACGTATCGCTGTTGATCCACACTTCTTCGATCGCGCCCTGGGTTGCGCGCATTCCATTGACCACCCCCGCGCCTTCAAAGGCAGGTCCCGCTGAACAGGCACAGGTAACGAGCCAATCGCGGTTGCCCAAAACGGTCTCGCCGTTGGTGCCGACATCCAAGAAGAGTGTGACTTCATCCATGACATTAACGCCGGAGGACAAGACACCGGCCGTGATATCCGCTCCCACGTAACTTGCAACGCCGGGCAGGCAGTCCACACTGGCTTCGGGATTTGTGTTCAAGCCAATATCACGGGCTGTCAGAATGGGCGGGTGGTTCACAGCAGTAATGAAAGGCGACAATCGGATGTTTTCCGCAGGGATGCCCAGCAGAAGATGCATCATCGTACTGTTCCCTGAAATCGTCGCCTTGACGACATTTTCTGCTTTTGCATTGACTCGTTTGCAAGCGGTTTCGAGTAGGCTGTTGATCGAATCCAGTACGCGTTGACGGAGATCCTGTCCGCCGCCATTTTTACTTGCATAGATGATGCGGGAAATGACATCTTCTCCGCGCGCGATCTGCCCGTTATACTCCGCCACTTGCGCCTTCACCTGCCCGTTGACCATGTCAACGAGCCATAAAGTGACCGTTGTTGTGCCGATGTCAATGGCTGTACCCCAGAGCGGCGAATACTCATCCACCATACCGGGCTGCAAATCAAGGAGGCGAATGGGGCGGTCGGTCTCATAGCTTTCAATCACATTTTTGACATCGACCACCGCAGTGACATTCCAATCGCCTTCGCGCAGAATCTTTCCCATCTTTTGCAGGAGGTTCAAGGAGCAGGTTACATTTTCGAAGCGATGTTGCAGGCGGAAGGCCGTTTGCAAACGAGCCCAGTCGTCTGTCTGGTCGTCCATGCTGGGCGGAGTGAGCTCCAAATGGATGCGGCGTACCGTTTGATCTTGTAAATACTCGTATTCTTCGGGTACGGTGACTTCGGCAACAACGCGGTCGGTTGTGAGCCGTCGTTCGATCTTCTCCTGTGGCGGCACGTAAATTGCAACGTCGCCTTCCACAACAGTTTGACACGCGAGCGCGTAACCCTGTTCGACATCCTCGGGAGAAAGGCGTAATGTGCTTCTTCGCCTGACCGTTCCCTCCATAACCTGCACGGCGCAACGACCACAGCGTCCCTGCCCGCCGCATGGTTGACCGATGTCAATGCCCGCGAGGTGTGCGGCATCGGAGAGCAAAGCCCCTGTGGGAATTTTCACTGAGGCTTGCTTGTTATTGTGGGTGAAGGAAATGGTGTGTTGCATGGCGGGAAGGAAAGACGAAAGAGGAAAGATGGTTCACATCTTCTTTCGTCTTTCCTCTTTCTTTAGTTGAGCGCCTGTTTCATAAACGCAGGCAGATCCACTGCCTCACGCGGACCCACGCGGACTTCCCAACCGGGCAATTCTTCCTCCACTTCACCGGAAAGCACAGCAACATGCCCCGGCAGAACGATACGTTTCCTGCTGACCTTATCCGCAACATTGAAGCCTTTGATGGCTTTCGCAATTCTCTCGGCGTCGAATTTGCCTGCCGCCCACGCCGTCAGCACAGACATGCCTTCCGCGTCGGTGACAACCAGCCACGCGGGCAAGCCGCTTCCTTCCACTTCGTTGGCAACAGCAAAGTATGTGATGCTGAAGTTGGTCGTGACCAGCACAGGGCTTTCTGGTTTCGGTGAGTTGATTTCGTAAACACCCGGCTGGACCTGGATCGGTTTTTGCGGGTCGGTGTAAATGTTCTCGCGCAGGACAAGCAATGGGTAGATCATTTCGGGGGCGAAGGTGTCCAATACCACAAAGCCCGCGTATTTTGCAATCGCCTGTGCGGCGTATACAGCTTCCTTTGCGGGTCCGTTTTGCGCGGCAAAGAAGATGGTTGGATAACCAAGCGGCTTGAAGTTTTTCAATGCCAGCCGCCTTGCCTGTGTGGAACGCATCAGCCACTCGCCAAGATTCTTTCCGCCCAAATCAAGCACGATTTCTTCCATGCCTTTGGTTTGGACTTTTTGAGTCAGGTCGGCAAGGTCGTCCAGCGAGTCCGCTTTGACAACCAGGGCGGCTTTATGCTTTTTGGCAACCTCGGCCAGAGCTTCGTAATTGGATGAATCGGCAGCGTAGATCAATGTCCCTTCACCGGCGAGCAGGCTGAGGCTTGAGTCCAGAAGCGCAGCGTCGTTCGCAATCAAGATCAAGGGATGCCTGGTTGCACTTCTGACGGTTTTCACTGCCGCGGTTAAATCTCCATCGGCTTCGATGGCAAATCCATCGAGCGTGAATTCCATGCCCACATAACTGACTTTGTAGGCGTTGGCGGCTGCAATTTTTTTTGCGAGATCGGGGTCGCTGGCCTTAACACGCAGGAAAAGACCGGGCTTGTTGTAAAACGTTTTTTCGTGGCGGAACATCACGACTTCGTTGCCGACTTTAAGCTCGGTTCCATTTGCTTTGAGTGTGATCAAGCGGATGGGCGGCGCGGCGGATTCGGCAAGCTGTTTTTTCGATTCTTCGCTGACGTAGGGACATGTGCCAAGTTCAACCTGTTTTGCCGCGAGTTTCATCGCGAACGCTAGACAGGTGGGGAAGCCGCATTCCTTGCAGTTGGTCTGCGGGAGCATTTTGTAAATTTGGATTCCTGAAAGTGCCATGTAAACCTCCGATATTCGATAGTGGATATTCGTTCTTCGATATTCTTCGAGTATCGATTATCGAATATCGTTCATGCTGTTATCAATTCCTCAACTGCTTCCTTGATTCGGTTCACCGACTCAGGATGCCGCAACACGATAATATCTGCGCCTGACTCAACAAGCGATAGGGCAGTGATGGTTTCCCAGTGAATGGCGCGGGTTATCCAATCGCCCCACGCTTCGGGCACGCCTTCGCCGACTTTCGATTCCTTGGTCTTCCAGGCTTCGAAGCCGGGCGTGACAATCATCGGGAATTGGGTCATCGCATCGCCTTGCAGGGCGGCGAGCCGCAGGCGTTCCATCACCGAATAGCCATATTCGATTCCATAGCCAAGCGCGCCTGTGGTCGGGTCCATGAGGATGCGGTCTTTGGGCATGCCCATATCGCTGATAAGAATGTTCAATTGCTTCGAAAGATTTACATCCATCGGCGCACGAGCCTGCACGAGATGACCGTTCGCCATGGCGGTTGCAACAATCGTGCGGTAATTCTTGTCTTCGCAAATGCCGAGCACAAGTTTCTCGCCCTTGGCCGCTTCGGAGATTGGCACAAGCAGTTCGTTGTCTTTTTCCATCTGCCCCGGCCCCCAGACGATGAGCGGTAATCCGGTTGCACTCAATACGGATTTGACAACTTTCACCGCATCTTCAACCGAATCTTCAACGGTCAATGCCAGGACGATGAGGTCTGCTCCCGCTTCTTGAGCTTTCTTCGCCCATTGAGCAGGATCATTCATCGCTTCACCCCAGACCTCCGCCAGCAGCGGTGACCAGTCATCGGGTTTACGCGATTTGATCTCGATGGCAATCACGGGCTTATTCGTCGTAGGCGCTTCGAATTGAAGATACGGCATCGTCGTTCCACCGCCGACCGTGACGGCTTTGGCGCGTGTGCCACCCTCCGCGCTCGTCGCGCCGATGGTGATTGACCTGATGTTTCCAGGCCATTTGTCCTTTGGGATTTCGATTGGCATGTGTTCCTCCGGTGTTTCATCTATGTCATTGCAAGGGCTGTCGAGGAGGCGGCGTTCGTCCGCCATATCGAGACCGGCCGAAGCAATCATCTTTCTTCGTCCAAAATATCGTTTGCAGGTTAGCGGAGATTGCTTCGCTCCGCTCGCAACGACATCAAATTAATCCCGCCTTCCTCCTCGCCTCATCTCTTCTTTCAATAAACTGCTCGATCGGCGATTTGCGTTCAGCGGCGAGTCCCAAATCCTTTAAATCGTTTTCATCCTTCGCCGCCATGTGACGCAGAATATGACGATACGAAATGTATGCGGCAGGATAGATAATCCCTGCCGAGTTGTGCAGCATATAAGCAACGCGGATGCCCCTGTCCTTCATCATCTGTGCAGCGACCGCAAGGGATATGTCCGCGGGCATTTCGGGGACGCCTTCGCTCATGATGTCTTCTGCAACCAGACTTTCATACCCTTCCCTTGCATACGCCCAGACCAATTCATCGGCTCCGACCACGCCGACGCCGTGACCCTCCCCATCGAGCACGCACATCGCTTCGACATTCTTCTCCAGCAGGAAGCGCGCGATATCCACGATGGGAGAGTCCCATTTGCAGGTCGGCACGCCGACAGTCATCAGGTCACGGACGAGGAGAGGCTTTGCCATGATTGAAAATACAATGGGACATTCCCACTGGAATATCCCATTGTTCGTTGTGTAACTTACTCTCCCTCGCCTGCCTGGTTGCTCAGGTAGTTCTCCAATCCCATCTGCTCGATTTGTACGCGTTGTTTCTTCGCCCAGTCGTGATGTCCCTCCTCCATCTTGAGGATGGTCACCAGCAGGTCACCCGTGGACTCGTCACCGACTTCACTGGCGAGTGCGATGCCCGCGTTGTAGGCTTTGATCGCGCCGAGTTCAGCTTCCTGATCGTTGCTGACCATCTCCAATACGTTCTTGCCGATCTTCATCTGGTTGAGTTTGGAGACGACCGGCAATCCCTCCAAAAAAAGGATGCGCCCAATCAGCCATTCGGCATGATGCATTTCATCGATTGCTTTCTTTTCGATTTCTTTGTGAAGTTTCCCGTAGCCCCAGTTGTTGCACATCTCGGAATGCACCATATACTGGCTGATGGCGGTCAGTTCGTCCGCCAGAAGTTCGTTCAAGACTTTTAGAAGATTTTCATTGCCTTTCATGTTTTCTCCTGATGCGAGTTGAAGGTTGAATGGTTAAACTTCAAATTGCAACCTTCCAACCTGTTATTGTTAGAACATCGGCTCCATCGCCATGGCGGGATGATTATGTGCCTCGAGCCAGGCGAGCAGATCTTCAACCGAAGTTACATTCCTTTCATCTGCGATCTTATCCAACAGGTCGGGGTCACCTTCGCGTTCGCAGACGGCTTGGAATTCGTCTTTCATGGTCTCTTTCAGCACAGACGACATCCATATCACCCGCTTGAAGCCGCCGTCGGCAGAAATGAACTTGGGGCTGATGAGATAGAACTTGCCGACGCCCATCACGCCAGGGGTTTGCATGCCGCCGCCCGCAATGCCCGCCAGCGTGGAGAAGGTCATGCCCGCGGGGGTCAGGGACGTGTCTTCGCGTGAGACCACCATCACGCCGTTGGCTTCAGGGATGAGCATGACGATACATTCGAAGCATCCGCAGGCCGTCATCGGGTTTTCCATGATCGAGTACATCGAGACTTCCTCCACCACGCCATGCGAACCGATTTTGGCGTAATCGTTCGTTCCCTGCCAATAGCCCTTTCTGTCGTCGATTTGTTTGCCAAGCTTGATGGGTTGGTTCGGTCCCGTTGGGTTGATGCTGAAAGATGCTTTGCAATCCAGCCAGTTGTATGCGCCGCACAGTCCAAGCCGCTCAGGTGATACTACGCAGACGTGATTCGGCGCGAACGATTGACACAATGTGCAGGAGTAGAACTCTTCCACCTTGTCGTCGGTCAGGTCGGCGAGGCGTTTGTTGCGGAAGTCGTACGCGACGCGCGCTTTTTCCAGCCATTCGGCATGCAGCGCAGGATCGGTGACGATGGTCACCTGGACTTTGTCCACGATGGCGCCGAAGTCTTCGTGGAATCTTGCGTGCAGGATCTTGCCGAACGATTCAAGACTAAAACCCTTGTCTGCCGCGGCGTTCGAGATGCGGATCCAGGCGATATCGCGTTGACCCACGTGTTGAATCCCGCTTGCACCGTTCACGAAATAATGGACTTGCCGTTCGAGCACGGGTTCAAAGTCCTGCTGCATTTGCCTGCCCGCAACCTTGATAACGATGCCCATGTCCATTGAGCCTTGCGCTTCGACTTTCGAGAAATCAGGGCCAACGACTTCGATCTTGCCGTCTGTGACCTCATCAAGCTTTGCCATCTGAAGATATTCAAAGGCGCGGCTGTGTTTGCCGCCGAATTCGATACGTAAATCTGCCTTGCGGACAACCTCACCTTCGAAGGCGGAGCCATACGGAACGGGAACATCCACGTTCGAAACCTTGACCTTGACACCGCGGACTTCGATACATTTTTGAACAAGTTGCTCGGCGCGTTCCAAATCATCCTTGCCTTCGATCTGATTGAAAGGCATGGAGACGACATGCTCATAGGTTGTCACACCTGTTGGTAAA
The DNA here is from genome assembly GCA_014860745.1 of Anaerolineales bacterium. Classification (GTDB taxonomy): domain Bacteria; phylum Chloroflexota; class Anaerolineae; order Anaerolineales; family Villigracilaceae; genus Villigracilis. The sequence continues at coordinate 97,607 of JACZJC010000080.1, forward strand.
ATTTCGGGAATGACCGTATCTGCGATGACAGGGAAACCGAAGTTGATCGCGCCTGCCGCGGCGGCGTATTTCAAATCGTCCACTTCGCCGAGGGCGAGAACGAACGCAAAGACGCGTTCCTTGTTGTAAAGCAGGATTTCACGCGATTGACCGGGCTTAAGTCCGCCGAAGGTCAATGCAGAGCGGGTGGCAAAGCCTAAAGCATAGATCGCGGAGATGGTGTCAGTTCCAAATGGGACGGTAAACGTGTTGTAGCCAAGTTCCACACCCTCTTCTTGTAGTTGATGGATGATGCTGCGTCCATTCACGTTGCCACAGAGGAAGGTCAGGATGTTACGGCGTTGTAATTCACGCACGATCTTGACCGCGACTGCATTTGATTTTGCACAACCAACGATTGCGGCAAAACCTGGCATGCGACCATCAACCAATTGAATGCCCCATGAACGGAGTTGAATATCATCAATGGGACCATTCAAGTGTCCATCCAGATTCTCGCCTCCACTTTCGGGACTCGTGAATGACGTGCCTCCTGCCAGTTTAAAACCAGGCATGGGTTCAGGCTGAAGTCCATAAGCGAAGCGCACGGCTTCAATCGTCTCGGCGGCGAGAAGCGTTGCCATTCCCGAGTCGAGGGTCTCGCCGAGGTAGGGAGTCCATTTTGCAAAAGCGGGGAGCGGATGCAGCATGTCCCGCGCATACTTCACTACAAATTGCAAGTCGCCAAGTTTTTCTATAGACTTGCCTGTCATGCCGAGGATGGTGGGGAGGTAGTACGCCGTGTTTGGGAATGAAACGGGGGTGTCGGCGCCTTTCTCGTTTAAGGCTCTGTTGAGCATCAATTCGGCTTCGGTTACCAGCGCGTTCGCGCCGCGCATGGCACGGGTAGCTATGTATTTTGACATACTTATCTCCTCGTAATGATACAGTTCCGATTACTAATCAGCCGCCAATCCATAAATCGCTTCGCGCTTCTTTTCCAGCGGCAAATTCTCTAATTCTTTCATTCTCGCATCTCCGCTCCGCCCGAATTTATCCTTCTCCCATGCGGGCAGGCCGAGTGCGGCGCGTTTTTTATCGATATGTGCCAGTGTGGCATCGATCATCTTTTGCGGATCGGGAATAAATTCCAGTTTACCGCCATAGATTTTCTCCCAACCTTCGCTGATGTAATGCAGCACCGCATCGCTATCATTGACTCGGTCTGGCATCCCGCTCACAGGCGAGGCTCCGCCGAAGATCACATAGGCGCCCGATGCAACACAATAGGTGGCAATCGCAAGAGCCTTTTCACTCATCCATTCAGGCGCGAGACCCACAGCAGGGACCTGATCGATATCATCGCCGAGGCCGCCTTCTTCGACCATTTGCGTCAGCACAGTGAGGATGCGCGTGTTGTCAACACACGACCCCATATGAAGGACAGGCGGAATACCCACCGTCTCGCAGATTTCTCTTAATCCGCTTCCGACTTCGCTGAGGCCTGCTTCGCCCAACATAAGCCCCAGTTTCCCTGCGGCAATTGCGCCGCACCCCGTTTGCACAACCAGCACATCTTGTTTGAGCAATTCCTTCACAACCTTGTTGTGCAGGTAATCCTGCGATGAACGCGGATTATTGCAACCCACGATCGCCGCCACGCCGCGGATGCGTCCCGTCATGATGGCGTCATTCAACGGACGGAACGACGCGCGGTACGAGCCCCCCAACATATAGTTGATATATTCGTGCGAGAAGCCAGGGATAAGGCTTTCTTTGATCTGCGGAATGCGCACCTTGGCCGATTCGCGGTTCTTGAAGTTATCGATCGCGACTTTCAAAATCTGTTTGGCAATTGTGAGCGCCTTGCGTTCGTCGAATTCGATGTGAGTCGCGCCTGTAATCTTCACCTTGGGCGATGTCGTGATAATCGCGGTGTGGAAGTTCTGCGCCAAACCCACCAGCGCCTGCATGATGCATTGCACATCCACTACCATCGCTTCGACAGCGCCGGTCATGATGGCAAGTTCCTGGTGCAGGAAGTTGCCCGCTGCCGGGATGCCCTGCCGCATAAGGATTTCATTTGCTGTACAACAAATCCCCGAAAGGTTCACACCATGCGCTCCCGCCGCTTTGGCATACGCGATGATTTCAGGGTCTTGCGATGCCGCCACCAGCATTTCGCTCATGGATGGTTCGTGGCCGTGCACGACCACGTTGACCATGTCATCTTTGATCACCCCGAGGTTGGCTTCACCAAGGATTGGGGCAGGGGTTCCGAACAAAATATCCGAGATGTCGGTCGCGATCATCGAGCCGGCCCAACCGTCCGCCAGCGCGGTGCGAATGGCATGATTCAGAATGTGCGCGGGTTCCTGGTCGTCGCCAATGTGGGTGCGGTGTAACGCCTCCACCACTTCCCGATCCACGCCGCGCGGCCAGACGTTCTGCTCGCGCCAGATTTGCTGTCTCTTTTTCGGTGCGCGGATGGCTGGAACCACTTCGCCGCGCTGCTGCCCGAACTGTGAGGTGTACAAGTCGGCGAGATCGTTTGCGATCTCTTCGGGTGAGCGGCCTTCCACCTTGATGTCATATATCGAGGCGATAATTCTCAGCTTGGCCACATCACGGATGGAATATCCCTCAGCCTCTCCATTTGCTGTTGCCTTTAATAGGAAAGCCATGTCCCGTCCATGATCGGAGTGTGCCGCACTGCCTGCCGCAATGGAACGCGTCAGGTTGCGCGCCTGGATGGTGTCGAGCGTTGCACCACAGACCCCCACTTCGCCGCTTTTGGTTAAACGGCACGGTCCCATGCCGCATTGCTTGCAGCACATCCCTGCGCCGCCGATGTTACATGGAACCATATTGTCGGCGCGGGTGAACGCTGTTCCGATTCCCAACTCCTCCGCGCGGATCAACATTTGCTGTGCAGCGGGGTCGGTGGAATAATCTTTTATGTCACGTTTTCTGGGCATAAGATCTCTCCTTTCGCCAGACACATCAAGAACACGGGAATAATGGATCGCCTCCGCGCTCTTTGCGGTCTTCGCGGATTAAATTATTTCTCATCCATCTTCATTACACCCAGCCCCGGGCAAGGCCAGAGCGGGCGTCCTTGATAATTCACCCTCTGCGCAAAACTGACAGTATGTTTGATCGTTTCATAGGTAGTGGTGTGGCGGAAGAAAGGCTTTTGTCCATCCCCTTGTTGAGCCGCAGTCCCCAACTCGAAGGGGATCGTCCATTCGCCGAGATAACCTGCCTCGTCCAGCTTTACTGCGATTTGCAGGTCGTTGATCTTTGCCTCATCATAAGTCACTTCAACGACTTGAAATGCGCTGCTGGCGTACACATCCGTGACCCCGTCAAGTCCCAAAAGGATTCGCCGCACTTCCGACACATGATGATCCGCATACAGTGCAGGCGTTTCGAACGTCCAGGTTTTCATAAAGGCACCTCCTCAAAAGTGGTTGGAACTTATGAGGGCACCGCTAAAGGGTTAGAGTCTTCCTTGTGAGTATTCTAGCTTATTGAGCGCATAAAAAATTGTGCAGATTGTCACCGGAAAGTCGGATAAATGTTATAACTGTCATCCAATTTGTGGATGAATGACCCGATTTCATTTATCCCAATACGTTGTAAGATGAAGATATGAAACTAGCCATCACAGGAAAAGGCGGCGTAGGAAAAACAACCCTGACAGCGCTCCTTGCACAGGCATATGCGCATCAGGGCCGGGACGTTCTGGCTGTGGATGCCGACCCAAGCCCCTGCCTCGCTGGAGCATTGGGTTTCCCGCCCGAATTACGTGCCAACCTCCATCCCATTGCCGAAATGGGTGATTTAATCGAAGAGCGGACAGGCGCGAAGCCCGGTACCACCGGCGGATTCTTTACCCTTAACCCCCGGGTGGACGACATCCCGGAACGTTTTAGTATCCTCCATCGCGGGGTACGCCTGCTCGAAATGGGCGGAGTGGAACTCGGCGGCTCCGGCTGCATTTGTCCCGAATCGGCCATGCTTAAGACCCTCTTCACTCATCTTCTTTTCCGCAACGACGAAGTCCTTCTGCTCGACATGTACGCCGGCGTTGAACACCTCGGCCGCGCAACTGTAGATTTTGTGGATGCCATGCTGGTTGTTGTGGAGCCCACTCGGCGCAGCCTCGGCACTGCCGCGCAGATCAAGAAACTCGCAAACGATATTGGCCTGTCTCGCTTGTATCTGGTGGGCAACAAGGTCCATAATGACAGCGAAGCAAAATTCCTCGAGACCGAATTGCCCGACCTGCCTTTACTTGGCTATTTGCCCGACGACCTGAAAGTTCAGGAAGCGGACCGGCTTAATATCCCCGTTTTCGACCATGTGGAAAGTTTGAGATCCTCGGCGGAAGCGATCATCCAAAAATTGGAACAACTTACCGATGACGACGAGGTCATCCTATGACCATCACAATCGCCCTGGCGGGCAAAGGCGGCGTGGGCAAGACCACCATCGCGGGCATGGTCATTAAATATCTTGCTCAAAATCAGACGGGCAGCATCCTCGCCATTGACGCCGACCCGGCATCCAACTTGAACATGGTGCTTGGCCTCGACCTTGAATGGACAGTGGGCGACATTCGCGAAGGCATGTTGGACCAGGTCAAGACATCGTTGACCAACGGCGGCGCAGCCATGGGTACCATGCCCGGCGGCGCGAGCAAACGCGAATATCTTGATTATCACATCCGGTCTTCACTGGCGGAGGGTTCGCGCTTTGACCTGATTGCCATGGGGCGCGGCGAAGGACAAGGCTGCTATTGCGCGGTCAACCACAACCTGCGCGAAGTGATTGATGATTTAAGCCGCCACTACGCCTATGTGGTTATTGATAATGAAGCGGGCATGGAACACCTCTCGCGCCGCACCACGCGCGATGTTCAGCACCTGCTCATCGTCAGCGACCCCACACAACGCGGCCTGGTCACTGCCCAGCGGATTGCCGATATGCGCAAGGAACTCGGCATCAACATCGAGAAAGCTCATCTCATCGTCAATCGTTTGCCCGGCGCAATGCCTGCGGAATTAAATTCATTCATCCAAAAAATGGATGTGCCCCTGCTTGGCACTGTCCCTGCGGATGAGACCCTCGCCCAATTCGAATTTTCAGGCAGACCGCTCGTCGAGCTGGGAGATGAATCAGCCGTGTATCAGGCATCCGCGGGAATGATGCGCCAGCTCTTCGGCTAGTTCAACCGCTCGATCAAAATCCCCTTCTTCAAAATTGCTTCCCAATTTTCCATCGCGGGTAAATCGTATTCCTCCATTTTGGAGGAATACGATTTACAATGGAAAAGACAACAAAAATATGCTGTGATTTTTGGATGCCTCAACCATGACTGATCCCCTGCATGCTCTTTCCCCGTTGGATGGACGCTACGCGGAAACCGTTGCGTCATTGACCGAATTCTTTTCCGAATTTGCATTTCTGCGCGACCGCGTCCGCGTCGAACTTAACTTTTTGCCTGCTCTTTCCAAAACAGGCCTTGTCCGCCCTTTGACCGAATCCGAATCCGCCCGGCTGGAATCTTTCCGTGCGAATTTCTCCACCGCCGATGCAGAATCCATCCTTGCTCACGAACGCAAAACACGGCATGATGTAAAAGCACTCGAATACTTCCTTCAAGACAAATTCCAAAATACATCGCTAGTGGACTTGATTCCATGGATTCATTTCGGCCTGACCTCTGAAGATATCAATAGTATAGGCCAGGTCATTGCGCTGAAAGAATCACGCGACGAAGTCATTCTCCCTGCTCTTGACTCTTTGATTTCCAGCCTCTCCGATTTTGTCGTTCAATACAAATCCACTCCCATGCCCGCCCGTACCCATGGGCAGTTCGCCGTCCCCACCACCATGGGAAAGGAATTCGCTGTTTACGTTGCCCGCCTCAATAAAACTCGTGCCGGGATTTCATCCCATCGCTTCGAAGCCAAGCTGACGGGCGCGGTTGGCAACTTCAACGCTTTGCAAGCTGCCGCCCCGCTGGTGGACTGGATAACTTTCAGCCGGGACTTCATCTCCAGTTTTGGTCTCGAACCCAATTTGCTTACCACGCAGATTCTCCCGTACGATAATTGGATCCGTTACTTCGACCTTCTCCGTTTGACAAATTCCATTTTGATCGATTTCGCACAGGACGTATGGCGATATATTAGCGATGGATATCTCAAGCAGGCGGTTGTTGCCGGTGAAGTGGGTTCGTCCACCATGCCGCAAAAGGTCAACCCGATTGACTTTGAAAATGCGGAGGGGAATCTCGGTGTGGCGAATTCGTTGTTCAATCACTACGCCCAAAAATTGACCGTTTCCCGTCTGCAGCGTGACCTTTCGGATTCAACGGTGCGGCGGACGTTTGGCACGGCATTGGGTCACAGCCTGTTGGCATGGACCAATCTTCAGCGCGGGTTGAAGCGCATTGCCCCAAACGAGGAAAAACTTAAAGCGGAATTGAATGCCCATTGGGAAGTCGTCTCTGAAGGCGCACAAACCATCCTGCGCGCGGCAGGAAAATCCGATGCGTATGAATCCTTGAAGGAGAAAACCCGCGGACAGGTCCTCACTGAAGCCGATTACAAAGCCTGGTGTGATGCAATCGAGGTGGATGATGAAACACGGAAACGATTGAAGAGTCTTTCCCCTGAAACTTATATTGGACTGGCGGTTGAACTGGCAAAACGCATCATTGATTCATAAACTATTTCCGCACTCGTCGAAGGGGAAGGATACTTTTTGTCATTTCTAATCCTTTTTTGATTGCCTTTTCCAACCCGGATAAAATTATGGAGAGAAAGTAAGCGGGGATTTATTAGAGATTCAATGTTATACTAAACATACATCCCCAAGATCGACGGGTTCCATCGCCAGTCCTTTTGTCAGGCTGGCGTTTTTTCTTTTTTCCAACGACTCTTAAAGGAGGCTCTTATGGATTTCCATGTAGGCGATCCAGTCATGCACTGGACTCATGGGTTTGGACAGGTCGTCCGTTTGGAGGAGCAGGCCTTATCGGGCTCGAATAGCCTCTATTATGCTGTCCAGGTGCGGGATTTGACGGTTTGGGTTCCGGCCGATGATAAATTGGATAGCCGATTGCGGCCCCCAACCACCGCTTCCGGATTCCGCCATTTGATCGCCATCCTTTCCAGCCCGGGTAAACCGCTGCCGGAAGACCGGTTCATACGCAGAACATACCTGTTGGACCTGTTGAAAGATGGCCGTGCCGAATCGCTTTGCCAGATCATCCGCGACCTTACCGCCAGCCAAAAAATAAAGGCTTTGAACGATAACGATCAGGTACTCCTGAAACAATCCCGGGCCGCTTTGGTGGGGGAGTGGGGGTTTGTCCGATCGATCACTCCCGCACAGGCTGAGATGGAATTACACCGCGCGCTGGCAGCTGAAACGTTGGAAATTGAGAAATGAAATTTCCCGAGATGATGAGTAGATCATAAAACGAATTGAATAAAGGGGGTATTCTGATTCAATTCCAAGCGAGTCTGTAACACAAGCGGTGGGTTTGAGGCGAAAAAAGGATGAGTTTCTTGTAAGATAAGGTTATCGACACCAAGCTTATAAGGAACTCATCCATGTCTATTGTTGTTCTGAAACTGCCAGATGTCAAGCAAAAAACCGA
>JACZJC010000081.1 GCA_014860745.1 Anaerolineales bacterium
TTCCTTTTCTGATCGGTGAAACGCTCAAGCCCAATGAGATGGAACATTACACTCAGTTTGTGATCGGTGATAAAGATTTTTCGCTGTATGAACATTGTCGGCGCGCGTTGGAAAAGGGGACAACATCTGGCGAACATGATCTGCCATTGATGGGCGGCGGCGACTGGAACGATGGCATGAATCGCGTTGGCATGCATGGACGCGGTGAAAGCATCTGGCTCGGCTGGTTCCTGCATGCCACGCTCAAGCGTTTTGCGCCGCTGGCAACGTTGATGTCTAATGACCCAGCGCCTTATCTTCAGCGAGCAGAGAAGTTAGCTCAAGCGCTCGAAACCCATGCCTGGGATGGCGACTGGTATCTGCGCGCTTTTTATGATGATGGTTCACGTTTGGGTTCGCAGAAAAATAACGAATGTCAGATCGATTCGATCGCGCAATCATGGGCGGTTTTATCAGGCGCGGCAGATCCCATGCGGGCAGCGCAAGCCATGGAATCTGTCAATCGAATGTTGGTGAAACCAAATGAAAAGATGATCCTGTTGTTCACTCCGCCCTTCGACAAGTCCGCGCGTGACCCGGGGTATATCAAAGGCTATTTACCCGGTGTGCGCGAGAACGGTGGTCAATACACCCATGCCGCCATCTGGACTGTGTGGGCATTTGCCAAACTCGGGCAGGGAGATCGCGCCATGGAGTTGTTCAATATGCTGAACCCAGTCAACCATGCGGATACGCCAGAGAAAGCAGAAACCTACAAAGTGGAGCCTTACGTGATCGCTGCTGACGTTTACAGCGTCCCACCGCATACCGGTCGTGGCGGCTGGACGTGGTACACCGGCTCGTCTGGCTGGATGTATCGCTTGGGGCTCGAAGCCATTTTGGGTATCACTAAGATAGGGAATGCTCTTTCTGTCAACCCATGCATCCCCGCTCATTGGGCAGGCTTCAAAGTGGACTATCGCTTTGGAGTGACACACTACAAGATCAGCGTGGAGAATCCGCAGAACATCAACCGCGGGATCCGAGAAGTTATAGTGGACGGGAATCCAGTGAACGACAAACTGATTCCGTTGGTGGATGATGGACATCCACATGAGGTAAGGGTTGTGATGGGATGATTCGTACTATTATCAAGGCGCAAATGACGGGTAATCCATCCAGTTGAGGATGCGATGATAGGCACGTGCTGACAAATTCAGTTGACTCAGGCACAGCACGATGTCGCCGCCCGCATTTTTTTTAGGATTGTCAGGGAAACCCTGCACAGGTACGATCTTCAACGCGCCAAAAGGTGACATCTGTCATATTCGTAATATTGAATGCGTGCTACAATATATTCAGGTTTATGAATATGAAAAAGACATCCATCCCCGTTCTTTCCGAAAAATTAGCTGCGCCTCTGCAAGCCATCGCCTCACCTCAGCGCATTGCCATCCTGCTTGCGATTGGCAAAGGCGAGGCTTGTGTCTGCCATCTCGAAGCCGCCCTCGGCTGGCGGCAGGCGTACATCTCGCAGCATTTGATGGCGCTCCGCAAAGCGGATATTTTGCAAGACCGCCGCGAGGGACGCTATGTGTACTACCGACTAAAAAACGCCTCGTATCTGGACCTGATCCTTGATTCTGCTTCCCTAAGCGGACTCTCCGCTGAAACAGTTTCTGCGATTATCAACACGAAGGTCTATCCCTCCTGTGAATGCCCGCATTGTGTGCCTGTGCTCATCTCCGTCACAGCGCTGAAACCGAAAACATCATGAATCTGCTTCTCGACCTTCTCTCCAGCGGGCTTGGCAACCTCGCCTCGTATCTTGCCGCACATGTCCTGCTCTGCCTGCTTCCCGCGTTTTACATTGCAGGCGCCATGACGGCTCTCATCCCCAAGGAAACCGTCACCCGCTATCTTGGACGAAGCACTCCAAAATATATCTCCTACCCCGCCTCGGCAATGGCGGGATTTTTGCTGGCGGTTTGTTCCTGTACCGTCATCCCGCTTTTTGCGGGAATCTACAAAAAAGGCGCGGGCTTGGGTCCCGCCATCACATTCCTGTTCGTTGCGCCCGCGGTCAACGTGCTGGCGCTGGTGTATACGGGCGGCATCCTCGGCATGGATCTGGCAATCGCCCGCCTCATCCTCTCACTTGGGTTTGGCATCGGCATCGGCATCATCATGGCAATCCTCTTCCAGCGCGAAGACGCGGAACACGACGCCGCCACCGACGCGATGTTTGCAGGTCAGGCTGCAATGCGCCGCGCGGGAGTCATCTTCCTGCTCGTGCTGGTCTTTTTACTGGTTGCCGGCACATTTCAATTTGGTTTTCTCACGCAGACGTACGCCGAAGTCACCCTGCCCATCCGTGGTGTGGATGCGTTTCAAAATTATCTTTTCCGCCTCATCCCATTTGATGCGAGCCGGGGCGAAGAAGGTGTAACCGCGCAGGGCGCAATGCTCATCGGTATGTTGGTCCTCATCGGGCTGGCTTCATGGAAAGGCATTGAGAATATCTTCGACGGATTCAATATGTGGACGTGGATTTCCACCGCGTTGGTCGGGTTGACGTTGCTGGTCGCCGCGCTCCGCATGACGCCGCAAGTTGATGGGTTGACCATCGGTTTTACAGGCAAGTTTGTTGGCGTGCTGCTCTCCACGCTTGTACTAGGCTGGTTACTGAAGAACAGGCTGACCGAAGATGAGACGCGTGAGTTCCTGTGGGAGTCGTGGAAATTCGTCAAGCAAATCTTTCCCCTGCTGGTCGTCGGCGTGTTTGCGGTCGGCATCATCCGAGAGTTGATTCGCCCGGAGTGGATTCAGTCGCTGGCGGGGCAGAATACGCTTCTGGGCAATCTCGTCGGCGTGGTGTTCGGCGTGTTCATGTACTTCCCCACGCTGGTGGAAGTCCCCATTGCCCAGATGTTCCTGAGCCTCGGCATGCACCGCGGACCGCTGCTCGCCTATCTCATCTCTGACCCCGAACTGAGCCTGCAAAGCATTCTCATCACCGCTACGATCATCGGGCGTTTTCGAGCGTGGGTGTATGTGGGTTGGGTGGCGTTGTTCAGCACGCTGGCAGGTCTGATCTACGGTGCATGGGTGGACGGCGCAAGCATCGCCCTGGTTTCGTCGTATCTACTCAGCCTGCTGGCGCTTCTCTCGGGCGCATTCTGGCTTGTCAATCGCCGCAATATCCACAATCTGGCGGCACACTAATTACCAAAAGGAGTTTCTTATGCTTACCATCAAAGTTCTCGGGTCGGGTTGCGCAAACTGCAAACGTGTGGAACAGATCGCGCGCAAAGTAATCACAGACATGGGCATCGAAGCGGAGGTCGTCAAAGTGACCGACTACAACGACATCATGACCTACAACGTTCTCTCCACCCCGGGGCTGGTCATCAACGAAAAGCTTGTTTCTACGGGACGGATTCCCACCCCCGCTGAAGTCACCACCTGGGTGGCGGACGCATTGCAAACCGCATAAAACCAATAAAGGTTTTTTAATGCCATGAAAAAAGCTCTCTCGATTGTGCTTGAAGATCAAGACATCATCGAACTCATGCGCATCCTGATGGATGAGGATGCCGAGGCTGCGCTGACCTTTCTCAAGAAGCATTTCAAAGGCAAAGCACGCGACTTGCTCGAAGGTGGTTGAAAGGTGATGATCGAAGTGCCCGGTACGGGCACATTGACAGTCAGTGGTAACCTGTTCAAGAAATAAAAGATGTTTCTCGAAACGATCACTTTGATCAAAACCCTTCCCTGCCTTTCCGAACCGGGCAGGATCATTGTGATTGGTAACCCCAGCCAACTGCTGACCGATGTCATTCCCTATCTGGCAACTTTGCCCGGTGTGATCGTCTACAATCCAGCAACCTGCACGGTCACGTTCCGCCGACAACACGGTTTCATGACTCTGTATTCAGACAAAGTCTATATTACGAAAGTCAAGGATGTTGATGAAGGATTGGAACTGCTAAAAGCACTTAAAGACGCGGTCAATGCGACCTGGTCGCATCGGGCTGAACTTGTGGCGGTCACCACTTCGCGAAGCGCTCCCCGTTTGTTGGATATTTGGGGTCTCCTTCCGCAGACCAACTGCAAACAATGCGGCGAGGCGACCTGCATGGCTTTTGCAGCGGCGTTACTGCAACAAAAAAGATCACTTACCGAATGCCTGTCATTGACTGCCTCCCCATTGTTTAGTGAGCGACGAGCTACATTGGAAGCAATGTTGTGAAAGTAGGGAACTACAAAATTATTAACAAGACAATAATCAATTCTTCCCTTCGATGTGGTAAAAGCACAGAATTACATTAGCGAGAGGATTTTATGAAAAAAGTTCTGTTCCTTTGTACAGGTAACTCCTGCCGCTCGCAAATGGCGGAGGCGATTGTCAATGCGCAGATGGGGGAAGCGTGGCAGGCGGTTAGCGCGGGCACGAAGCCCGCGGGCTACATCCACCCCAAAGCGTTGGAAGCTCTGTCAGAAATCGGGATCAAGCACGATGGTAGTTCGAAGCGGGCAGATGAATTCAGAGGGACTGAGTTTGATCTGGTGGTCACTGTCTGCGATTCGGCGGCGGAGGAATGTCCCGTTTGGTTGGGGAAGGGAAAACGTGTCCATCACAGTTTCTTCGACCCCGCTACAACAGATGACATGGAAGATTTTCGACGTGTGCGCGACGAGATCGCGCAGGCCATCCCGCAAATTTTGGAGCAGGCTGTCAATTGACCCGCTCTGTTGAATAACACACTAAATATCTGGAGGCAAAATGGCTCAAACTAGCACACTTAAAAAACTGTCTTTTCTCGACCGATATCTGACACTTTGGATCTTCGTCGCGATGGCAATTGGCGTGGGAATCGGTTTCCTCTTTCCCGCAGGCGTGGCGCAAGTCAATGAAGCGGTATCTGTCGGAACGACCAATATTCCCATTGCGGTCGGTTTGATTCTGATGATGTATCCGCCGCTGGCGAAGGTACATTATGAAGAACTCGGTGATGTCTTCCGCAACTGGAAGATTCTCGGTCTTTCATTGATACAGAACTGGATCATCGGTCCCGTATTGATGTTCGTACTGGCGGTGATCTTCCTGCGCGATTATCCCGAGTATTTCACGGGTTTGATCCTGATCGGGCTGGCCCGCTGTATCGCAATGGTCATTGTATGGAACGAACTTGCGCATGGCGATAACGAATACGCGGCTGGGCTGGTGGCGTTCAACAGCGTCTTTCAAGTCTTGTTCTATAGTGTATATGCCTATGTCTTCATCACCGTTCTGCCTACCTGGTTTGGGCTGACGGGCTCTGTCGTTCAGATCACCATCGGACAGATCGCAGAAAGCGTCTTCATTTACTTGGGAATTCCGTTCATCGCGGGCTTCCTGACGCGCTTTATCCTGATCCGTGTCAAAAGCAAGGAATGGTACTCGAAGGTCTTCATCCCCAAGATTAGCCCGCTGACCTTGATCGCATTGCTGTTCACCATCGTGGTCATGTTCTCGCTTAAGGGTGACTTGATCGTGGAATTGCCGTTCGATGTGGTGCGCATTGCCATCCCGCTGTTGATCTACTTCGTGGTGATGTTCCTGGTCAGTTTCTTCATGGGGAAGACCATCGGCGCGGATTATTCCAAGACGACCACGCTCTCGTTTACTGCTGCCAGCAACAACTTCGAATTGGCAATCGCTGTGGCGGTGGGAGTCTTCGGTCTGCGCTCGGGGGCGGCATTTGCGGCGGTGATTGGTCCGCTGGTGGAAGTGCCAGTGATGATCGGCTTGGTGAATGTGGCGTTTTGGCTGCAGAAGAAATGGTTCAAGGGTGAAGTCTCATCCGCGCCGGAGATGCTTGCGGCGGCGCAAGAGGTGTGTCCACCAGATGAGAAGTTGGTGAAGTAGACAAATCAAAATCGGCATAGACATTCTCTGCCGATTTTGATTTTAGCCTGATCGAGCAATCAGTTTTATGGGAAGATACAAAAAAACAGTACATCCTGCCGCCTACGTTCTTAAACGAAACTTATACCCATATACAATCATCCAATCATAATCTTCGGACGGTACTGTAGCGCCTCTGCCAGATGCGGGGATTGTATCTCTTCACTCCCCGCCAGATCAGCGATGGTGCGGGATAACTTGAGGATGCGGTGATAGGCACGCGCCGACAAATTGAGTTGACTCATCGCCGCCCGCATCAGGCTCTGACCTTCGGGCTGCAACTGACAAAATTGCCGTACCTCCCCGATGCGCATGTCGGCGTTGCACACGATGTCGGTGGAATTAGCGAAGCGGTGATTTTGAATTTCTCTTGCGGTTTGAACACGCTTGCGGATGGTCTCGCTGGTTTCGCCGAGTTTATTTCCGCTGAGTTTTTCATAGTCCACGCGCGGGACTTCGATATGAATGTCGATTCGGTCAAGCAGGGGTCCGGAAATCCGTTTTTGGTATTTAGTAACGACAGCAGGCGCACACGTACAGGCTTTTTGTGGGTCAGAATACCAGCCGCATGGGCAGGGATTCATGGCAGCGATCAATTGAAAATTCGCTGAAAAGGTGAGCGATCCCTTGGCGCGGCTGATGGTGACAACTTTATCTTCCATTGGCTGGCGCATCACTTCGAGCACGCGTGTGCCGAATTCGGGGAATTCATCAAGGAAGAGCACGCCACGATGTGCAAGGGAGATTTCGCCAGGTTTGGGAATATTTCCGCCGCCAACCAGACCTGCGTGACTGATGGTGTGATGCGGCGCACGAAACGGACGATGCTTGATGAGCGGAGTCCCAGCGGGGAGTTGATCTGCCACGGAATAGATGCGGGTGACATCCAATGATTCTTCGATGGACATTTCAGGCAAAATACCGGGCAGGGCGCGGGCTAAAAGAGTTTTGCCGCTTCCTGGACTTCCCGCCATAAGCACGTTGTGCCCGCCGGCTGCTGCTACTTCGAGCGCGCGTTTGACATGTTCCTGCCCTTTGACTTCGGCGAAGTCGGTGGGGGTGAAGAGCGGATCGGGGAGGTCGATGCTGGAGGGTTGATAAGGTTCAATTAATTGCCGACCAGCCAAATGGTCGTAAAGATGCGCAAGCGATTTAACCGGATAGACCTCCAGGCCGGGAATCAAAGCCGCTTCGGACGCATCTACTTCGGGGGTGAACATCCGCTTGAATCCATTGGCGCGTGCCGCGGCGGCCATCGGTAACACGCCGCGCGTGTGACGCACAACTCCATCCAGGGAAAGTTCACCGACAACTATTGCGCCTTCGATGGCTTCCTGCGGAAGAAAGCCCGCGAGGATTACAACGCCAAGTGCGATGGGGAGATCGTAGGCGGGACCTTCCTTGCGAATGGAGGCGGGGGATAAGTTGACAACGATACGATGACGGGGGAAATGCAAACCCGCGTTCTTGACGGCGGTTTGTACGCGCTCGCGGCTTTCCTGTACGGCAGCATCGGGCAGGCCGACGATGATGACAGCAGGCAGACCGTTGGTGTAATCCACTTCCACTTCGACGATGACACCTTCCAGTCCCACTACGGCGCAGGAGTACACTCGGGAGAGCATGGGAGGGATTTTATCAGACTCAGTACAGACCTGACAGGTTTTCAAAATTTATCAGATCTGTATGTAAAAAAAACAGCGCGGAGAATGTCCGCGCTGTTTACATCCTACTGCTGTTAGTCCAGCAAATCCTTCGGAATATTGCCGCCGTTGGCAGCGATCTTCCTCAAAACTTCCTTGTGAAGCCAGGTATTCATGCGGGCGGAGTCGCTCATCATATCGGCGGGGCAGTTGAGTTCCTTCGCCAGTTCGGTTCGGGCTTCTCGGCTGCTGTCAATGTCGAGCAGTGTGAGCAGGTCCACGATGGAGACTTTCCAGTTGAGGTCCTTCCCCGCGGAAAGTTGTTCCAGTTTCTTGACTACGTCCACCTCTGAAATCGCCCGGGGAGCAGCAGCAGCAACCGCCGAGTCCCTTTCGCCTTTGTCCATAGCCGCGGCGTGCGGTTTTGCAGCTGAAGTAACAGGCTTCTTTTCGGCTGATGCTGCAGCTTCGGCGCCTTTATCCTTCTTGAGCCCCAGTTTTTCGAGAATTGTATTGAAGAATCCCATGGTATTGTGTCCTTTCGACAGTCTGAAATGAATGAATTTGATTACGTTCAATAATCAATGACTTCATTATACTCCTCTGTATTCCAGAAAATATTAAAAAACAGTACCAAAGAACAGCTTTGCATAACCTGTCCATACAATATAATGTGTTCGTGCAAAACGAAAAGCAACCTTTCTGGACCCGTGACTCTTCCATCCTGCTTGGCGGATTTTTTCTCACCATCTTTCTTATTATCTACATCTGGTGGCCGCTGGCAGAAGAGGTGCTTTCCTACATCGATTGGAATGGTCCCTGGTGGTTATATATGGACTGGCTTCTGCTGGGCGTTTTCCTGTTCATGTCCATCACCATTGTGGCGCGCGCAAATCTTAAAACGGATGTGTTGATCGTCTTCGTCGGCATCTGCGGCGGGCTGGCGATCGAATCATGGGGCACGCAGACGAATCTCTGGCATTATTACACCGCCGAACGCCCGCCTTTGTGGATCATCCCGGCCTGGCCGATTGCGAGTTTGTCGATTGACCGAATCACAAGATTTCTTGATTGGACAATAGAACTGGCAGGCAAAAAAATCAAGCCGACGATTACCTATGCACCATTCACTATTCTCTATTGGATCACCTTCGCTTCTTTCTTAAACTTGATGCTGGTCTTCGTTTCCCCGACATTCGACAAATCTTTTACATGGCTCGCGACCCTGTTGTGTGTCCTTCTGGTCATCACGCCCACAGATCATCGCTTTGCCTTACTGACCTTCATTGCCGGTGCAGGCTTGGGATACTTCCTTGAGTTGTGGGGCACCACCCGCCAATGCTGGACGTATTATACAAATGCGACACCGCCGTTTTTCGCAGTGCTTGCGCATGGGATGGCGGCCGTCGCTTTTTGGCGGGCGGGATTGTTGGTGAAGATGTTCTTGGAGAAATTGAAGAGTAGGAATGTTTTAATTTTTACGAAATGGAAAAGCACATAAAGTTTTCAAAAAAGCAACATAAACCAGCGCGGGCATCATAGTCCGCGCTGGTTTTGATTTTACAGCCTCTGAAAATTTGGAGACAGGGGCTTGCCGCCGTAATTGCGGGGCAAGCTCCATGATTGATTTTAGGGCAGGAACTTAATCCAAAAGATTGGCTGGAATATTACCGCCGTTGGCAGCGATTCTCTTCAGCACTTCCTTGTGAAGCCAGGTGTTCATTTTGGCGGAGTCCTGCATAAGATCCGTGGGGCAGCCGAGCTCTTTTGCAAGTTCATTGCGCGCTTCACGGCTGCTGTCAATGTCCAGCACCTTCAGCAAGTCCACAATTGAGACTTTCCAGTTGAGACCTTTCCCGGCGGCGCGTTTCTCCAGTTGTTTGACAACATCCACCTCCGAAATCGCCTTCGGAGCAAACATAGGACGGTCATCTTTCTGCGCAACTCCTGGTTTTGCTCCTGATCCAGAGGGTCCAAAAGCTGGTTGTTTTGCAGCAGCTTGATCCTTCTTGCGAAGCCCAAGCTTTTCAAGAATATTATCGAAGAATCCCATGGTAAATCCTTTCTATGGTTTGGTATGAAGAAATATGCACATGAAAATTATATAGATCATGCTATCTAATCATAAAACAAACGTATTACATCCACATCCATCGGTTGGGGAGGGTTTGTCTCCGCCAGTTGGGGGAGATGCGGATCTTTGACCCGGTCGTGCTGGAAAGGCTGGGCTGATCATCGCTTTGCCCTGTTGACCTTCATCGCAGGGACGGGTCTTGGCTATTACCTTGAATTGTGGGGCACAACCCGTCAGTGCTGGACGTATTATACAAATGAGACACCGCCGTTTTTCGCAGTGCTTGCGCATGGGATGGCGGCCGTCGCTTTTTGGCGGGCGGGATTGTTGGTGAAGATGGTTTTGGAGAATGTGAGTGGAAGACAATGGGGAGCAATTAGCAATCGGTGACCAGTGATCAGGATTGAGTGATGTCCATAGGATGATTTTCATCTTGCGGCTTTTTGTTTATCGGCACACGGGGAGAACCGGCTTTAGAAAACAGAGTCAAGAAAAGGTCGGGAAAGAAGCGGAGTGACATTTATTACTATTGACAGGCGGGGGAATTGTTGTAAAATGTGACCTGTCAGTCATATGACCTAGTGGTCACATTTTTATGCCCAAACAGACGTTTTTCAATCTCCCCGAGGAAAAAAGGCAGGCGATCACAAATGCCGCCATTGATGAATTCGCCGATTACGGTTTTGAAGCCGCATCCATCAACCGCATTGTGGCAAACAGCGAGATTTCAAAGGGTAGTTTTTATCAATACTTTGAAGACAAGCGGGATGTCTTCATGCATCTGCTCAAAGTGCTCGAGCAGGAAAAGATGGAGTATTTCAAAGGGAAGCGCCCGCCAAGCAATAACCTGGATACCTTCCAGTACTTTCGCTGGATGATCAAGGCAGGCATGGAGTTCAATTCCGCGTATCCGCGGATTACGCAGGCGGTCAGCCGCGTTTTGCTGGTGGAGGGATTGTATTACGGAAAACTTTTCGGTGATTATCACCAGAAAACACTCGATGCGCTTGCCATGATGATCAAGCAGGCCATTGCGCGCGGTGAAGTGGACCCGAGCGTGGATGTAGACCTGGCGGTGATGGTGATGGAGACCTGGAGCAATGCCATCAGTACGTACATTCTGAACGAAGGCCTGAAGCAAAAAGATATGATGAAATGGGTCCGTTCGACGAAGACCCAGCAGAAAATCGATAAATTATTATATGTGATGGAATATGGGTTGCGTAAAACAGAATCGGAATTTGGAACGAGTTTTAAAAAGGAAAGGATCTGACCATGACTCTTTATCTGCGACTTGCATGGCGTAACGTCTGGCGGCAGCGCCGCAGGACTCTCTTGATCGCCGTTGGCATGGGTGTGACGATGGCGTTGCTGGTGTTTTACGACGGACTCATTGGCGGTTTTGAGCAGGCAATTTACGGTAATGCCATCCAGTTGTTGGGCGGAAACATTCAAGTCCATGCGCCCGGTTACAACGAGAAAGCAGGGCGAAAGCCGCTGCTCCCGATGGAGAACCCGGATGCCATTGTGCAGGCGGCGGAGTCACATCCCGAGGTTGTGATTGCATCGAAACGTATCGTTACCGGCGGATTGGTGACCAACCGTGAAGGCGCTTTTTCTGTTTCGATCATTGGGGTTGAAACGGATAAGGAAGTCCTTGTTACTCCGGTAGCGGATACCATTACCAGCGGGCGTTACCTGAACAAGGATGATGGAGACATGATCGTCATTGGACAGGGACTGGCCACCGCCATGGAAATTGAAGTTGGCGACCGCATTACGATGGTTGGAAGTTCGACTCATGAGCAGACGCGTCAACGCACGATGATGGTTGTCGGCATCTACGATGTGGGCGTGCCTTCGGTGGAGAAGAACACGATCTATGTATCCCTTGCCGAGGCGCAGCAACTGTTCGGTTTGGATGGACAGGTGACCGAAGTGGTGATTTCCCTGAAACAGATCGGGCAGGAAGCGGCCGTGATGAGCGCGATCAATCGCCTGGCGCCGGGCTACGAAGTGGAAAGTTGGGAAACCAGCATCCCGGACCTGAAACAGACCATGGACATGAAAACCGGTGTCATGGGCGTGTTTGGCGTGTTCATGCTGGGGATTGCCGCCATTGGTATTCTCAACCTGTTGATGATGGCGGTCTTCGAGCGTACGCGCGAGATCGGCATTATCGGCGCGCTGGGTTTGAAGCCGCGCGAGATCACATTCCTGTTTTTATTGGAGGGAATTTTGATCGGATTGATGGGAGCGGTGCTTGGGGCGATACTGGGTACGCTGATTAATGGCGTGGTCGGCGTCTATGGCCTTGATTACTCCCAGTTTGCCAACCTGACCGAATATACAGCCCTGATCAATGGAAGTATCTATCCTCAGTTGGTTCCATGGAAGGTGCTTCAACACGCGCTTACGGTGGCAATCATTGCCGCGCTTGCAGCGGTATATCCGGCGCTTGAAGCCTCGAGGCGTGAACCGGCCGAAGCATTGCATTACGTTTAATCTGCTCCAAGCCGCCGTCTCGGCGGCGGTCGCCGAGGACGGCGACCTGAGCAAAAGGAAATCTTATGCTAAATTATTTCAAAATTGCGTATCGCAACCTTGGCAGGCATCGCCGGCGCTCCATTCTTTCAGGGCTGGCGCTGGCCATGGGGACAGCTCTCTTAATGTTCATTGCCGCCTTCTTTCAAGGCGAAATGCGCAGTTCGATGGAGACTACCCTGCGCCTCAACACGGGACATATCCAGGTGCAGGATGCGGATTATGATCCCGATAAACTCAGCGTCGCCTGGGAATATCTGATCGAAAATCCGCAACAGGCTGTGGTGCAGATCGAGGCGTTGGAGCAGGTTCAAACGGCGACCCCGCGCCTGATGGCAAGCGGAATCGTATCGGTTTTGGATGAATCCATCGGCGTTCAGATCATGGGCATCGTTCCTGATTCCGAAGCGAATGATCCTTATCGCGATGGGTTGGTATCTGGCGAGTTTCTAACCGCAGATGATCGTGAAGGCATCCTGATCGGATATCCGCTGGCAGAGAGTTTGGGGCTGGAGGTCGGCGACCAGCTCACACTCCTTGTGAACACATCCGATGGCGATGTGGATGAGCAAAACTTCAGAGTACGCGGCGTTTTCTCCACGGGTACAAGCGCCTACGATAAAGGAATTGTATTCCTGCCGCTCGCCAAGGCTCAGGCGTTTTCCGGTGCGGAGAATCATGCCAGTATGATCTTTATTTTGTTACATGACCGGGAACAGGCGGATGCCGTTGCAGACGCCATTCAGGGCGAAGGTTATCAAGTTAAGACTTGGAGCGAAATGAACGAACTGCTTGTGCTGGTCAACGATTTTTCGAATGCCTACCTCATGATCATTAACTTGATCGTATTAGGTGTGACGGCTACCGTTATTATCAATACCTTGCTAATGTCTGTGTTCGAGCGCACACGCGAGATCGGCATATTAACCGCCATCGGTATGAAGGGCCGCCAGATTATTGCCCTGTTTCTTGCGGAAGCAAGTCTGCTGGCGTTGGGAGGGATTGCCTTCGGCTCGTTGATGGGTTGGGCGCTTTCCGCCTATTTTGGGAAGGTTGGGATCTATTTTGGCGACCTCGGCATCAGCGGCGATATGCTGCTGCAAGACCGCATTTATCCCTACCTCACCTTCGACTCTGCTGTCAACTTGATGATCACAGCATTCATTATTACTGTACTTGCTTCTATTTATCCTGCGCGAATGGCATCCCGCATGGAACCTGTCGAAGCCCTGCACGGCTCAAATTAAGGAGAAAAATCATGGAAGTCGCAAAATTAACCGATGTCACCCGCGTTTATAAAATCGGTGAGGTGGAAACCCGCGCTTTGAACGGCGTCAGTATAACCATTGGAAGCGGTGAGTTTACATCGCTGGTGGGGCCTTCTGGTTCCGGTAAAACAACTCTCTTGCAGCTTATTGGCTGTCTGGACCAGCCCACTTCTGGCAGGGTGGTGATCAACGGCAAAGAGACCACCAACTTAAATCGCAACCAGCGTGCCGACCTCCGCAAAGGAACGATTGGCTTTGTGTTCCAGTTCTTCGCGCTCATACCGACTCTCACCGCCTATGAGAATGTGGAAATGCCGCTTCTGCTCAATGGTAAAAACCCGGCAGAGCGCAAACATCGGGTTATGGAATTGCTTGAAGCCGTTGACTTGATGGATCGCGTTCATCACCGGCCCGACCAGTTGAGCGGCGGGCAGCAGCAGCGCGTCGCGGTCGCGCGGGCGCTTGCCACAAACCCAACCATGATCCTTGCGGACGAGCCCACCGCTAACCTGGATACCACGAACGGGGAACAGATTATGGATATCATGAAGAAACTTAACCATGAGACCGGTGTCACATTCGTGTTTGCCACGCATGACCCGCGCGTTATCAAACATGCCAACCGCGTGGTGACATTGCAGGATGGTTTGATCACAAATGACAGCAATACCAATGGAAAGTCGTAGAACGAGAATGAGAAAAAATTATTTAACCATCGCAACAGTAATTGTATTTGTTCTGTCTGCTTGCGGTCAGGCCGCCACGCAGCAAGCCATTCCGACCGTTGTGCTCGATGAGGGTGGGGGATCGAATCAACAAACTGCCAGCGGAGATTCTGTCAGTGCTGCGGGAACAATTGTCCCGATGTCTGAGGCGCGTCTTTCCTTCGCCAGCATCGGCCGAGTCACCTCGGTCAACGTGCAGGTTGGGGATAAGGTGGAAGCGGGGCAGATCCTCGTTCAATTGGATACTTCGATTCTGGAGGCGAAGGTTAAAGAAGCGGAAGCCAACCTGGCGTTTGCAGAGACTGACCTCAAGTATTTGATTCGTGTCACGGGCTGCCGGGGGGAGGGCTGCACGCCCAGTTATAAACATATTGAAGTGGCTGAAAATGAAGTCGCCCGCGCGCAGGCTTTGGTTGATTCCGCAAAGGCTGCCCTGGATGTACAATCGCATCTGACCGCGCCGTTTGCTGGTACGGTGGTTTCTGTGGATATTTCCCCCGCTGAAACAGTAACGCCCGGCCAGGTTGTGATCGTGATCGGTGACCTGAGCGGTTATCGTGTCGAAACAACCGACTTGAGCGAGCGGGACGTGCCCGATGTGAAAATTGGGCAGGCTGCCAATGTATTCGTGGAAGCGTTGGGGCAGGATTTCACTGGCAAGGTCGCGGATGTTTCCAACATCTCATCCACCCTTGGCGGAGATGTGGTTTACAAAGTGACGATTGATTTCGATCAACAGCCAGAGGGGCTGCTCTGGGGCATGAGCACAGATGTTGAAATCTTTGTCGGCGAGTGAGGCTGGCATGAAACGATTAAGTTGGTTGTTGATCGGCATGACCCTGCTGGCAGCTTGCGCGGGGCCAACGCCTGCGGCTTCAGTTCCAGCGGCTGCGTCCACGGAAAATATTCCCGCACCTTCTGCAGATGTGGTGATCGCGTCGGCAAAGGTGGAACCTGCCCAGATCTCAGAATTGGGTTTTACCATCTCCGCCATGGTGAAGGAGATTTCAGTCGAGGAAGGCGATCTGGTTCAGGCTGGGCAGCCGCTCATTATCTTGAATTCCCCGGAACTGGAATTTGCAGTTATCGCGGCGGAACAGGAGTACGCTTCTAAAAGTCTCGCCGCCGAATTGCAAAAAGCCGAAAAAGTGAAATATGTTAATCCAAACACAGGTTTCATAAGGTGGTACGCGATTCCAAGGGAAGTGTATCTCAAAGCGTTGTCGCGGGCAGATCAGTCAAAGGCCGTATGGGATTCTGCCGTCGCGAACCTTGCACAAAGCACCTTGCTTGCGCCTTTCGATGGGACGGTTGTTGACCTTCAGGTCATCCCTGGTGAATCGGTGCAGGCCAATCAACCGGTACTGGTGCTTGCAGATTTAAAGCATTTG
The DNA here is from genome assembly GCA_014860745.1 of Anaerolineales bacterium. GTDB lineage: Bacteria > Chloroflexota > Anaerolineae > Anaerolineales > Villigracilaceae > Villigracilis. Next base: position 15,575 of record JACZJC010000081.1, read on the forward strand.
CAAATAAAAACCACAGACTTGAGCGAACGCGATATCACCCGCGTAAAGATCGGCCAGCCTGTGGAGGTCTACATCGAAGCATTGGATGTTAACGTACCAGGCAAAGTGATTCGCATTTCTCCCATTGCCGAAATCGTCGGCGGAGATGTCGTCTTCCCCGTCACAATTGAATTAAGCGAACAGCCCGCAGGCCTCTTGTGGGGGATGACGACGGAAGTGGAAATAGCGACTAAGTAAACAAATACACAAGTGCCCAAGTAGACAGGTGAAAGCGCATGTATGAGTCTTTACCTGTCTACTTTTTTACCTGTATACTTTCCCTGTAAAGGAGACGCACATGACCACCATCACTGTCATCGGCGCGGGCAGCGCTTCATTTGGGGAGAATACCCTTTCTGCCTTGCTTCGTTCAAAAAAACTGCAAAGCTCCACCCTTCGCCTCGTGGATCGCAACGTACAAAGCCTCGACATCGTTCACAGACTTGCGAATCGATTGAACAAGGAATGGGATTCGAAATTCACTATCACTGCACATGCTCATCATAAGGATGCGCTTGAGGGAACAAATTTTGTTGTCTCTGCCATCGAAGTGGGTCCACGCGAGCAATTATGGAAATCTGATTTTGAAATCCCATTGAAGCATGGTGTACATCAGCCGTATGCGGAAAACGGCGGCCCCGGCGGATTTATCCATGCCGCGCGAAATGTAAAGCCCGTGCTCGAAATTGTCCGCGACATGGAACAGTCCTGTCCGGATGCTTGGTTCATTAACTTTACGAATCCCATGGTGCGAATCTGCGACCTGGTCCATCGTCACAGCAAAATTAAAGTTGTGGGTCTTTGTCATCAAATTTATACCGGCTATGGCATGGTGGGCGTCGCGCTTGCAAAGGAACTTGGCATTCGTGTGCCTGACGGTCTCGAAGGCATGCACGCGGATGTGATGCAGCACCCGCTTCAACATGAAGTTATGCGGCAGGCTGTGCCATTGCTGGATATCCGCGCTGCCGGCACCAATCATTTTTCATGGATCATTTCTGTCCATGATAAAAGAACGGGGGAGGATCTCTATCCGCTTCTCCGAAAACGTTTCTTCGAACTTGATGAATCCTTCGAACCGCTAACGCGCCGCATCTTCCGTGACTTTGGCCTGTTCCCGGTACCCGGAGATACCCATCTCTGCGAATACCTGCCCTGGATGAGCGACCCCCTCACAAAACCCTGGGAAAAATTCAACATCCGTTTGTATGATTGGGAGGTGATGGCTGGCCTGCGAGATTTCAGCCTGGACCGCTTGAATGAAATGGCGAACGGCAATATGACGGTTGAAAGTCTGCTCGAAACAGACTCGGAAGGAGCGTTGGAGATGATCGAAAACATTGCCCATGCAGGAAATCATTATCACCTTGCTGCGAATCTTCCGAACGCCGGGCAAATCAGCAACTTGCCTGATGGTGCGATCGTTGAAACGCCGGTTCATGTCAACGGTGCGGGGATTCATCCCATTCATGTTGGAAGCCTTCCGGAACCCATTGCAGAATTATGCCGCCGCGAATTGATGGCTGCGCAATTGGGCATCGATGCTGTTGTGGAAGGGAACCGCGAACTGGCATTGCAATGCCTGCTGCTCGATCCTGTCATCCGTGATATGGATGCTGCAAGAAATATTCTGGATGATTATCTGAAATCATACAAGGAACATCTACCGCAGTTTTATGAATAAGATACAACAAAAAATATTTTCAACATGCAGAATCAAGACCGGAGAGACTCTCTCCGGTCTTGATTTATAAAAATGTTAAAGAGATTTATCGAATCAATCATTGAAAGCAATCATTTTGCTTATAATATTTTAAGATAAATACATGTCAAAAAACCTTTACATAACTGAATAGTCGTATAAAATAAACATATAACAATGAATAAATTATTATTGTTATATGTTGAATGAAGGATAAGAATTCACAAAACACGATTCGATGAGTCGAATCAATGAAACGAATGCATAAAAGAAAGACGATAAAGGAAAAATCATGTACATATGCGTATTGACAAGCACGCCAGACGACGATGATGTCCCTTACGATCCATCACCTTATATGAAAGGATATCGTTGGAAGCAGCATCTTGTGCAGCCGGCGAATGTGGATAAACAGATCAAGGATTTGATCGACGAAGGTGTGGATGCGTTTGTCAATCTGTGCGACGGAACTCCGGATGATGCGTTGTCCGGCATTGCATTGGTTCATGCGCTCGAGAAATACAATGCGGCATTTACCGGTGCTGATTCCAAATTCTTCGATCCCACCCGCGATGAAATGAAGAATGCCGCAAAGCGGGTTTCTGTTCCCACGCCGAGTTGGATCTTTGTCAACCGCGTGGAAGATGCAGAAAAGGTTGCAAAGCGCCTGAAATTCCCCATGCTGGTCAAACCCCCGCACGGATATGCCAGCGTCGGCATCCGCCGCAAATCGCGTGTTGAAAATATCGAACAGCTTCGCGAACAAATCGCGGTCGATGTCGAAGAGTTTGGCCGCGCGCTCATCGAAGAATTCATCGAAGGCCGCGAGTTCACCTGTCTCATTGCGGAAGACCCCGAGAATGCCGGCAAGCCCATCACTGTCAAACCTGTTGAATTCATCTTCCCCCAGGGTGAATCCTTTAAGCACTATGATATGAAATGGGTTGAATACGAAAAGATGTCCGTGGCTGCCGTCAATGATCTGCGGATCGAAAAGACCCTCCGCGAGCAGACTGTCCGCGTCTTCAAGGAACTCGGCGGCAACGGCTACGCACGCTGTGATTACCGTATGGATGCGAACGGCGATATCTATATGCTGGAGATCAACCCCAACTGCGGCATTTTCTATCCGCCGCACGAACCGGGCTCTGCAGATTTCTCGCTCATGAACGATAAAAACATCAACCATACAAAATTCATGAAACTCATCATCCGTTCCGGCCAAAAGCGGCAGACCATCAAGGCGGCTGAGAAGATCATCAAACGCCAGCAGCGCAAACGCCCTGTGGAAGTGGAACAGATGGCTTACACCTAAGAAAAAAATTGGACACAGCAATGTGTCCAATTTTTTTATTATTCCTGAATAAGACTTGCCCCTTCACTTGCCTTGCAGATATAAACCGCCGCCTCCAACCCCGACCTGTGCCTGTATGCCGTTGAAACCGCATGGACGAACTCTGCGGTATTTTCCTGCCTCATCAATGCCACAGCGCAGCCGCCAAAGCCTGCCCCTGTCATGCGCGCGCCATAACAACTTTCCTGCTCACGCGCGCAAGCTACCATGATGTCAAGCGCGTTATTCGTCACTTCGAAATCATCCCGCAGACTGTCATGACTGGCGCTGAATAATTCCCCGAGCCTTTTTACATTTCCATTCCCCGTAACTTTCACGGCTTCCAGCACGCGCGCATTCTCGGTGATGATGTGCCTTGCTCTTTTTAAAACTACGGCATCCAACTCATCCTTGTTCTTGTTATTGAACTCTTCCACGCTGACATCTCTCAATGCCTTCACCCCAAACCAGTGTGCGGCTTCCTCACATTGACTGCGCCTTTCGTTATAAGCTGATTCTACAAGCCCGCGCCTTGTGGACGTATCCAGGATGACAATAGATATCTCCTTTGGCAGGGGAACATGTTGAATTTCAAGAGAACGGCAGTCCAGGAATAACGCGTGGCCTTCCCTGCATGCCGCGCTCGCCATCTGGTCCATGATTCCGCATTTGACGCCAACCCATTCATTCTCGGCCTTTTGTGCGATGCCTGCCATTCTTGGCGCATCCCATTCAAAATTGGAGACAGAAGCAAAAGCGCGGGCGACGGCCAATTCCACCGCGGCAGAGGAGGATAAACCCGCTCCGCGAGGGACATCGCCCGTCATTACTGCATCGAATCCCCTAAGTTTATAGCCCGCCTTCATTAATTCATTGGCAACCCCTTTGGGATATTCGAGCCAGCCTTTGCCTTTCGTGAGGGAATGCAGGTAGAAAATAGAATCAGGCTTCGGGTCGGCGGGAGGCGCGGATGAAATGTCCAAAGATTGAATATGCACTTGTCCATCGGTCCGCGGGCGAAGCGCAAGCCAGACGGCGCGGTCAATGGCCATGGGCAGGACGAATCCTTCGTTATAATCGGTGTGTTCGCCGATCAGGTTAACCCGCCCCGGCGCGCGGACGATGATTTCAGATTCGGAGTTAAAATAGGTCGCGAATGATTGCCTGAGATCTTGAGTATCCATATTAGCGTTATACCATAGCAGAGGTATCATGAACGATCTCGAATTGCTGGAGAAATACGAGCCGGTCTTGCGCTTCGCGAAAAGCGAGCGTTTTTTTCCCATGCGGGTGGAACCGTATTTGGAACAGTGCGCGCTTTTTCCCAGCGGGACGCACGGGGTGACGGAGTTATTTGCTCATTTCCATGAGCCCTTGGTTGGCAGGATTGGCCACCTTAACAGCGGGCAATATTATCTGCGTTTTGTGAACAAGCCCTTGAACGATTCGGATGCATGGATATGGTGGGGGGGATTATCTTTGGTGGGTGTTGCAGCGGGTTGGTTTTTGATGAAGCTGCCGGGTGTGGAGCTGGGGGTTGCCCTTTCGTTGATTGCGGCGCTGGTCATTTTTATGCTCGCTTCTCCCATTCGCATGCGCATCATCCCCGCTGTAATTGCGGCGGTTTTTTTTATTGTGCTGGAGATTGCGCCAATCTGGTTTTTTCTTCATCCAAGCGAATATATCAGCATAGCTATTGAGTATTTTGTCCTCTTTCCTATTTATTTGCTTCTTTTATTTTATCTCTCTGTGCGGGTGATGAAGTTTATTATCGAGCGTATCCTGCCCGAAGGGCCTGGCCTGGTCATGGACATGCTTTCACAGGCAACGGAGAAGATCGCGCGTGAGGCGTATTACCAATATGCCGGAATATTGGAGAAGGAGCCCCAACCGGTCTATTATGGGCGGGTCTTGCGCGAAATGGATTCGCAGAACAATTCATGGACGATCCTGCAATATCATTTTTTCTATGCCTTTAATGATTGGCGGCTGGCCGCGAATGGAATGAATCATCATGAGGGGGATTGGGAGATGACGGCAGTCTACTTGAAAAACGATTCGCCGTACGCGTTGCTGCTCTCGCAGCATGGGGCGGGAAACATCGAGCCATGGGAAGGGGTGATCAAAGCGCTGGATAAGCAGGGAAACGAGACCACACATCCCGTTGTGTACGTGGCGTTGGGATCCCATGCAAATTACAGCAAGCCGGATGTGATCCGTTCACCAAGCATGTATAAACCCGGCAGGCTGCAACGCATCCTGTACTGGATGGATGGCATTATCCATACCCTGTTCATGTTGATCAATCCCGATCAAAAGGCGCGACAGATCGCCCTGAAGGAGATTCAAGCGAAACGGACAAAGTTTCTGGCGGAGGATGCCTTTATGTACCTGCGGGATGAGGCGGATCATTACGTTGTCAGCCTGCCGATGGAGATCGCCTCCGGGGATGGGTTTCGCATCGGTTTTCAGGGGGATAACTTGAAGGAGGGGGTGGTTAAATCGAGCAGTTATATTAAGCGGGTGATGTCTGACCGAAAGACAAGCCGGCCAAAAGTTAAAGAATGGAGCCGGGTGCTATTGAATTCCGAGCCGGGTTGGGTACAATATAAGGGATTATGGGGCGTAAAGAGTTTATTGAGCGAAGAATCAGGTCCGCCGGGACCGAAATGGGATAAGCCGATAAAGGGACAGACAGGTGTTAACGAGCGTGTCCGTTGGGGGAAACCGCTGGATTGGCTTGCTGCACTTGAAAAGAACAAACATTAATGATTTGAAAAAGGAGAAGCCGGTATGTCCATTCCACAAATTCTTGAAGTTGCCATTGGCCTGATTTTGGTGTATTACATTTTAGGTTCCATTGTTTCGCTGGTGACGCAGTGGATCAATGAATCCCTGGAGACACGCGGCGCCGCGTTGAAAAAATATTTGATCAAACTTGTCGGTGATAAAAAAATCGAGGACCTGCTTAAGCTTCCCCAAATCGAGGCGCAGCGTCCAATCCGATACAAGAACTTTCTGAGCGTTTTCAACTCCGCGACAGAGCCGAAGATGCTGGAGAAGGTGCCGGTGGCCACCCTTGTGGATGCATATTTCGATCTGGTTGGGTTGACCGGGGCGAAGGACAACAAGGAATTATCCCTGGCGCAATTGGCAGAGTTGATCGATAAATTGCCCGATTCGGATGGCAAACAGGCGTTCATTAATTGGTTAAACCAGGGTGTGACAAGGATCGAAGACCTGCGCTCACGCACCACAACTTATATTACCGGTGTTCTTGAGCAGGCTGCCGATACGTTTCGTGCAAATGCCCGCAGTTTTGTGATCATTTTGTCGTTCGGCATTACTTTGCTGTTTGGGACAGACAGCATCCAGCTCGCGAGGACCTTGTGGAATAACGCAGAACTGCGCGCCATTACTGCCGCCAAAGCGGAGATGGTTGTGGCGCAGGAAGGTTCGGATGCAAGCCTGGACGAACTCGTTAAAGAACTTGGCGATCTTTCCATCAAGATCGGTTGGTGGCAAACGGAACATCCTGCGGCCGGAGCAGATGCCGGGGCCTGGGCAATGTTTATTCTGTTGAAAGTAGTGGGATTGGGCCTTACAGCCGCAGCGGTATCGCAAGGCTCATCCTTCTGGTATGACCTGTTGAAGAAAATAACATCACCTGCCACAAGCACAAGCAGCAGCAGGAGCAGTGGAGGAGGGAGCAGCAGCGCAAGCAGCAGCAGCAGTGGATGATACAGAAATAAAAAATTTCCGAGACTAAACATCTCGGAAATTTTTATTTGAAAGACCACCTCGCATAAACCGCCTGTGAAAGCAGGCGGTTTGCGCTTTTTTCGCGCGTCACCAACTCGCCGTGGTCGATTTCTCCTTTATGTTTTTTCATCATTTCATCGAGCGCCTGCGCCACGTGTATGGCGGATGCACGTACAGCGTATACTGTGACGATCACAAATAATGGATGGTCACTCAGGCATTGACGGCACATATCCAATAAATTAGGCAGGGATTTATACACTTCCCACACTTCGCCTTTTGGGCCGCGCCCGAATTTCGGGGGATCGAGAATGATGCCATCATATTTCACGCCGCGCTTGGCCTCGCGTTGAACATACTTTACCGCATCTTCAACGATCCAGCGGATGGGTTTATCTTTTAATTCTGAGAGTTCCTGGTTCTCGCGCGCCCAACTGACGGATTTTTTGGATGCGTCCACGTGGGTAACTTGTGCGCCCGCGGCCGCTGCCGCGAGAGACGCCAGCCCCGTGTAACCAAATAGGTTGAGAACGTTTGGCTGGTGGCCTGCCTTTCGGACGGAATCAGCCATAAAGTCCCAGTGAGAGGCGACTTCAGGAAATACGCCGAGGTGACGC
>JACZJC010000082.1 GCA_014860745.1 Anaerolineales bacterium
ATTGATCATTTGTAATGATATTAAGGAAACGGAGAGACGAAAGTGCAACAGAAGACGTACTATCCGAAAGCCGCTGAAATTCAGCGCAACTGGGTTGTAATTAATGCAGAAGGGCAGACCCTTGGCCGTTTGGCTGCGCAAATTGCGCGTGTTCTGCTTGGAAAGCACAAGCCTACCTTTACGCCCGGCGTGGAGATGGGAGATTTTGTGGTGGTGGTCAACACCGAACTGGTGACAGTGACCGGTACGAAGACCCACTCCAAACTTGAATCAAAGATCTACTACAGCCATTCGGGCTACCCCGGCGGGTTGAAGAGCATTTCTCTGCGCGACCAGCTCGCCACCCATCCCGACCGCGTTTTGCGCGATGCGGTCTGGGGCATGCTCCCACACAACCGCATGGGACGCGCCACGCTCAAGCGCTTGAAGATCTACGCCGGTCCCGATCATCCGCACGCAGTGCAAAACCCGCAAGTTTTGGAATAAAGAGGTAAGTGAATATGGTTCAATATTATGAAGGCATTGGCCGCCGCAAGGAAAGCACCGCCCGGGTGCGCCTAGTGACCGGCACCGGCAAGTTCACCGTCAACGAGAAAGACGGCGCGGCATTTTTCACCCGCCTTGGTGACCTTGAAGACATTTTGCGTCCGTTCAGCACGGTCGGCCAGGAAGCAACCAAATACGACGTGTCCGTTCTCGTCAGCGGCGGAGGCACCACCGGCCAGACCGAAGCGGTGCGCCTCGGTATTGCCCGCGCGCTCCAGATCATCAATGCAGACTGGACATCGGCCCTCCGCAAAAAGGGTCTGCTCACCCGCGACGCCCGCGTGAAGGAACGTAAAAAGCCGGGTCTCAAGAAAGCCCGCAAGGCTCCTACCTACACAAAACGCTAATTCTTTTTCTGGAATTTCGTTAATCCGTAATGCGTAATCCGTAATCATTTTACGAGTTACGAATTACGGATTATGTGTTTAACAATGGATGTAAAAAATGGATCTCTCTCTCGTCACCTCCACATTTGATACATTACGCTTCGCTCCGCCCTCGAAGCTGACACTGCTCGAAGCGCAGGAATTTTCATCCGCGCATTATCCACCCACTCCGCCGGATATGGATACCCTCATCCTCGGCGTGGACTCGCGTGAACTGGCAGCGCAGGTGAAAACGGTATTGCAAGCAATTTACCCTGATGAGCATGAAGTTTTTATTGTCGATGGAGGAAAGAAGAAAGAGGAAAGATTGGGAATGTTGGGTTCAGGTGATTTTTCCTCCTCCACCTGTTTGTATGTCCCATCCCTGGGGGAGGGGACATCCTTTGAATCCTTCGCTGAGATCGTGGCCCACCTGCGCGCGCCGGATGGCTGCCCGTGGGATAAGGAGCAGACTCACAAAACTTTGCGCAAGCACCTGCTCGAAGAATCCTACGAGACCCTCTCTGCCATGGATGAAGATGACAAGCCCGGCATGCGCGAGGAATTTGGCGACCTGCTCCTGCAGATCATCCTGAATGCCCAGATCGCCAGCGAGACCGGGGATTTTTCGATGACGGAAGTTATCAAACATATTTACGACAAAATCGTCCGCCGCCACCCGCATGTGTTTGGCGACTTGGAACTCGACGGCGTGGATGGCGTTTTGCAAAATTGGGAAAAGCTGAAAGAGAAAGAACGAAAAGAAAATGGAGGGGGTGAAAAGGAAAAGGGAATTTTAGACGGCGTCTCTTCCACTTTGCCCGCATTGACCCAGGCTCAGGAATACCAGGACCGCGCCGCCCGAGTCGGATTTGACTGGCCTGAGATCGAAGGCGTGCTGGATAAGATCCGCGAGGAAATCGAAGAGATCAAGCAGGCTCTGAACCTTGAGCAGGTGACAGACGAACTCGGCGACCTTTTCTTCGTGCTGGTCAACCTCGCGCGCTGGCGCAAAGTGGATGCAGAGTCTGCACTGCGCGAGGCAAATATAAAATTCAAGAATCGCTTTGCCTATGTGGAGAAAGGCGCCAAAACGCAGGGACGGAATCTCTCCGACATGACCCTCGAAGAAATGGATGTTTTATGGAACGAGGCTAAGAGACTGGGGACTTGAAGTATTGTCCTTACTTTGGATATGTAAGTTCCGCATTTCACAAAGCGGTTGTATAATCCCGCATGGTTCGCTTTATTATTAATTCTCAAGGAGAGAGTCATGCATATCAATTTTTCCATGTGGCGCAAGGCTTCGTGGCAGCTCATCAAAATGGATGACAAAAAAGAGTGGGATGCCCTCGATGTCGTCTCCAAATGGTTGATCGCCACCCGTTCCGCGGTGACCCTCGTCACCGTTTATTCCTGCGTCATTGCCGGAATCCTCGCCGCCCGTGACGGGCACTTTTCCTGGCTGCCCTTTCTCATTGTCACACTCGGCCTGTTCATTGCCCATGGCACCAACAACATCCTCAACGATTACACGGATTTCACCCGTGGCGTGGATAACGACAACTACTTCCGCACCCAGTACGGCGTGCACCCCCTCGTACAGAAATTCTGGGATACATCCACTTCCATTCGCTGGTTCATCGTCAGCGGAATTTTGGCTGCTTTGGCTGGTGTGTACGCCCTGTTCTACACACACTTTTCCACCACCACCATTGGCTTGTTTGCCTTTGGCGCGGTTGTGCTGCTTGCGTACACCTATCCCTTCAAATATTGGGGATTGGGCGAATTCGCCATCTTCCTGATCTGGGGACCGATCATGATCGCGGGCGTGTACTTTGTGCTTTCGGGCATCTGGAGTTGGAATGTCGTTCTTGCGGGCGTGCCCTTCGGCTTGAGCGTTGCCAGCATCAATGTAGCCAAGCACATCGACAAGCATGATGACGATAAAGCCAGGGGGGTCGGCACTTTCCCCGTCCGGGTGGGCGAGGCCGCCGCCCGCCGCGTGGACCAGATCGCGATTGTCCTCATTTATGTTGTGATCGCATATTTGGTTTTTGTACCGCGTTATTTCACCCCCGCCATGCTCATCGTCTTTCTCGCTTACAAGGAGGCGCTCGCCGTTCTCAACGTGATGAACAATCCCAAACCCGCGCAGTCTCCCGAGGGCTGGCCCGCATGGCCGGTCTGGTTCTCTGGTTTTGCCTTCCAGCACAACCGCAGGTTCGGCGGATTCCTAATCCTCGGCCTCATTGCGGACGCGCTGTTGCGCACATTCCTGCCGCAGTTCTGGCCGGGCTTGTACTAAACCAAACTCAGATCAGAAATTTCCATCCACGCAGGTTCGGGGTTTTCCAAAACTCCGAACCTGATTTTTCCATCCGGGGGAAAGGCCGCAAATTGATTATCGATCCAGATGACCAGCCCTAGCGGCGGATTCGGACTTACCGGCGACTCAAACACGATGGCATCATCCACAACCCAGGTAACGCGCTTCGGACTCCACTCGAGCCTGTATGCGTGCCATTGAGTGACTTCCAAGCTGAGAGCAGATGATTCCTCGTCGATGACCCTGCTCAATAATTTTCTCGTCTGTCTCCTCGAAAACGGAAATACCAACCCTGTGGGAATCAAAAGCGGATGGAATTTCGGCGAGCGGAAGGCTTGTGCAAGAAACCCGTGTGCGGGTTGATCGCGGAAGGATAAATGATTTTCCTGCGATGCCCCGAAAAACCAGGCCGCATTCGGCAGGGCAGGCAGTTGCCAGCGCCTTCCTCCGAACCCAAGCGACATGCCAAACGGGTCGTTCCATAGCCCGAAGCCCCATGTTCCGGGGAGGGAAATGCCCGAAGTTTTTGCACGCAGGCTCAACGTTAAAGAATGATGCGGAAACTTCCTGCGTGGGAGTCCAAAATAGTCATCGATCTGGGCAAAGCGGTAGCTGGAGGAATCTCCCGCTGGAATTTTCAGAAAATATCCGTTTTGGGTTTTATCAATGCCTGCGCCTTCGGTGACTCTTGATTTCATTGCTAATTCCTGTTGACCAGCCAGATGCCGAACAGAATCACCGCTCCCCCGAGGATGGCCGCCAGGGTGACTTGTTCGTTGAGGATGATGGCCGCCACTATCATACTGGAAGGCGGTTCGATGAAGAGGAATGCACCTGTTTGCGCGGCGGGTAGTTGACTAAGCGCGTCGAACCAGGCGATGTAGGCGAGGCCGGTGGTGAAGATGCCGAGGAAGATCATTGCCCACCAGCCGCGCGAATCGAGCTGAGGGATTTCGGCCATTTTGCCCTGCGCGAAGAATGCAACAGAGACGATCAACCAGCCGATGGTCATCATCCAAAATGTTAATCGGGTGGAAGGGTGTTCCTTCAAGCCGCGGCGGGAGAGAATGGAAACCACAGCCCAGTTGACAGAGCTAATCAGGATGAGGAAATCGCCGATCGTGCCAAATTTGCCGATTGCGAATGTGGAGAAATTTCCCTTGCTCACAACGACGAGCACACCGATCATAGCGAGCACAATGCCAAATGATTGCAGGAGGTTTAGTTTTTCCTTGAGGATCAGCCAGGCGAGGATGGCTATGAAAGCAGGCGAGGTGGCGACGATCCAGGCGGTGGTGGTGGCTTGTGCGGTTTGCAGCCCATTGGATTGCAGCCACTGGTGTAGGGAGATTCCCAAAAATCCAAGCAGGGTGAAGTACAGCCATTCGCTCCCTTTCGGGAAGGCGAATTGTTTCCGTGCAGCAACCGCCACGAAAAGGATGGGAATGCCGATCGCGAAGCGGAGCCACACCACGGCGATAGGGGAGATTTGTCCCACTGCGATCTTTGTGGCAATGAAGGACGCGCCCCAGACGACAACAGCGAACAGGGCTTCAAGGTAGGGGAGGAGTTTTGTTTTTGGCATGGCAGGGATTATATCAATATACTTTTTTGGTTCCCGTTCGGGAACAAAGTTTTTATCAGGTCCAAATGGCCATCGAGTGCCTGTGCCCATCGGGTATAATATCCACTTCGGAGGCACTACTTTATGGAAATAACCTGGTTCGGACATTCATGTTTTCGTCTCACTGAGCGCAATTACGCCACGGTGGTGACGGATCCATTCGATCACAAGGCGGTCGGTTACGACGCGCTGAAGCTCAAGGCCGAGATCGTCACCATCAGCCATGATGCGCCCGGTCACAACAACAGTGACGCAGTCAAAAGCACCACCCACGTCCTCACCGGTGCGGGTGAATTTGAAATTGGCGAAGTATTCATTACCGCCGTGCAGACGGGTTTAAATGGTAGTAAAAAGAGCAAAGACAAGGTCCGTAACACATTATATGTATTCGACTATGATGGCATCACCGTGGCCCACCTTGGCGATATGCAGGAGATCCCTCCTCAAAGTGAGGTGGAAGCGCTCGGAACGGTCAATGTGCTTCTCATCCCGGTGGGAGGCGGAGGCGCTCTTAATGCTGCCAAAGCCGCGGAGGTTGTCAGCCTGCTGGAACCCAATTTGGTTATTCCGATGCACTATTCCACGCCCGATGCAAAATTAAATCTCGATTCACTCAACAAGTTCTTGAAGGAAATGGGGCTCGGCAAGATCGAATCGCAGCCTTCGTTGAAAGTAACCCGCTCGAGCCTGCCCGACGAAACAAAAGTTGTCGTATTGGATTACCAAAAGGGCTGACATGCCAGTAAAAGTGATCATGACCTGGGATATCGCCCCCGAACGCGATCAGGAATATTTCGAATTCATCATTGGAGAATTCGTGCCCGGCGTGCAGCGGTTGGGGTTACAGCCCGCCGAAGCATGGGCAACCATTTACGGCCCGTACCCGCAAATTCAGGTGGGCCTGCTCGCCACAGACATGCCCCAGGCGCGGCGCATTCTTGCCTCGGCAGATTGGATACTCCTGCAAGAACGCTTGCTCGGTTACATAAAAAATTACTCACACAAGATCGTGCCGGTCCGCACTGGGTTTCAGTTCTAAATCCGTCATTGCGAGCCGCGTTCGTTGCGGCGACATCGTACCCGAATGGGTAAGCAATCTCATAAGCCGTGGTCTCTTCGCTGCGGCTATTTATTTTCACCGATGAAACTCTCCACAACTCTTCTCAAATGGTATTCCAAACACGCGCGCGCCATGCCCTGGCGCGACCATCCCGACCCGTATGCGGTTTGGGTCTCCGAGATCATGCTCCAGCAAACGCGGGTCGAAACGGTCATTCCCTATTTTAAAAAATGGATGAAGCTGTTTCCCGATATTCCCTCATTAGCAAGTGCTTCCGAACGGGATGTCTTAAACGCCTGGGAGGGACTTGGCTACTACAGCCGCGCCCGCAATTTTCACAAAGCCGCGAAAATAGTCGCCTCAAACTTTAGCGGACAGCTGCCCCGTGATCTGACGGAGTTACGTACGCTGCCGGGGATCGGCCGCTACACCGTTGGGGCTATCGCATCCATTGCCTTCAAAATGGATGAGCCGACTCTTGACGGCAATCTCCGCCGCGTGTTTTCGCGTTTGTACGATGTGAAAGAATTTGCGGATTCCCCAGCTGGCGAAAAAATATTATGGGAACTCGCCGCGCAGAATTTGCCAAAAGGAAAGGCTGGCGATTACAACCAGGCATTGATGGATTTGGGCGCAACCATTTGCCTGCCGAAGAATCCACGTTGTTTGCTTTGCCCATTAATGAAGATGTGCAGGGCGCGTGAAAATGGGACACAGAATTTACGTCCCATACTCAAACCGAAGAAGCGGGTTCCGCAATATGTCTATGCGGCGGCAGTAATTGTGGAGCGCGGCCGCGTGTTGTTAAGTCAACGGCCTGCGGGTGGTTTGTTGGGGGGGATGTGGGAATTCCCAAACGCGAGGGTGGATCAGAATCCTGCAGCAGAGTTGAAAAAAGCCTTGAGATCAGCAAGCAGAATACAGGTCAAGAGAGGCGAGGCGCTGGGAATTGTCTCGCATGCGTATAGTCACTTTAAGGTTGTCGTTCATGCGTTTCGGTGCGAATCTGTTTCAATCCCCAAAGAAAAGAATTTGATATGGGTAAAGCTAAGCGAGTTGGAGGATTACCCGATGGGCAAAGTGGATCGACAAATTGCAAGAAAAATAAAATGACCGTCATATGAGACGGTCATTTTATTTTATGCCTTGCTCAACGTAACAAAGACCATTGGCCTGCGTTTTGTTTCCTGATGCAGGTAGCTCTTGATGGTGTTGATGATATCTTTTTCGCTACTCATTCCGCCGCCGTTAACCGCTTGCAATACACGTTTACGGACTTCGGGAAGCAGCGTTTCCGCTTCGTCTGGAGAGACAAATCCGCGGGTGAGGATTTCGGGGTCGTGAAGCAATTTGCCAGTTTGTTTATCCAAACTTATATCGATCAGCAAAATTCCGCTGCGTGCCAGTTGACCGCGTTCTTTCATGATGTCGTGATCGATATCACCTATTGAATCGCCTTCTACAAATATATATCCGCCGGGGATGCGCTCGCCGAGTTGGATCTTATTACCGATCAACTCAACGACCTGGCCGTTTTCAGCAACAATGATATTCTCTTCTTCAACGCCTACTTCTTTTGCAAGTTGGGCATGGCGCTTCAACATGCGTAATTCACCATGAATGGGCATGAAGTGTTTGGGGCGCACAAGGTTGATGAGCAGTTTTTGTTCTTCCTGCGCGGCATGACCTGAAACGTGAATGGGCGCAACTTGATCATCGATCACGTTGGCGCCGCGGCGCAGGATGCGATTGATGGTCTTACTGATACCTTCTTCGTTTCCGGGGATGGGATGCGAGGAAAGCACGACCGTGTCATTTGGCTTGAGGTCAAATTGACGGTTTGTGCCTGCGGAAAGCCTGCCGACGATGGATGAAGGTTCACCTTGCGAGCCGGTGCACATGATCACTACCTTATGCTCTTGCATGTTCAAGGCTTGCTCGACCGGTACGATCAGATCGTCTGGAATTTCCAGATATTTCAATTTACGGGCAACCTTTATATTGTCTACCATGCTGGGACCTGCGATTGCCATTTTTCGTCCGCTTTTTAGTGCGGCGTCTGCAACCTGTTGCACGCGCGAGATCAGCGAGGCAAATGTGGCAACAATGATGCGGCCTTTTGCTTCTGTGAATACCTTGTCGAAGGCAGGGCCGATGATTTTCTCGGAGGGAGTCCAGCCTGGGCGTTCGGCGTTGGTTGAATCAGAGAGCAGCAGGTCTACGCCGCGTGCCGCGAACTCTGCTAGTTTTGCAAAGTCCGTTGGCCAACCGTCCACGGGAGTGTGGTCAAATTTGAAATCACTCATGTGAATGATCAAACCTGCAGGAGTGGTAATCGCGAGTGAGACAGCATCCGGGATGGAATGACTCACATGGAAGTATTCCACCTTGAATGGACCAATGTTGGAGGATTCGCCGGCTTGAACGGTTTTGAATTGCGCTTTGTGCTGGGAATTGTTCCTGAACAATTTTGCTTCGATCAATCCGCGCGTGAGCGGAGTGGCATAAATAGGCACGTTGATCTGTGAGATAAAGTGCTGAATTGCGCCGATGTGATCTTCATGCCCGTGGGTGATGATTAGTCCGCGAACACGATCTTTTCTTTTTAATAGATACTCGAAATCGGGGATGATGTAATCCACCCCGAGCATGTCGTTATCCGGGAACATAATGCCCGCGTCTACAACGATGATGTCGCCTGCGAACTCATAGGCCATCATGTTCTTTCCCACTTCGCCGAGCCCCCCGAGCGGGATAATTCTTAACTTGTTTTTCTTACTCATATATTTGTTTTTTCCTCTTGGTTTAAATAATTTCTAATCCGCCTGTGGCGGGTAAAGTCAAATTTTAGCTGCAGGTGTAAAAGCACCCTGCAGGGTAATAAAAAAGACCTCCGCTGACTTGCTCGCGCGAGGTCCCTGTGCAGGTTTCAAACACAATTGCCTTACCAAACAAACTGCCAATCCTATGACAGTAAAAGTCAACTCAAACTGTAGCGAGTATAGCAGAGCATGGATGATTTGTCAAAGCGGGTTGTACGCGGAAATTACGCAATAAACGGATTTTTCCGTTTATTATGAATATTTCCGTGCTGTCCGCGTAAATCCGTGTACAAGATAAGTGAACTTGCGCCTTTCCCCCGCCAATGCCTGATTCTGATCCTTTTACTTTTCCTGCCTCTTTCGCTTCTGCCGCTCCAGCATCACATTGAACTGCAATTGTTTTTCGGCGATGATCTTTTTGATCCTGCTCCTCTAGCTTTCCTCGAAAGTGGCGGCGAGTCGTTCCTGAAATGCTGCGATCTCCTGCAGCAGTTCCACTTCCGCAGAAACCATTCCCGCATTTTGAAGCAGCGAATAAGACATGCGTACATCTTCGGGTGTTTCAAAGTACGCGGTCAGGTCAATGGGCTTGCCCTTGTGTTTCAGGTTGTCAAATTCCCCACGCTCCATTGCCTCTTTAATGACGGCTTCCACTGTTTTTTCCAAACTCATGGATTAATTATATACTTAATTTCACAATAAAAATTGACAATCCCTGCCAACTCCTGTACACTTCCCAAACTCATTTCCGGCCAGCTGAAAGGTTGTTCATGGATATCGACCTCGAACTTTACCGTCACGAAATCCGCACCTCGTCTGATCCCCTTGTCCGTCTTTCTGCAATCGATGTTTCGCCCGAACGACCCCTGCGCACCATAATCTTCATCCACGGTTTTGGCGGCAAGGCGGAGCAATGGCAATATCAGATGCAAAAATTTGCGATGGACAACCGCGTCATTGCCTTGGACCTGCGCGGGCACGGACTCTCCGATAAGCCATCGACCGGCTACGACATGCCGCGCATCCAACTGGACCTGGAAACTGCGTTGACCCAGTTGAAAGTTGCCGCCCCTTTTGTTTTGATCGGCCACTCCTACGGCGGCGCCATCGTCACAGACTATGCCTTGAATCACCCCGAGCATGTCGAAAAATTAATTCTTATTGCAACCGCAGGGGAGTTTCGGTTAAACCCATTATTCAAACTGGGGTTAAATCTGCCAGCCGCGGTGCTGAAAATGATCGGCCCGTTCACCCGTTCCTGGCTTCACTCGCCTCCTCATGCCCTGAGATCTTTCTATCATCAGAACCTTTCCAAATGGGTGGGCTGGGAAAAATTTGCCAACCTGCAAGTGCCCACTATGGTCATTCGCGGGCACCGTGATATTGTCTTCGACCGGCCGCTGTTCGAAAAAGTGGCGAAATCCATTCCGGGCGCGGAAGATGTCGATGTGCGCGTATCAGGCCACATGGTCATGCTGGAGAGGCGCGCGGCGGTGGACCGGGCGATTGCGAGTTTCGTCAAAGGCGAGTCTAAAAAATCGTGGCGCGACACCTCCTTTGTCGCCCCCAAATCATTGCGGGATGAATTGAAACGCGAACGCGCCTGGCTTAACCACTATGAAGACGGCGTGCCGTTCACGGTGGACGTGCCGCGCATCCCGGTGCATCATCTATTGCGTTCCTCGGTGAGGCGGTTCCCAAACCGCCCCGCGGTGTATTTTGAAGGTTCGAAACTCACCTATCGAACGTTGAATCACGAAGCCAACCGCTTCGCCAATGCCCTGCTTGCTTTGGGGATTGGCAGAGGCGCGCGGGTTGTGCTGCTGCTGCCGAATATTCCCCAAATGATCGTCGGTTATTACGGAACAATGAAGGCAGGCGCGGCAGTGGTGCTGACGCCGCCAGTGATCGAGCCGGAGGAATTGGTCCGTCAGATCAAGGGCGCGGATGCGAGTGTGCTGGTGACGCTTTCGACCTGGGCCGGGCTGGCGAAGCAGATCCAAAATGGAACGGGAATCCCACACGTGGTTCTAACCGACCCGGCAGATTACCTTGCTTTGCCGAAATATTTAATTTCCCGCTGGCGCAACCGCGGCTTTAAGATTCCAAATTCCCTCCGCTGGAACCGCTGGCTTGCCCAGCAGGATCGAAAATCCCCCACGGTGGATGTGCTCCCCGAAGAACTGGCTGTCATCATGTTCACTGGCGGCACTACGGCACAATCCAAGGGAGTGATGCTCTCGCATCGCAACCTTGTGGCGAACGCGCTGCAAACCCGTCACTG
Source organism: Anaerolineales bacterium (assembly GCA_014860745.1). GTDB lineage: Bacteria > Chloroflexota > Anaerolineae > Anaerolineales > Villigracilaceae > Villigracilis. The sequence continues at coordinate 11,031 of JACZJC010000082.1, forward strand.
GCTTCCAAATGCGGAGGAAGGCAGGGAAAGATTTTTATGTGTTGTGCCATTCTTTCATAGCTACGGAATGACCACCGCTTTGAATGTGCCCGTCGCTGTCGGCGCGGCAATGATCCTCAAGCCACAATTCCAGGTGCTGGATGTGTTGAAATCCATCAAAAAATACAAGCCGACCATCTTCCCAGGGTCGCCGAGCATGTATGTGGCCATCAATAATTTTCGCGGCGTGCGGAAATATGGAATCAGTTCCATCAAGGCATGCATCAGCGGTTCCGCGCCTTTGCCGGTCGAGGTGCAGGAAGCCTTCGAGAAACTCACCAAAGGCAAACTTGTGGAAGGCTATGGCCTGACAGAAGCTTCGCCCGTCACCCACGCCAACCCGATGGGCAAGAACCGCAAAGTGGGGACGATCGGCGTTCCGCTTCCTTCCACTCAGGCGGCGGTAGTGGACTTGAAGACCTCCAGCAGGGAAGTGGAACCGGGCCAGATTGGCGAGCTCGCAATCCGCGGTCCGCAGGTGATGATGGGGTATTGGAAGGATGAAGCTGCCACAAAAGAAGTGTTGACCGCCGACGGCTGGCTGCTCACCGGCGATGTGGCGCAAATGGATGAAGACGGTTTCTGCCGCATCATCGCGCGCAAGGCCGACATGTGGTATCCCGAAAAGGGCGGCAAAGAACCCGCCTTCCCGCGCGATGTGGAAGAAGTAATCTATGAAATTCCGCAGATCAAGGAAGTGGCGGTGGTGGCGGTGGCTGGACACCCCTTCGCTTTTGTGATCGGAGGCCGGGAAAAGCCCAGCGCCGAATCCATCCTTGCATATTGCAAACGCCGCCTGCCGCCGCACCTCGTCCCGCGTTTTGTGATCTTCATGGATGAATTCCCGCGCACCTTCATTGGCAAGGTATTAAGGAGGGAATTGGCGAAACGATACGGAAAACAAATAGCCAGCGAATGATTTCCGATTCATTCATGTTCATCCGTAATTAATGAAGATGGATTATCATTTGGCCACCCAATACAATTCGGAAGTTTCCATATCAATGCAAAACATCACATTAACTTCAAGGAGCATCGCTTACAGACGCGGGATCCTCGATAACAGTCAAAAAGTAAATTACGTTCAACAAGGGCTTGGAGCGCCTGTCATTCTCACGCATGGGTTGGCGGCTTCGCTCCATGATTGGGACGACCTGCTCCCCGAGCTTTCCACGGCGGGTTTTGCGGGGTATGCCCTCGACCTGCTTGGCCATGGCGAGAGCGAAAAGCCCGAACAGGTGCGGGAATATACGGTTGAAAATACCTTTGAACATTTTTCAAAATGGATCGATTCGCTTGGGCTGCATGAGCCGATGGTTCTTGTCGGCCACTCGCTGGGCGGGGGGCTTTCCCTGTTATACGCGTTGAAGCATCCCGAACGCGTGCGGGCGCTGGTGTTGGTCAACCCGTTCTTCGATATCACCCAGCTGCCGCCCGTTATGCAAAGGGTCTTTCGGCATCAACTGATCAACACCAGCCTGATCGACAAGACGCCTTACAGCCTCTTTCGCTTTTTTGTGGATATGACCAGTTTCAATTATTATCTTGGTCATCGCGAGACTCATGTTCTGCCGGCGCACATCCGCTACCAGACTGCCCTGGATTACAAACGCGCCTCTTCGGGGATCTATAACATCCCGCGCACGCTTCCTTCGTTGAACCTTCGACACGCTCGGGGCGGCGCCCTCGACCTGTCCCGCATTTACCAGCCGACTCTACTCCTGTGGGGCGGACGTGACCAAACGCTGGCGCCCGCTTCCTTTGCACAGCTGGAAAATTCCCTGCCCAATGTGGCAGGCAGGCATATCCTGCCCGTCTGTGGGCACGTTCCGCATCAATGCCACCCAGAGACGTTCAATCCGCACGTGATGAAGTTTTTGAAAAATCTTTAATTGCTTCGGGCAAAGTGCGCCGCCTTTGCGACGACGTGATAACTCGAAATAGAATCAACTGACAGTTAAGAATGAATCGGGGACATATCCGCAATATTTTAAGATTCAAGCATACCAATCAACCCTTGTCAACGCCTTTGTAAGGTGCTAAAATGCCGAACACTTTGACCATATGTACGGGGATGCAGTGCACAAACGCCCATATATGGCTCTAACATTTGTTCTATAATTGGAGAAACACTTCGGATGCGTTGTCCCTATTGCAAGCATCATGATTCTAAAGTTCTCGACACTTCCCACGACAGTCATGGGGGGATCCGCCGCCGCCGCGAATGCCTGAAATGCCGCCAGCGCTTCAGCAGTTATGAGAGACCCATATTGGCAACGCCGCTCATCATCAAACAGGATGGCGCGCGCGAGGAATTCGACCGCGAGAAACTGGCGCGGGGGATTCGCATTTCCTGCGCCAAGCGGCCTGTGTCTGCGGCGGACATCGAGCGGATGATCGGGCATGTGGAGACTCAATTGCAGAAAATGGGCAAAGCGGAAGTTTCCTCCCGCGTGGTCGGTGACCTGGTAATGACCACACTCAAGGAAGTGGACCAGATCGCCTACATCCGCTATGCGATTGTGTATCTGGGGCTGGATGACCTGAAATCCATCCGCACAGAAATAGACCAGTTACTCGAAGATTAATTCACGGCAGGGACTTCCCCTCACAAGGGGGAAATGTCTTTGCCGTTTTTGTTTCCAAAACTCGTAAAGGCTACCCGCCCATGAAAACCAGGGAGAGGTTGATTGGGAAGTGTCGCCCCTGCGATAAGATGAATAACTTTTATAGGAGAGTGAAAGATGGTTGCCAAATCTGCTGAACCCAAGGTAAAGAACGGTTTGCTGCCGACGCCTGCCATGGCCAAGGGACTGCCCAAAGCCGCCCTGACCGATAACGCCCGCCAGGTGTTGATGAAGCGTTACGTCCGCCGCGGTGATGACGGCAAGCCCGCCGAGAACGTCGAGGAGATGTTCTGGCGCGTGGCCTATCATGTGGCAAAGGTGGAGGAACAATGGGGCGCGAATGTAGCCAAACGAACCGTGGAGTATTACCACCTGCTTTCCAGCAAGAAGTTTTTCCCGAACTCTCCCACCTTTACCGGTGCGGGAACTCCGCTTGGACAGCTGGCCGCCTGTTTCGTTCTTCCGATCACCGACGACATGGGACGCCATAGCGCGGGCATCTTCCAAACCCTGCGAGACGCCGCACTGATTCAGCAGACAGGCGGCGGGAACGGATTCTCCTTCTCGCGCCTGCGCCCGAAAGGCGCGCTTGTGCAAACCTCGGCTGGGCAGGCAACCGGCCCCGTCGGATTCTTGAAAGTTTATGACCATGCTTTTGGCGAGATCGCTCAAGGCGGTACGAGGCGCGGCGCCAACATGGCGGTCCTGCGTGTGGACCATCCCGATGTGGAAGATTTCATCACCTGCAAGATCAACGAGAATCAGATTACGAACTTCAATATCTCGGTTGGTATCACCGACGCATTCATGCAAGCCGTGAAAGACGACAAGGAATGGGCGCTGCGTTTCCCCGACCTCGATGAGATGAAGAAAAAAGGCTTCAAGGGCACGCTCGAACAGGCCGAAGCGGCCGGCATTACCATTCACACTTACAAGACCGTCAACGCGCGCGAGTTATTTAATAAGATCGTCAAGCAGGCGCATCACAACGGCGAGCCCGGCGTGCTCTTTTTGGATGCGGCCAACCGCAGCAACCCTGTTCCGCATTTGTATCCTCTGGAAGCGACAAACCCGTGCGGAGAGCAATGGCTTGGTCCGTATGAGAATTGCTGTTTGGGCTCGGTCAATTTGAACGAACACTGCGGGCCCGATGGCTCGGTGGATTGGGAATCTTTGCGGCAGAGCGTGGTCACTTCGACCCGCTTCCTCGATGATGTCGTCGAAGCGAATGCCTATGTGCCGGCTGTGGCGCAGCTGCAGGAAGCCGCCCACAAGGCGCGCCGCATCGGGTTGGGCATTATGGGTCTCGCGGACCTGATGTATCACGCGGGCGTGCGCTACGGGTCACCGGAGGGGCAGGAATTCGGCGCGCAGGTGATGGAATTCGTCCGGTACCACGCCATGCAGACCAGCATCGAACTTGCCGAAGAACGCGGACCCTTCCCCGCCATCGAGGGTTCGATCTACGACATGGACGACATGAAGTGGAAAGCGCCCAAAGCGCTGGTGAAGTATCAGCATAACTGGAACAGGCCGCAGGTTAAGTGGGAGGCGGTGGTTGATGGGATCAAAAAGCACGGCATCCGCAATGCCGCGCAGACCACCGTCGCGCCGACTGGCACCATCGCCACCGTGGCAGGTTGTGAAGGCTATGGCTGTGAGCCTGTCTTCGCGCTGGCTTATATCCGCCATGTGAACGACAACGGCAAGGATCTAAAACTCACCTATGCCAGCCCGCGCTTTGACGAAGCTCTGAAAAAGTTGGGACTTGGCGAAGAGAAGCGGCAGGAAATTGTGGAGCAGGTGATGAACGAAGGCACCTGCCAGCACATCGCCGAATTGCCGCAAGCCGTGCGGGATACTTTTGTAGTTTCGGCGGATGTGACCGCCGAGGAGCACGTGCTGATGCAGGGCGCGCTGCAGGCCTTTGTGGACAACTCGCTTTCGAAGACCGTCAATTTCCACGAGAACGCCAGCGAGGATGATGTTGCCAAAGCCTACCTGATGGCCTGGGAACTCGGCTGCAAGGGGATCACCGTCTATGTCACCGGCTCGCGCGACAAGGTGGTTCTGGAGACCAAAGCCACCGCCGACAAGAAGGCTCCCGCTTCGTCCGCGCCGACAGTTGCTTCTGTTCAACAGCCAGCTCCTGAAATGTGGCACGGGACCAAGAAATCACGCCCCAAGGCATTGACCGGCCGCACGTACAACATCGAAACGCCCGTGGGCAAGGCCTTCATCACCATCAACGAGAACGGCGGAGATCAGCCCTTCGAAGCCTTCGTGAACACCGCCAAGGCTGGCTCTGAAATTGCCGCGGTCTCGGAAGCGATCGGACGATTGATCTCTTACATTCTGCGCATGGCTTCGCCCGTCGCACCTGTGGACAGGATGCGCGAGATCATCGTGCAGCTGATCGGCATCGGCGGCAGTCGCTCGCTCGGCTTCGGCATCAACCGTGTGCGCTCCCTGCCCGACGGCATCGGCCAGGTATTGGAACAGTACCTGAATGAGAAGCACGGCATCGTCACCGAGGAAGTGAAATCCAATGGCGGTAACGGACACAACGACACGGCTCCCGTGATGAAGATCGGCGACATCTGCCCCGAGTGCGGCGAAGCGGCTGTGGTGAATGAAGAAGGCTGCCGCAAGTGCTATGCCTGTGGGTTTAGCGAGTGCTAGGTCGTGATAACTGTTCCGCCAGTAGTTCATTGCTGGCGGAACAGAGTCAAAACCAAGATAATAGGATATAAAAATGACTAGTTACCCAATATGGTTGCCGTGGATTTTTATAATTGGTGGCGTAATTCTTTTGATAGTTTATTTAATGTCCAAGAAAAGATGGTTGATTAGATATGGACTTGGCGCATTGGGGATTGGCTTAATTTTGTTGTGGGTAAATTAATCAATCAGTTTCTATGATCTATTTATTATTAATTTTTGGATGATAAAATGGCCGTCGCAAGTGCGATGCCTGTGGGTTTAGTGAGTGTTAAGAAATAACATATAAAAATTTGAAGTTTAAAAGATTAGTTGGAGGCTAAAATGTCCGATGAAAATGCAGATGTGGTGCAACCCGAAAAACCATCAGTTGCACCACAGGTGGTACCTCAAGAAATCAAGCCGCAAGAAAAAACACCTGAAATTAAACAGGTCGATCTTTCTGAATCATTTACAAAAAATGCAGGTGATCAAGGGATTTCTCTAAACCCTGTAGGTAGTCAAGCTACAAATCCGTTTACGGCTCAAGATATAGTTCAATCACAGCCCCCTGCTCAAGTAGTAACTCCAACACCTTCAGCTGAGATCGTAACCCCGCCGCCTCCAGCTCAATCGAGTGGCGGTAGCGATGCTGGAGAATAAGTCACGGGTCTCGAATTACAAATGCTTATAGAATTCAACAATTTTTTAGTGGCTTTAGTTTTCTTACTACCAGGTTTCTTGACATCTCGCTTGATAGCAGCAAGAACACCTGCTATGGGAAAAGAGGTTAGTATATTCCAAGAGACTTTTGAGAGTCTTCTTCGAAGTGTTTATATTCACTTGATAATCACCCCGATTATTTATTTAGTAATAACATCTTTTACCGTAAATAATAATATATCTATAATAGACAGAATCCTCAGAGACGGTCTACAAGCTTATTACTTGGCGCAACCCCTTCAAATTGTTACATTATTATTTGGGTGGCTAGTTGGCGCATTTCTTTTGGCTATTTTCTTCGGGTACAAATGGGATCCGTTACATATATTGTTTTCAAGACTTGTAAAGAAGACAGGAACAAAATCCGAAGATGTATTTTATCAATTGCGAGAATATGTAGTTGGTAGAAGAGAAACGGGTGAAAAAGACTTCCAGTGGTGGATTCAGGCGCGATTAAAGAATGGTTATACCTACCAAGGTGAGTTCTATTTTGTAGGATATCGTCATGATGGTATGAGTAGGGAGTTGACGCTTAAAAATGTAACCTTTTTCCCTTACCCTGCTCAAATAGAAGGACAAACGCAAAGCAGACCGAGGCATTATGATTTTGTGTTAATTGAAGTTGAGAACTGTGAAAGTTTGGAAATTATGTTTGGACAAGGCATTCCTTCTAAAAATGAGTAGTGATAAAGTACAGGACATGTTGGGCCAGTTCTTGCGATGTGTAGTCTGTCCATGCGATGAAGATGGTATGAGGCTTTTCAGTCAAGCCAAGTGACAATCACTCCCTTCGCGAAGGCAACTATCACTTTTGATTATGGCGTTAAGTGTGTTTGCTTGGTTTCTGAATCTTTTCTAAGTATTTTTCTAATTTTTCAACGGTGTTAAAGACATTAGACGGTGACAAATTAAGGGTTTTAGCAATAATAAATTCAGTCAGGTGAATAAACAAGATCGCATCATCATATACTGTCTCGCGTTCTGGAAATCTGCCAAAGTGAATTAGCCTATTCCTGATTTCTGCCAATGCTTCAATTTTTTTTCTTGAATTATTATCTATCTCGCCAGTCAAGGCAAACTTTACCAATAAAAAGGATATCTTTTCTACCGAACTAATTGTTACTATCTGCTTGGTTGAGAGCCATCTGTCATTGAGTACGGCAAACAAATGCTCCCATATTGTCCAACACTGAACAAATGATGATTCTAGAGTTTGACGACGAAAAGCTGTCTTCGCTAAAATAAGGAAGTATCCTCCCCTATATTCTTTTTGCCACTCATCACTTCGAATTAATTCGTATATCTGATTTATGCCTTCTTCAAATCCAATATCAAAGCTGAAAGGTTCTGGCTCAATAGGCTGTTTTTTATAAGGAATTGAGCATCTGAGAATTCCACCTCGCTGATAAACTCTTGGATCGGCAATTATTACGTCGTTACTATTTCTTATTTTTTTCGAATTTTGTTCTTCTAGCGCGAAGACCTCACGGCCAGTAAAAAGAGAAAGCAATAACAATATATCAATTAAGGCGGTGTGGTCGGTTCCTGACCAATCAAATATCGCTCCTTTTTCATAAGGATCAGGAAGTTCGACAAATGCTGTTATTGAATGTGTTCCTGTATTTGGATCTTCATCAAATTCTGATATTACAGAATTCAAATGTTGCAAGCTGAGAAATCTCTTCTCGTAGTCATCTACACGCGTAAATCGGTATCCATAAATATTAATCTCTGGACACCACGAAGGAAACTCTAGATTGTAAACTGGTCGCACTTTCATATTATTCCTGCCAACTCTTTTTAATACCAATGTCTTTCTTGTCGTTTTTTTTTCACAAACGACTACGTTTATTTTTTTTCTTGTATTTATTTAGCTGTGATGACCAAATTGCAGTTGTTAAAATAGCGCCCGATATTGTGCCTGCCCAAGCAAGCTGAAAGAAATAACTTGCAATGACAGTTAGAAAGCTCCAGACCATTCCGAATGTTGCCGCAAAAGAGAAAAGCAGAATAAAGGTTCCCCAATTAAGCTCCTTATATATTACAAGAAAAACAACTGAAACAAGGAGTGAGCTAAAAAAATAAATAGTTAAACCGCTTAGAATTAAATCTTTGGGTGTCTGAAATACATACAGGCTCAAAACTCCACTGCTGACAACAGAAAGAAGGAAGAACGGGAGCAATAAAAAAAACGTCGATATGCCTTTTTCTTTTTTTTCAATATTATCTACTGCCATAAAACCTTCAATGGCCTTTATGGCGGATTTTCGTTCACTTCTTTCTTTTTGCCATCTCTGGTAATCTTTCAGAGCTTCAATTAGATTTTTTCTTTGCCCTATAATGCTTATTAACAGGCTTATTGTTGATAAGATTATCGCTATCCAGGTAGTCATTTATTTTCCCCCTCCACAATCCTAATCTCTTCTTCCGAGAGACCATACAACTCATAGACAAGTTTATCAATCACTCTATCTGTGGACATGATTTCCTGTGTCATCTCTTCCCCCGCTCCAAATTCAACGCCAATAACTTCTCCAAAATCTCTTCATCGGATAGGTCACTCTTCCAGCCGTAGGCCGCGAAGACTGCTTCGTCTAGCCGCTTATGAGCCAAATCCAGCCAGGTGGGACGGGCGTTATATAAGTTCGTGAGAGTACGCTTTTTCTTCTCAGCTTCGCTGAGACCTTCGGCATTTAGCCATCTGTCTCTTTGCTCAACAAGTTCCTTCGCGGCTTGACCGATAGCCTGCACGCGCGGATCGTCCTTTGGTTCGTGGCTTGGCGGCCACGGGAAGGGAAAGGTTTCAAAGGTGGATGTAGGCGTGTAACGAAAGCCGCTTTCTGCTTCACGAAGTTGTGTACCAGTTCTTCTAGCCCAAAGTTCATGAAGTTTTGAATGTAAGATGCCAAAAAAGTAATCATCATCGCGAGCAAAAACAATAGTGCCATCATTAGCTAGGGTTTCAACCGAAAGCCAAGCGAATATTCTATGTTTGGATACTCGTGGCGTAGCAATATATCGTTTCTTGCCAACCAATGATTGAATCATTTCAGGGCGTGGCCGTGCATACTGCCACCACATGCCACGATAATCATCTCTTCTTGTTTCTCGAACTGGTAAAACATTTTTCTTGACGTACTCGAAAGGAGCCTCATACTGTGAAGCTTGCTCTATTGACATCATTTCAAAATATATTGTCCATTTACCACGCGAACCTTGCCCTAGATCAATAGCACTAACAACTGGTCTTACAACATCAGAGTTCGGACGGCTATTGATATTCGGCTGCGCGAGAAGTTTTCTAGCGATTTCATATTCAATGTCAAAAGGTGCTTTTGGAGAAGGTCCTTGAAATGACAAGTTCACATTCTCTTTCAGTGTTTGAGCCTGAGTTGCATTTACAGAGGTTGTTAAGTCAGGGTTTATTTCATCTACTAAATAATCATCAAGAGTTTTTTCTTTTTCTTTTTTGTCGTCAAATCCAATCATAGAAACATGAACAGCCGCGCCGTCTAAAATCCATACTCGGTCAGATTGCGCCCAGAAAATATCGCCAGTCTCTTTTATTCTTTCCAAAACTTTTCTGTTTGCGCCGCCGCGGATGCCTTGTGTTGCAAGCAAACCAACGCGTTTTACTTTTCCTTCTTCGATCATGGCACGTGCTTTTTCAAACCAGTAGCAAACTAAATCTGAAAAGGCAGGTATACGGCCTTCATAAAGTTTGAAGAGAGCCTCTACATACTGGTCGCCGAGTTCTGCTCGTATTTTTCCACCACCCAAAAACGGCGGGTTGCCGATGATGACGTCCACGGCAGGCCATTCAGGTTCTATAGATTTGCCATTTTCATCATAGGTCAATATTGCATCCATCTTCATAATATTCTTGGTCTGCTTGAGGATAGGTTCGGCAGGTGCGCCATAACCATTATCTCTCAGCCATTGGATGTAACCAATTTGAATGGTCATTTGCGCAAGTTCATGGGCATATTCGTTGGTCTCAATGCCAAATAGTTGTTCAGGCGTCACGGTGATATAGGGTCTGCCCGCGCCCATTTCATCCGAAAAGTTTAGGACTTCATTTTGTAAATCCAAGAGCAGGCGCAAAGCCACATATAGGAAGTTCGCGCTGCCGCAGGCAGGGTCAAGAACTTTTACGGCGGCGATCTTGTCCGCAAAGGCCAGCAAAGCGCTTTTTATCTTCTTTTGTAAATCTTTCTTCCCCTTCGGGGACGATGTCTTTTTATCTTTTGCCTTTTCTTCTTCGGCCTTCATCCCCTTTACTTCATTCTTTACCTGTTCCCATTCGCGGCGCAACGGAGCCATCAATACAGGTTCCACGATCAAAATAATATCGTCTTCGCCTGTGTAATGCGCGCCGAGCTGGGAGCGTTTGCCTGGGTCAAGTCCGCGTTCAAAGAGCGTGCCGAAAATAGATGGTTTGATCGCGCCCCAATCCAACCCGTCAATGTCGCTGATGATGTCCATGGCGTCGCTGTCTAATTGCAGCACGTGGTCATCATCGAAGAGTCCGCCGTTGAAATGCAATATCTTGTCCGTCCCGAAAAAGCCGCCCGTGTTCATGGCGCGGAATAACTGCTGTAATACATTTGCAAAATCTTTTGAGTTACGGCGTGTCTGTTCGAGTAATCTTGGGAAAAGTTTTTCAGGCAGTAAGCCAATATCTTCGGCGAACAAGCAGAACAACAGGCGGATCAGGAAATGCGCCACTTCCTGCGGTTCCTCGCCGAACTTGCGCAGCACACTCGCAAGTGTGGAGAATTGTTTGGCGGCTTCCTGCGTTACACTTTCAATCGTCTCTTTTGGCTTGAGTTGCTCGGGGTTCGTAAATACCGTTTTGAGTATTTGGATGCTTTCGGGCTTGAGCAGGTCGTCGAGTGCAAGGGTAAATGTCCGCGTGGCGAGGTTGGTGTAATTTGTGCGGATGATGATGTTATTAATGTCTGAAACAATTAAGAGCGGCGGGTTTTCGAGTGAGTCGCGATAGCGTAATAATTGTTCATAGGCTTTTTCAAGATCAGCATCCTTGCCTTTATATTCCCAGCCAAAAAAGCCAAGCTTTGCCACATCCGCCCAGCCTTGTCCGCCGCTGGTCTTTGCCGCGCCCATCTCAAAGGCAAAGCGCGTGCCAGTGGGGTCGTAGTCATTCGGGGTTTGATGACTGACCAGTTGGCAAATATCGAGAAAATGTTCCTGATAGGTCTGCTTTTCACGCGCCGTCACGCGCTTCCACTTGCTGACAAATTCCTGCGGAGTAATTGGCATGACTGTTTTCCCTTTAACCTATTTTACCCCGAAGTGAAACTTGTTTTAAATTGATATGGCCCACACCTGTGCAAGTGCGAGCCATATCCTTTACCTTTGTCTGATTCGACTTAATTATAATAAAAATTTGTCTCAAAAATCACGCCAGAATTTTTTGATAAGTTTTGTCAGCCTGTTCTCTTCTCTGCTTTTATAAAGCTTGGGTTCTTCGCCAATTTTGTGATTGAAAACTGCAATATCTGTCACAGTTCCTGATGCTGCAAGCTTGCCATCTTTTTCTGCCATTACATAACTGACCACACCGCCACCAAGATAAGAAGTATTTCCAGTCCGTTCAAATATTCCAGTCTTCTTAATAGTGAAATCTGCACCAGAGGACATTAGCTTGATTTTGAGAATATATCGTATCTTTTCTGTTGCAAAATTCTCCCGAATGCAAGCAGTAACCAAAGGTGAATATGCACTGCCAGTTGGTACCGTTGTAATACTGGTGATAAAAGCATCAATTGCATCATTTACTTTTGTGCAGTCATTTACAATCCCATTCCCACGATGGAAATATCTTTGATTTGCGTCGATCTCTCTAATCGTCATATTAATTTCTGCTATCAAGCTTCTTCTTACATCGTTATCATTATTAAACAGAGATTCGACCAATTTCCCTCTCAAGCTGGTTAGATGAGTCTCCAATCCACTGATTTGAGAATCAGATAATCTACCATCCTGATATTCACTTAATCTTTCGGTTACAGCAGTAATCTCTTCGCGCAATTTTTTTACAATGTCGTTATTGATATCCACTATTAAATCAACCAACTTGGCTTGCAGGAGTTTCAAACGGTCTTTAAGCTCCGTGATCTTTATGTCAGATTTGTCATTTTCTTCCAACTGTTTAACAACTTCTTTGATCTCATCATCAATTGCTTTACGCGCACTAACAGCATCCTTAGTTAGCTCATCACTTAACTTTGTCTGCAAATTAGATAAATGGGTTTCCGAATTTGCAATTTGTTTATCGGGCACTCGTAAATGTTGTATCTCTCTTAATTTGGCTTCTGTTTGTTCAATTTCATCCTTTAAAGCTTGGATTGCATCGTCATCTACTTTTACCAAATATTCAATCAACCTTCCTTTCAGACTCTTCAAGTGATCATTAAGCGCCTGTATATGTGCTTCCCTGCCATCAACAAATTTACTTTTAATTTCATCAACGCAGGTAAGCATTGCGTATTTCCTCTTCATTAGTTCGCCTAAATCATTGACCAATTTAGACTCGCTAATAAAGTTGAAGTTCAATAAATAGACATCCTTGTTTTTCTGAATTAGTTTTTCAGCTACCAAGGCCTGGATATAGAGATCATCAACATTTGCCAGAGTTTGTCCTTTGATGTCGTAATCTGTGCGGAAATAGCCAATAATATCCCCGATCGCTTTAAGGCCTTCGTTAATAACAGGAGTAAAAGCTACTGCCGATGTGATAGCTGATGGAATTCCTCCAAGTATATTTCTGAATCGTATCGTGTCGCCCAGGAGCAAAATCCCCTGATTTGTCTCTTCCCCTCTAGTGAAGGTCTTCAAAAGAATGTTCCATTCATCAGCAGTCATCTGCCTTATCTGAAGCTGGTTATCCCGACCTACCTGTTCTTTCAGTGTTTCTTCAAAATGATGACATTTATTGGAAACATCCTCAGACCATTGCAAAAGCACATCTAGTTTTTTGCAAATATCCAGGTAAAAAATATCGTTGACCGCCCATTGCAAATCATCAACGATTAGGATTCCCCCCGCTTCCACATCTTTAATCGATGATGCAATTTTATCTGCTGCTCTGGAAAGCCCATGAACAGCCACGGTTTCCGAAAAGAATCTTTTTGTCTCATCGGCTACGATTTCCCCTTTTCTTGGTTTGGTCTCCCAGGTAGGCGGGGTATCAGTTGCTTCTTGCTCCCCAGTTTCTGCTTCAGAAGTTGATGAATCTGTAGCAGGTTCAGGTTGCGCTGCTAAATTCGCTTGCTCGGTATTTGGTTTGTCTTTACCAGTCATTTCACACCTCCATACCACTAAAAGTCAAAAACATTTTTGGATTTTAGTCACTCAACCGTAACTATGACCCGGAATGGATACTGTCCACCATTACTCTGTATAACAAACCTGTACAACATTATACAATCTTTGCTGCTCAAAAACAATGACTTACTTGGGCTACTAGGTTTCCTATAAGGAATCGCTCCCTACCCCACCCAGCCTCCCCCGCGAGTCGGATTTGGGGAGGTGCCCGTGAGGGCGGTGGAGGTTTAGGACTATATTTAGAACACTTCTAAATGTTTCGGAGCCAAGTGACTGTCACCTTTACCCACAGGGTGCTTCGCGAAGGTGACAGTCACTTTTGGGTATGGCTAGTGTCTCTATGAAGGTTTCTGCCTGTAATGCTGTACAATGAATACTGATCCCACACGGGGGCTTTGTAATGGCGAGCGCACAGACAAAGAGAGGAGTTTGCAATATCTTATTCGTAGCCTTCACTGATCCTTATTCGTCCACCATCGAGCGCTCATACGCTTCTCTCTGAAGCATAACCCAACCAAAGGAGAATCAAGCATGTCAAAATATCTATTTCAAGTTAACTATGTCGGTGAAGGGGTGAAGGGATTGCTCAAAGACGGCGGCACCAAGCGGCGCACCGTCGTGGAAGGCCTGATCAAATCAATGGGCGGCAGCGTCGAAACCTTTTACTATGCCTTCGGCGACACCGACCTGTATCTCATCTGCGAACTCCCAGACCATGCCACGGCAACAGCGCTTGCCCTGACCGTCACCTCCACAGGAACGGTCACCCTCAAAACAACGGTGCTCTTGACCCCCGAGGAAGTCGACGCGGCGGCGAAGCTCACGCCTGCTTATACCGCGCCTGGGAAGTAAGCTACAAATTTGCACCCCGTCAGGATGAGAACCTCAGAGAGCGTTTCTTAAGTCCTTATCGCCTTCTTTTAGTATACGGATGCTTCGACAAGCTCAGCACAAGTTTGACGGACGCTTCGCGTACGGAAAAGAGCAGCTTTTTAATGAGTTTTCCGTGAACTTCAGTGTAATCCGTGTTGTCCGTGTCCCAAACAAGAGTTAAGAAACCCTCTCTAAGCCTGCCAGGTTCAAATCCTGCAAAAATAACTAACAGAGACAGTTACATTACAGGTGACTGTCTCTGTTTATACCTGAGGGTGGGATATAAAAAAATGGGCTGTCATTATTTCCAAAATGTACTGTCATTTTTCTGCGGATAGTCGCAGAGGAGTATTTTCTTTCTGCAAAATGTAAAACAGGCGAAGGGTCTGTAAATAAATAACTTCCCGCGATGTCTTTGCGAGCCGCCGCCCTTGTCCTTTGGCGGCGAAGCAATCCCGGTATTCATGAGGAGATTGCTTACCCTACGGGCACGATGTCGGGCGAAAAACAAAAACGCCCTCGCAACGACATTGTTTAGTTATGGGTGAAGGAAACTATTCTTTTACGAACCTTTAGGCTGTTTAATGATATTGGCATCACACCGATTCAATTGGAAAGACTAAACGTTGTGGCTCTGCCCTCTGGCAGGACGCATTTCGAATCCTGTATTGAAAAGTAGAAGACTTCCGCCGCGCTTCGCGGAGGCATTTTGACGGAAGTGCCTTCTGGATTGGGATTGCGGTAGATATATCAAAGCACGGAGGTGAATGTCCATGCAAAGTACAGCCAAAGATGTAACGGCCTATCGGGCAGAAGTCCCCGCTGGAAGTTGATCCTCACGC
>JACZJC010000008.1 GCA_014860745.1 Anaerolineales bacterium
TCATTAATCTTAATAAATTCTTTTCTTTGACTTAGAAAATTCGACATTTCTACAAGAGCATCAACTTTATTATTGAACAAATCCTGTGAAAGAGCATTCTTTATAGCTTTGATATTTTGTGATAATTGGGAATATCGTTTGTCAATTCCAGTAATTATCTCAAAAGGAGCAACATGGCTAATGTCACTAGGTGCATTTGGATTTGGAATATCAAGATCGTATCCATTGTTCGTAACATTAATTACATCTACGCACCATGAATGCTCATTCTCTTTTCGGTCAACCCACCATTTTTGGCATTCCGCAAATTCCTCATATTGGAAGGGTTTTGTCTTCGTATAAATTTTCCTATCCGTAGGAGGAGGAACTTCGTAATACCATATCTTTCCAGTAGGTTCTGAATTGTCAAAGAAAAGTAGATTTGTCGCAATAGGTGTGTATGGGACGAATAAACCTTTTGGAAGCCTAATGATAGTATGCAAATTGAAGTTTTCAATTAGAAATTTTCGAACATCGGCAACTACCCCTGGTGTTGACAACGTTCCATCGGACAACACTAAAGCACACCTTCCACCACGCTTTAATCTTCTCATTATTAGTTGCAAAAATAGTAATGAGGTTTCAGTGGTTTGGAGATCTACGGGGAAATTATTTAATATACCGCGTTCCTCCTCTCCGCCGAAAGGAGGATTAGTTAAAATCACATCTACTCGGTCACGATCTCCTATATCCCCTAATCGTACAGCCAGCGCGTTTTCGTAAGCAATCTGTGGATATTCCATACCGTGTAAGAGCAGGTTCATCTGGCATAGCAAATACGGCAGGGGTTTGGCTTCTACGCCTCTAACCGATTGTTTTTGCAGTGTTACGAAATCTTCTACTGAAACGCATTGCTTATGCAAATGCTCATAGGCTCCCACTAAGAAACCACCTGTACCGCAAGCAGGATCAAGCACGGTTTCACCGAGACGCGGGTCGAGTGCCTCCACCATAAAACGCACCACGGCGCGCGGCGTGTAAAACTCGCCCGCATCACCCGCCGCATCGCGCATTTCCTTCAACATCGATTCGTACAACGCGCTCAGTGTGTGAATTTCCTCCGACGATGCAAAGTTGATCTGGTTCACCACCGTCAACACTTCGCGCAGGATGTAGCCGTTGATCATGCGGTTAAGCGTGCCACGAAAGACATTCGCAATGATGTCGCGACGGTCACCACCGTCTGCGCCGCGCAACGATTTCAGGTAGGCAAACAAGCCAGCGTATTTTGTTTTATCTTCACGTTCCAATTCATCTTGATTAATAAAGCGGATGAGGTCATCGCCCGTCAGACCGTCCGCAGGCGCAGCCCAGTCCCGCCATCGATACGGCGCTTCAATTGCTGGACGAAAAGCCTGTCCCGCCAATTCAGCCTCGGTTTGTCTGAGAGTTTCAGCGTCATCTAAAAACTTGAGGAACAGAATCCAAGTGAGTTGAGGCAGGCGGTCTGTATCGCCCGAAAGCCCCTTGTCCTTGCGCATCTTGTCTCGCGCCGATTTGATAATCGAAGCCAGATGCTGTGGTGTCGTCTTCGCTTGTGCTGATAAGACTTTTGTTTTCTTTGCTTTAGGCATGAATCATTCCAATATGGGGATTTTGTATTGCGGCAATTATAGCCATCTATATTATTGTGCGTATAACATCGCCTGCATATTTGCCAGCGCGTTTCGTAATTTCTCCGTTCCACCAAATTTCTTGCTAATCTCCATCACGTTTCCGTGTTTCACCAAAGGTGGCAGGTGGAAAATCTCAGGCATCTTGAATTGTGCAATTCCCAACTCTACATATTTATCTAAAATCTCATTCAATATCTCACGTGCTTCAGGAGAGAATTTCGCAAAGAACTCGCGTTGTTCCTTGCGTAAATAATCCGAACGTTCTCGGCGTGTGCGCAGAGGTGAATGAAATGCAATATGACATAGCATATCAAACGGGTCTGATTCTGGTTGTCCGCTTAGGTCAAGCAGGGCATCCAATGCTACTCCGCGACTTTCCAATGCTGCAATTACTGCCGCTCGTTGATCGGCATTGCTCCACTTGGACCGTAGATCAGCAGCGGTTGTATACATACTTGAGACTACCTCGGCAGTGTATTCCGTGTAAGTTACAACGCGCAGCCGATTTCCATTCGGGTCAAGTTCATAGACGATGTTGGCGACAATCTCAACCGAACCATTATCTACATAGTATTTTCGCGGCGTGTACTTTTCATCATCGGTGAATAAAGGCTTCTGTGGTGGCTCATTGATAATATCTGCATCATCCAATGAATCTTCGGGCTGTAGAATTTGTTCCGAACCTGGCTTTACTTCGCCTGCTGCATCTATTTCTTCTTGTGTTGCCAATGCAGGTGAGCCGTTAAAATCTGGGTCAGCGAACCTTTCCACTGCCGAGCCTGTGTAATCGATGATTTCAAAAAATAACTTGCCGTAATCGTCCCGTACACGCGTACCGCGCCCAATAATTTGTTTGAATTCTGTCGTTGAATTGATGGTCCGCGCAATCGCAATCACTCGGCAGGTGGGTACATCTACACCTGTGGAAAGCAATTGAGAAGTAGTAACAATTGTGGGGGTCTTCTTCTCTACATCGGTAAAGCTATCCAAATATCCACGCCCTTCATCACCATCATCGCCTGTAATGCGGACAATGTAGTTCGGATATTCCTTCATCAAATCCGCATTTAGTTTTTGTAGTTGGATCATCATTTCTGCAGCGTGATCCTGGTCTACACAAAAGACTATGGTCTTTGCAAAGCGGTCTGTCTTTTTCAGGAAGTTGGTTAGGTGACGGGCAAGGGCCTTGGTGCGAGGTTGTAATGCAAGTTCTCTGTCAAAGTTGGGGGTACGATATACCTTATCAGGAATGGCTCGGCCATATCGGTCATTCTGGCCTTCATCGGGGCGATAACCATCCAGGTCTTTATCTGTAACAATTCGATGAACGCGATAGGGTGCAAGGAAGCCATCATCAATGCCTTGTTGCAGGCTGTAGGTATAAAGTGGATTTTTGAAGTACGCGTAACTATCACGGTTATCGTCACGCAAGGGAGTAGCAGTCATGCCAAGTTGAACCGCAGGCTGAAAATAATCCAGAATTTCATGCCAACTGCCATCTTTGTTGGCAGCGCCGCGATGGCATTCATCCACGATAATCAAATCAAAGAATTCAGGCGAGTATTGTCGGTATAACCCTGGAATCCATTCTTCTTTATATTCACGGTCACTCACCGCCTGATAAATCACAAAGTACATATCGCGGGCGGTGTTTACTTCCTTTTGAATCTTATGTCGCGCATCGCCAAAGATGGCAAAGTCTTTAGTGTAAGGGTCATCAACAAGAAAGTTTCGGTCTGATACAAATAGGATTTTCGGTCTGCGTGTTCCAGTCCCTTTTCGTGTCCAGCGGGACAGCCATAATTTGTAGGCAATCTGTGCCGCGATTTTTGTTTTGCCCGTTCCAGTTGCCAGCGTAAGTAATAACCTGTTCTCACCTTTGAGAATTGTTTCAACCGCTCGGTTGATGGCAATATCCTGATAATAGCGCAATGGCTTGCTGGATCGTGCGGGGGAGAGCAAGGTTTTTTTATTTTGTTTGCCAAGCGTTTCGCCATACAAGCGTCCAAACAAAATATCAGGAGATGGAAAATCTTTTATTTCGGTTGTTTCACCAGTCAGAAAATCGAATTCAATAATCTCTCTGCCATTGGTAGTGTAGGCAAATTTCAAGCCTAAAATCTCTGCGTATGCTTTTGCTTGTGGCAATCCATTTGCCGCATGAAGATATTCTGCTTTTGCTTCTACAACCGCAATTGGAAAATCGTGTCGATAGCGAAGAATATAGTCCGCCCGTTTTTGTTTCTTGCGCGCCGTTCGTTGCCCTGCAACCAGAATTCTTCCGTCAGTAAACGAGACCTGTTCACGGATTTGGTCATCATCCCAATCCGCTCGGTATAAATTCTTTAAAACGTAGGTACGGCAGGTATCGGCTTCTGTTGGCATGGGTTACCCCATTGTTTTCCCCAAGTATACCTGACGCAGGTGTAGAAATGAATATTTAAAACGGGGATTAATTCGCCGCTGCTGTATAATATGCGGAAATTCCAAGTTGGGAGATCCAAATAAAATGCCCCGCAAAAAGAATGAATCGAACAAGAACACGGCAGGCGATTACAGCGTCATCATCAATGGGGATGTGAGCAATTCGAACATCATCATTGGGGATAATTCAAAGTTGACCAAACCTGCGCCTGTGGGGAAGCCTGAAATACCACTTCGTGAGACCATTGTGGGGAGCGAATCTGCGGGGTCCAAACTCATTCCCTTTCTTTGTTACGCCAAGGAGAATTCCGCGGACGTCCGCGAGTTTCGCGAACGGTTGAAGGCTGAGCCCTGGATCGACCCATGGTTTGATGAAGAGGATATCCTGCCGGGCGAGATGTGGGAGGGGAGTGTAACCGAAGCGGTTCACAATTCTCACGCGGTGATCATCTTTCTGTCCTCGCTCGCGGTTCGTTCGGAGGGATTTTTTCAAGTGGAATTGAAACTTGCCCTGGATGCCGCCGCCGAAAAACCCGACGGGACGATTTTTATCATCCCCATTCGGCTCGACGCCTGCGAAGTCCCCGAGCGCTTGCAGCCCTACCAGTATGTCGATTACTTCGGGGGTGCAGAACATAAAGACCGCGTCTATACCAGCTTGATCAAGGCTCTCAAAATCCGTGCGGAAAATTTGGGAATCAAACAATAATCGATTCTCAAATCCCTAATTCGGACAAGCCGAAACCAAAGAGACTTACCGCGAAGACCGCTAAGATCGCGAAGTTTAAAAGGTTTTCTTTGCGTTCTTCGCGGTTCAAAAAATCCTTGTACCAAAAGCAAGCATTTAACTTCTAAGTTCCTACTTCTTTGCCCTTTCCTTTGCGGCTTTCAACAACCCCACAAAGAGCGGATGCGGCCTCATGGGACGCGACAAAAATTCAGGGTGGAATTGACTCGCCACCATGTAGGGATGTTCGGCCAGTTCGACGATTTCCACCAGGCGGCCATCGGGAGAAACGCCGGAGAAGACCATGCCATGTTTCTCGAATTCAGGGCGGTAGGCGTTGTTGAACTCGAAGCGGTGACGATGCCGCTCGTCCACTTTGGGAACTCCATAGGCGGCGGCGGCCTTCGTCCCCTTTTGGAGCAGGCACGGGTAAAGTCCGAGGCGCATGGTTCCGCCCATGTCGGTGATCGAGCGCTGGTCGAGCATCAGGTCTATGACGGGGTGTTCGGTGCTCCGATCGAATTCTGAAGAGTTGGCATCCTCCAGGTCCAGAACGTTGCGGGCAAAGTCGATGCACATCACCTGCATTCCCAAACACAGACCAAGATAAGGGACTTTGTTTTCGCGGGCATAGCGCGCGGCAAGCACCTTGCCTTCGATGCCCCGCGACCCAAAGCCGCCGGGCACAAGGATCGCATCCGCTTTTTTGACGATCTCCCAGCCCTTGTCTTTTTCCAGGTCGGCGGAATGCACCCAGCTGATCTCCACCTCCACACTGTTGGCAAGGGCGGCATGTTTCAACGCCTCGCGGACGGACATATAGGCATCCTGCAACTCGACATATTTTCCGACGAGGGCAATCCTGACCGAAGGTTTCGACTTGCGGACTTCATCCACCAGTTTTTTCCACGGGCGCATGTTCGGTTTGCGGGTCGACTTCAACCCGAGCTTGTTGATGAACAATTCGCCCACGCCCATTTTTTCCAAAAGCAGCGGCACTTCGTACAGCACATCTGCGGTTTTCATGGGGATGACCGAATCTTTTTCCACGTCGCAGAAGAGGGCGATCTTTTCGCACAGGCTTTTATCCACTTCCTGGTCGGCGCGGGCGATGATGATGTTCGGTGAAATGCCGATGGAACGCAGCGCCGCCACGGAATGCTGGGTGGGTTTGGTTTTGATTTCTCCCGTGGCGCCAATGGTGGGCAGCCAGGTGACATGCACGAAGAGGCAGTTCTCGCGTCCCACTTCATTGCGAAGCTGGCGCAGGGCTTCGAGGAACGGCTGCGACTCAATATCGCCGACCGTGCCGCCGACTTCGAGAATGACGATTTCCGCGCCTGTTTCCTTGCCGACCAGGCCAATGCGGCGTTTGATCTCATTGGTGATATGCGGAATGACTTGAATGGTCCCGCCGAGGTAATCGCCGCGCCGTTCGTTCGCGATGGTCTCGGCATAGACCTGGCCTGTGGTGAAGTTGCTGACGCGGGTCAGGCGGTTGTCGATGAACCGTTCGTAGTGGCCGAGGTCCAGGTCGGTTTCAGCGCCGTCATCCAGCACATACACTTCACCATGCTGGTATGGCGACATGGTGCCGGGGTCAACATTGATATACGGGTCGAGCTTCTGCACCGCAACTTTGAATCCGCGCTCCTTGAGCAGCAATCCCATGGCAGCAGCAGTGACGCCCTTGCCGACCGATGAAACAACACCGCCGGTGAAAAATAAATATTTTGTAGTCATAGTTTTTCTCCATGATGTCGTTGCGAGGAGCGAACGGTAGTGAGCGACGAAGCAATCTCCACAGGAGTGGGGGTTGCTTCGGGCGGGAGAGCGCCGCCCTCGCAACGACATAATTTAACAAAAGAGAATGGGGAGGGCTTTAAGCCCTCCCCATTTGGGGTTGCGTACTTTTTTGGAAGGTAGGTCGTATCTTTTTCATCCGACCAGCTTCACCAGGTCTTCTGCGGCGCGCCTCATTTCGAGGAAGATCATGCCAAGTTTCGCATCATGCCGTGCAAGGGCGGTCAGCACGGCTTCATCACCGATGGCGGTCAGCACAATGGAGCCCTTATCGCCTTTGATGTACACCTGCTCCAGCCCGCCCCGCCCCAATTCACCCGAAATGCGTTCGCCGAGGCTGAGCATGGCCGCCGACATGGCGGAAACCCGGTCCTCTTCCACGCCCTGCTGCAAAGCGGAGGCCATGATCAAACCGTCCACAGAAACGACGGCGGATGCTTCGATGTCTGGTGCGGCGGCCTGCATGTTGCGCAGGCGTTCCACCATTTGGTCAGAGCGGGATTGTGCCATAACTCAGTCTCCTAAGAAGCGGGAATCCCCGCCGTGAGTGTGATTGAACGAATAGAGTTTACCAGAAAATTAAACATTCGAGAATTGCCCCCTCATTTCAATTCATATTTGACCCGCTTTTTCCTTCATGTTAGACTCAACGGTTGCCATGTTCAAGCTGTTTTTCGCTCTCATGCTTTTTTTTATTCAGGATGACCCCGTGTCCATTTCCTCGCCTCAACCAGGGGATGAACTGCGGGGACAGGTGGAAATAACCGGCAGCATGACTGTGCCGAATTTTGCCTCTGCCGAACTTGCGTTCAACTATGCCGCCTCCACCTCCGCGGATAATTGGTTCGCCATCCAGACATTTCCGCAGCCCGTGGCCGGTCCCGCTCTTGCCGTGTGGGATACAGCCTCCATTACTGACGGCAACTATACTTTGCGCCTGCGCGTCTTCCTTCAGGACGGGTCGTTTCAAGATTCTATCGTTTCCGATTTGAAAATCAGCAACGATGTTCCCATCCCAACCGAGGTCATCCCGACTGAGACATCCCTTCCTCAATTTTCCGCCGCGGCTCCGCTCCCTGTGTTGACCGAATCTCCCGCCGCAGCCGTTGTGATTTATCCATCGGCTACGCCGTTGCCCACCAATCCCGCCACCGTCACCACCGCCTCCATTTATTCCACCTTTGGCCGCGGCGCACTGGTGGTGCTGGCCTTCTTCCTTTTTTTCTTCCTGCTTCTCCGCCTGCGTAGATCCGCCTAACCTGGAACCTGAATCCCATGCCAGAAACCTACCTCCTCATCGGCCTCGGCAACCCCGGCCGCGAATACAAAGACACCCGCCATAACATCGGCTTCATGCTTATCGACCACATTGCGGTCCGCTTGAATGCGCGCGGAATGAGGCTGCAATCCAAAGCGATTGTGATTTCTGCGCTTCATGAAGAGCGAAAGATTATTCTCGCCAAACCGCAGACCTATATGAATCTATCGGGTCAGTCGGTGCAGGGACTATTGCACTTTTACAAGATCCCATTTGAAAACCTGCTCGTTGCTCACGACGATCTGGACCTACCCTTTGGAACCATTCGCATCCGTCCCACCGGCGGGCCGGGCGGACAGCGCGGCATGGCATCCACCATTGAAAAGCTCGGCACAAAGGATTTTCCGCGCCTGCGCCTCGGTATTGGCCGTCCTCCCGGCCGCATGGATGCAAAGGATTATGTGCTGCAGGATTTCTCGAAGGATGACATCACACTCCTCCCTGAAATTTTAGACCGCGGAGTCGACGCCGCATTGACTTTCGTAACATACGGCTTGAATGCCGCCATGAATAAATTTAATGGCTCGATTGAATCGTAAGGATGGGGCTTGCCCCTATCCCAGCCCGGGTAATGGAAACAAGGACGACTGCGTACCCCTTCTGGGCACTTAGGGTCGCCCCTACAAAATATGCAATCTCTTTTAAACAATCTTCGTTCGTTATCCCAATATCAGCAGGTACTGACCGAACTCAATGCCGGCAAATCCCTTTCTGGGCTGGGTTTGCCGCGTTCTGCGCGTTTGCCGATTCTGGCTTCTTTGCACGCGGACTTAAGCCGGCCGATTCTGCTCATTACCGACCGGGCCGACCATGCGTTGGCGATGTTTGATGAGCTCGATTTTTGGGTCAAATCGCCGCGCTATTTGTTTGCGGAACCGAATCCGCTTTTTTATGAAGAGGCCGCCTGGGGAATTACCACCCGCCGCGAGCGATTGCACGTGCTCACAGCTCTCTCGGCTTATCACCTGCCCTTTGCGAAAAAGCCGGACGCAGAGCCGCCCATCATTGTCACATCCGCGAGGTCGTTGATGACGCGCACCCTGCCGCGGCGTGACTTTCTCAAAGCGTGTAAGAAACTTTCAGTAAACCAGAGCATTCAACCCGATGGCTTGATCCGTGAATGGGCGAGGATCGGCTACCAGCGTGTGAACACGGTCCTCGAGCCGGGTCAATTCTCCCATCGCGGAGGTCTCCTCGATGTCTGGCCCGCCACGGAAACAAATCCCGTGCGCCTTGATTTTTTTGGGGACGAGATCGAAACCATCCGCAGTTTTGACCCGGCCACCCAGCGCACTATCGAAAAAATGGAGAACATTCTCGTTACGCCTGCACGGGAATATTTAGCTGAAACAATGGATGATGAAATTCAAGTTTCTGAATTTCACATTCCGCTGCTGCATGCACAACCTGCGTCACTGCTGGATTATCTTCCGCAAAAGACATTCGTGGTGGTCGACGATTTAAGTCTCATTGAAGTGATGGCGAATGAGGTGGAGGAACAGGCGGTCAAGTTCAGGCGCGAGAGTATCGAGGAAGGAACGCTTTCGAATGACTTCCCCGTGCCGTATCTTCCCTGGTCTGAACTGCACGACAGCCTCGGCGAATTTACATCCCTTGAAATGGGACATTCAGCTGAAGTGGAACAGGGATATGAGCTGGCTTCCTGCTTTGGTCACGACGAACGGTTTGGCGGAAGACTTAAACCCTTTATTGATTATCTCGCTCCCAGGGTTGAAAACGGCGAACAGGTATTTATTGTCTCACGCCAATCGCCGCGGCTGAATGAATTGTGGAATGAACATTATCCCGATTCCGATTTCAAGAATTTGGAATTTATCGAAGCTTCCCTCTCCGAAGGCTTTACCCTGGTACAGGCCGCCATCCCCAAAGGCAAAGATGCGGCTTTAATTCCTGGTCGCGTTCATTTAATCACCGACTCCGAAATATTTGGATGGGAACGACCCCAGCCCCGCACCCGCCAGCGGCAGGTGGCCGATACGCCCGAATCTCTGTACGCGGATTTGCAGGCGGGCGATTTTGTCGTTCACGTGGATCACGGCATCGGACGTTTCGCGGGTCTGATTCAACGACAGATGGACGGCCACGAACGGGAGTATCTTGCCCTTGAGTATGACCGCGGCGACATTCTCTACGTCCCCGTCCACCAGGCTGACAGGCTCACGCGTTACATCGGTGCAGATAGCGGCAATCCATCCCTCGACCATCTCGGCGGGCAGGCCTGGGCTGAGGTGAAGGCCCGCGTCAAAGAGGCGGTGCAAAAAGTTGCCGAGGACCTGCTCGACCTGTACGCCCGACGCCAAATTGTGGAAGGGTTTTCATTTTCCGAAGACACGCAATGGCAAAAGGAATTGGAAGACAGCTTCCCTTATGTGGAAACCGAAGACCAAAAACGCGCCATTACAGATATCAAACGCGACATGGAACGCGCCCGTCCGATGGACCGTCTTTTGTGCGGCGACGTGGGCTATGGAAAAACGGAAGTCGCTTTGCGCGCCGCCTTCAAGGCCGTGATGAACGGAAAACAAGCGGCGGTGCTTGTGCCGACGACAGTCCTGGCACAGCAGCATTTTGAAACCTTCTCCCAGCGCCTTGCGGCGTACCCGGTCAAAGTGGAGATGCTTTCCCGCTTCCGCACGCCCCGCGAACAGACGGAGATTTTGCATCAGCTTGCCCTCGGTGAAGTGGATATCGTCATCGGTACGCATCGCTTGATCTCCGCTGATGTTCAATTCAAAGACCTGGGCCTGGTTGTCATCGATGAAGAACAACGCTTCGGCGTCACACACAAGGAACATCTCAAAAAGCTCCGCACTGAAGTGGATGTGCTGACCCTTACCGCCACGCCGATTCCCCGCACGCTGTACATGGCTTTGACCGGTGTGCGCGATATTTCAAATTTGAACACTCCGCCGGAAGAACGCCTGCCCATCATCACCCACGTTGGGCCGTATTCGCCGCGTTTGGTGCGCCAGGCTATTCTGCGCGAGTTGGAGCGCGGCGGCCAGATATTCTTCGTCCATAACCGCGTCAACACCATCGACGCGATGAAAGCTCATCTCAACAAGCTTGTCCCCGAAGCGCGGGTGGATATCGGTCATGGGCAAATGCACGAAACTCAATTGGCAAGCGTGATGCACCGCTTCAATATGGGCGAGATCGATATCCTGCTTTCCACCACCATCATTGAATCGGGGTTGGATATTCCCAATGCCAACACCCTCATTGTGGACCGCGCAGATACGTTTGGCCTTGCCCAGCTTTATCAACTGCGCGGACGTGTGGGGCGCGGCGCCATGCGTGCCTACGCCTACTTCTTCCGCCACAATAAAATGTCGCCTACGCAGGAGGGCCAGCAGCGGCTCGAGGTCATTGCCGAGAATACCCAGCTTGGCGCAGGCTATTCAATTGCCATGCGTGACCTTGAAATCCGCGGCGCGGGTGAACTGCTTGGCACCCGTCAGCATGGCTTCATTCAATCGGTGGGCTTTCATCTTTACACAAGAATGCTCGCGGATTCCGTGCGCCGCATCCGCGTGCTGATGAAGGACAGTCTCAATATGGAGCTTCCCACCGCGCTTCTGCCTTCGTCGTTCAATCTCCCGCTTTCCATGCCGGTGAATGTGGACTTGCCGCTTGCAGTCGGCATCCCTGCCGAATATATCTCCGATCAGGATTTGCGCCTGCGGCTATACCGCCGTATTGCAGATTTGCGTGATGAAACCGAACTGGATGCGCTCGGTTCCGAATTCCGCGACCGTTTCGGCCTGATGCCGGAGATGACTCAGAACCTGCTTTATCAAATGCGCGTGAAACTGCGCGCCGAAAAAGCCGGCCTCGTTTCGGTCAATTGGGAAGCGGGGCAGATCCTACTCAAATACGCCGCCTATCATCCCGTTGGGGGATCGCCCGAAGGGTCCGAAGCGAAGCGCCTGCCTGACCTGCCGAATGGCGTGCGCGGCGGCAAAGCCATGTATTGGATCACGCTTTCAAAAGATGAAGTCTGGACTGTCAAGCTCTTGGATGTTTTAACCCGATTGGGTGATATGACATAAATCTGGAAATACGCTACCATGTGACGATATTATTAAAAGGAGAATTATGAAAAAGAAAATATTGTTCATGGGATTGGTTTTAGCTTTACTCGCGACGGCCTGCATGCCTTCGCAGGAACAGATCAACCAGATGGTGAATTCGGCGCAGCAAACCGCGCTCGCGCAAGTCCCCACTCAAAATGTCGATCAGATTGTGCAGGCCACATTTCAGGCGCTAACCGCTCAGGCTGTTGCCTCAACCCCAATCCCCGCCTCCTCGCCCGCCGCACTTTCCGGGAGCATTGCTGGAAAACTTAGTTACCCATCAAGTTTTATTCCCTCCCTGGCAGTTGTTGCCTACGTGGCGGGCGGTTCACCCACTGATTACTATTATGTATTAACCGCCGAAAACCAGGGTACCTATCAACTGGATGATCTCCCGCCTGGAAATTATTATGTTGTCGCGTACGTCATCGGTGGCGGGTTTGCCGGCGGATATTCGCAAATGGTTCCCTGCGGTCTTTCAGCGGAATGTACCGATCATAGCCTGATTCCGGTCCCAGTTACCGGTGGAGAGGTGACCACCAGCATCGACCCCGGCGACTG
This sequence comes from Anaerolineales bacterium, assembly GCA_014860745.1. Classification (GTDB taxonomy): domain Bacteria; phylum Chloroflexota; class Anaerolineae; order Anaerolineales; family Villigracilaceae; genus Villigracilis. The sequence goes on from JACZJC010000008.1 coordinate 12,586, forward strand.
GTACGCCCCGGAAGATGCCTTCCCCGCATACCCGCTTCCCTAACTACCTGACGCTTGATCCTGTTCGAATTTATAAGTCCGCCCCGGAAAATTTCCGGGGCGATTTGCTATTGCTGCTCAATGCTCCAGCCGCGTTTTGTGTTGGGACTGTATGTGACCTTATAAATGCCGCCTTCGGTCAATGGTTGGTACAGACCATAGCGGACATTAACCTTGCCGATCTGCTCGAACTCCACATAATACGTGCGGGCGCTGCGCCGGCTTCCCGAACGGTATTTGCGGATCATGCGCGCCGTATGCACTTGTGCCTCACCGCCCAATAAATCCAAGATGTTTTTATAAAAGCTCATGCCAATAAATATAACCGCAATCCCCATGAACAACCACCAAAGTGATGAAAATTGACTAAACCCGGTATTTCCGATGAATCCCGATGACATACTTGAAAATGTTTGCATTGCGAAAAAAATGATCCCCAGGCCGATCACGGGCACAATGGCGCTCATGATGTGCCAACCCTTTTGCTCTTTTGTGAATGGGACTTTGTTGAGGGGGAGTCCGCAATTTAGGCAGACCATGTCTTCGCGGTGATTTTTTGTGTTGCAGTTTGGGCATTTCATAAAACTCTCCTTGATGAATTATTGAAAGTTGCTGCAATTCAAGTCATCTTTCAGGCTGCTGATTGTATCGTCGCGTTCCTGTGATGCAGGCGCGCCCGCGGCAAGCCTGTCCAGGGCACTGCACAAACTTGGCTCCAGTCCTGCTGTGATGCGCTTTGAAAATTTTATCAGCGTTTTCACCTGCCCCCAATCTTCGGCGTGGCCGAAGCCTTCGATGAAGGGAATATACTCGAAGCCGTTATCCGCCCGTTCGCCAACGGATTGTGATTCGTTCCAGAGCCTCAACACCTCGTCCCATTGACCAAACTGCCGCGCGAGGTCTGCTTTTTGGAAGTAATAACACCATCCCTTATTATTTTGCCTGCCATAAATATCCTCAGGCAGGGACGGTTCTGTCTCAGTCTGTTGGATCAGGCTGATATCCGAGCCTGCCGCCAGCTGGCGCACATCCTCACCGACGAGGCGCAGGTTCACATCCTGCGGTTGCAAAACCCACAGGCAGCGATTTAATTCAGGGTTGAAATCCAGCAGCAGCATTTGCCTGCTGTTCCCCGCAAACACCATGCTCATTTTTTCATATTCGAGCGGCGCGCCTTCCAGCAGGTCGCCTACGTTGGGGTTGGTGTAATAAAAAGGGAAATACCAATAGGGCGGCGTGTTCCCAAAATTTTCAGCCTGATAAGTTGTGTTGATTGAAAATGAAACCGCATATTCGCCCATCACGCCCATGACTTCCTGGTCTGTCAGCAGCGAAGTCCCCGCCGCGATACTCGGCGCCCGCCAGATCAATTGCTGGGCAAAGCGTTCCTGCTTTTCCCACGAATATTGAAATTCCCTCGTGTTGTCCAAATGGAAATTGACCGCCAGCGCCAGGGCGAAAGCCAGAAAAAGACTCTTTTTGTTTTTGTCGCTAATGAAGAAATCGACCAGCAGGAAAGTTAACAAGGAAGCGCCGAACATGGCGGGTATGCCGAAGCGCGATGCCGAAAGCAAATTCTTGCTTTCCACAATCGAACGCCCAATGAACCAGATCGGCAGGCCGCCAGTCAACATTGCCGCGAGGGCAAGCGTGATTGATTCCCTGCCCCAGTCGGATTTGTCGTTATCTTTGGAATTTTGCCAAAGTTTTCCGAGATAAAAATATGCAAGGGCAAAGCCTATCACGCATACTACGATCTTGAACAGCACGAAAGGTGAAGCGAAGTCCAGAGTGCTGACGTCGCTTGCTTTTCCCCAGCCCAGAGTCAGAACCGAGATGCCGTCCGTGAGGAATGCGGTAACGAGAAAGCGGATCGCTTCGAAAGGCTGGGTGAACAGTTGCATCAAAACGACGGGTTCATTGCGGGTCACGCCTTCGGGGTTTTGATACAGTACCACCCGCCAGTAAACAAAGAAGCCGAGAATAATGAGATACGGAATCCAATTAAGCAGGACACGGCCAATCTTCCTGGAAAAATTTGTTTCGACTCTCGAGAATAGAATCCACAGAACGGCGGTGCGGATCAATTCGAGGCCTGCAAAATATTCACTGGTGAAAAGATGCGCTGCCTCCAGCCCAAGTGCGCCAATAATATAAATCCATTTTTTGAAGGAGGTATCTCGCACGGCAAGCGCCATCAGAATCAGGGAACAGTTGAAGGCAAGGAACCCAAACCAATGATGGGTGGAGCCCACGGCAAACGGCTGCAGCATGAAAAATGGGAAGATGGCGAATAAAAGCGAAATGACAATCGCTTCCCTTTTTCGTTCCGCCCACATGATTTGCAGGAACAACCAAAACGCCAGGACGGTGGCAAAGCGCAGGAGCAGGGCCGAAACATGCCAGGCCATCGGTTTGAATCCCAGCACATAAAAACCCAGCATATACAACCAGGCCGCATTCGGCCGGCTGTCAAAGACCAGCATTTCGCGCAGGCTGTCGATCCCCTTCAGCCTGGCATAAAAAACATAAGGCCAGTCATCCATGTAAAAACCGAGATTTGGGATGAGCAGACCGAAGCTCAAAATGCATGCAGCCAGAAATGCGAATGGCGCGCTTTTTTCCGAAATAATGATGCGCTTGAAAAATTCCCTGATTTTGTTCATGCTGCCCGTGATTATACCCTCGACGCAAATCCCCGCTTCGCACTTAATCTGCCGCCTGATTCTGTCTCAAAGCCATTGCCCCGCCGAAGCATCGAACTGGCTTTCCCCCTGCCTTTAAGGTAAAATAGAACACACGTTCCCCAAATAACCAACCAACAAAAAACATGGACTTTAAACTTCAAGCACCCTTCATCCCCATGGGCGACCAGCCCGAAGCCATCCGCGGACTTGTGGACGGCGTGAACAAAGGCCTCAAGCACCAGGTCTTGCTCGGCGCCACCGGCACAGGCAAAACCTTCACCATCGCATCTGTGATCCAGCAGGTGCAGAAGCCCGCGCTCATCATGGCGCATAACAAGACCCTTGCCGCCCAGTTGTATGCGGAGTTCAAAGAGTTCTTTCCCGAAAACGCAGTTTCGTATTTTGTTTCCTATTATGATTACTACCAGCCTGAAGCCTACGTCCCGCGCCATGACCTTTTCATCGAAAAAGAGACCCAGATCAACGAAGAGATCGAGCGCCTGCGGCTCGCGGCAACCACCGCCTTGATCTCCCGCCGCGATGTCATCATAGTTGCTTCGGTCTCCTGCATTTACGGCCTTGGCTCGCCCGAAGAATTCGGCAAAGGGACTGTGACCTTGAAGGTGGGGGAGATCTACCGCCGCAACGCCTTATTGAGACAATTGATCGAGAGCCAGTACCAACGAAACGACATGGAACTGCGCCCGGGCACCTTCCGCATTCGCGGCGACACGCTGGAGATCGTCCCTGCCTACGAATCCAAGCTTGGCTATCGAATTACATTCTTCGGCGACGAAGTGGAACGCATCATGCAGTTCAGCCCGCTGACAGGCGAGATCATCGAGGAACCGAATGAAATCTCCATTTACCCCGCCAAGCAATTCCTGACCGATGCAGACCGATTGAAGGAATCGATCAAGAATATCGAACTCGAGCTGGAGGAGCGGCTGGCGTTCTACAAGAGTCAGGGAAAATTTTTGGAGGCCCAGCGTATCGAACAGCGCACCCGCTACGACCTTGAGATGTTGAAGGAAGTGGGGTATTGCTCCGGGATCGAAAACTATTCGCGTCAATTGGATGGGCGCCCGCCCGGCTCCCACACGTGGACGATGATCGACTTTTTGCCGAGCGATTATTTGCTGGTCATCGACGAGAGTCACATG
>JACZJC010000009.1 GCA_014860745.1 Anaerolineales bacterium
AGAGGCTTCAAATCCTGGCACGGCATGGAAGCTGGGCTCTTGTTAGCTGCTTCTCCGTTCGAGTGATCTTTTCCCCTTCAACTGGACACGCTTGTCCTTTGCCCGTTCCTCAATTTCCCCCACCGCCTATGTTACAGAGTCCGCCCTTGCCGCATATTGCCATCTGCCCCGTTTTGACTTATCATGATTCCAAAGGTTCGATGTTTATCATTAAGGAGGTCCCCATGTTCCGAAAAGTTTTCGCTTATGCTTCCACGCTTTTCCTGATCGCGCTGGCTTTCCTTGGCACCCCGGCCTGGGTCCATGCGGGAGGCGTATGCGGCGGCACGTACATCGTCGAACCCGGTGAGACGGTCAACATGCTGGCGGCAATGTGCGGAACCTCCACCGACGCGATCTACGCCGCCAACCCGGGCATCAGCAGCACGCTGACAACCGGTCAGGTATTGACAATCCCCGGTCCCAATTACAACGCCGCGGGTACGACCATTGTCTACAACGATCCCACGTATTACTACACTTATTTCTACTACCAGCCCGCGGTCGGTAATGCCTCCACCTATACCGTCCAATATGGCGACACGTTCGCCAGGATCGCCGTCCGTTATGGAATCAGCATGAATGAGTTGTGGGGCGCGAATCCGCAGATCTGGGATGTCAACCTTTTGTATGCCGGGCAGGTTTTATATATCCCCGCCGCCTACTCGGTTGTGACGCCGCCCGTCGTCTCCAGCGGGGAACCGACCGCCCTATCCTATGCCGGGGATATTCCCAAAAACGCCTCCACCGCGACCGTGAGACTGGTCAACAAAGCCGATGCGGATGTTTACGTGTCCCTGCGCACCGCCCGTGCGGATGGGACGAACGCCATCAATGAATTTCCCGTCAACCGGACCGTAATTGTGGAGATTCCCTCCGGCTGGATCGATTATGTGGCCTGGGTGGGCGGTGTGAAATACACCGGCGGGTTCCTACTCCAGGAAGGGTCTGTTCACACTCTCACGTTCAACAGAAGCAAGGTGGCCGTGGATTGACCAGCATATCCCCTGCAAAAGGGTCGTTCCCACTTTCAAAAATGTAATTGACACGACCACCGTTTCACTGTAAACTCTAATTACTCCGATGGGGAGTAGCCCCCGAACCGGTTTCGGGTCTGGCAGTCGTCAATACGGAAAGAGATTTCCCGGCTGTCTGGATGAAAGTGCAAGACCATCGCCTTCAAGGCGGTGGTCTTTTTTATTTGCCGACACCGCCCCCATGTCTGATTTGCCGCTCAAACAGAAAAGGAGTTCCCCATGTCCACAAATGCAACATCCGCCCTGCGGAAATACTGGAAGCCCGCGCTTGCCACGGGAGCGGGGGGCACATCCCTGATCCTCTGGTTCGAGGAAATCATCGTTTTCGGGCTGGATATTCTCGCGGTGGTGGCCGTGCTGATGCTGGCAGGTCCCATTTACCTCTTCAACCACTTTGTTTTCAAATCGGCGACACCGACACTAAAAGATAAAACCAAATAAGGAGACCAATTTTAGTCATGGAACCATCTAATTACTGGCATACCAAAAGCACGGACCAGGCCTTTGCCCAATTCAATAGCGGGCCGGCAGGTCTCAGTCAAAGTGAGGCGCTGGAACGCGCGGCGAAATACGGGCCGAATGAGATCCAGGCCGCGCATCGCGTTTCGCCGTGGGAGATCCTCTTCGAACAGTTCAAAAACGTATTGATCCTCATCCTGCTTGGCGCCACCGCCATCTCGCTGTTCCTCGGGCATGGCGTTGAGTCCATCGTCATAGCGGTCATCGTTCTGTTTGCTGTGATCCTCGGATTCGTTCAGGAATATCGCGCCGAACGCGCCATCGAAGCGCTGCGTCAAATGGCGGCGCCGACCGCCACGGTTCTGCGGGATGGGGAGGAAGTGAAAGTTCCCGCGCGCGAGGTGGTGCCCGGTGATGTGGTCATTTTGCACACCGGGGACCGCATCCCTGCCGATGGGCGTTTGATCGAATCAATAAATTTACAAATAGAGGAAGCGGCGCTGACGGGTGAATCTGTGCCTGTGGAAAAACACACCGACGCGCTTCAAGTTGAAGAGATGCCTGTGGGCGACCGCAAGAACATGGTCTACGCTGGAACCGCCGCCACCTATGGGCGCGGACGCGCCCTGGTCGTTGCCACGGCCATGCAGACCGAATTCGGCAAAATCGCCCAGCTCCTGCAAACCGTGGAAACCGGCAAGACCCCCCTGCAACAGAATCTGGATAAGGTCGGTTCGGTACTGGCGCGTGCCGCATTTGTGGTTGTTGCCATCATCATCGCGTTGGGATTATTCCGCGGACAGCCTTTCATCGAAATGCTCATCTTTGGCATTGCGCTGGCGGTGGCCGTTGTGCCGGAAGCCCTGCCCGCAGTTGTGACGATCTCGCTCGCCATCGGCGTCCAGAAGATGGTCAAACGGAATGCATTGATCCGCCGCCTGCCTGCTGTGGAGACGCTTGGCAGTACCTCTGTTATTTGCTCCGATAAAACAGGCACGCTCACAAAAGATGAAATGACCGTGCGAAAGATCTATGTGGCGGGTCAGGTCTTCGATGTAAGCGGTTCGGGCTATGCGCCTGTCGGTCAATTCTCCTCCAATGGCGGGACGAAAACCGAACCCGGCAGCGAATTGAAACAAATGCTCTCCGCCGCCACACTCGCATCGGATGTGAAACTGGTCAAGAACGGGGACAACGGTTCGGTCAGCGACTGGGATATCAAAGGCGACCCAACGGAGGGAGCGCTCGTCGTGGCAGCTGCCAAGGCCGGGCTTAAGAAAGAAGCGTTGGATGAAGCCTATCCACGCGTGCAGGAAATCCCATTCACATCCGAATCCAAGCGCATGACCACCCTCCATCAAATGGAGAAGGGTATGGTGGCTTACACTAAAGGCGCGCCTGAAATTATTTTGGAAAACTGCGATTCGATCCTGACCGGAAACGGCGTTGTAAAACTGGATGCACCTACACGGGCGCAAGTGTTGAACACAGCGCAGAGTTTCGCAAGCAATGCCCTGCGCGTGCTTGCCATCGCCTCAAAACCAGACGCGGTGATTGAATCTGCCCAAACCGGCATGACCTTCCTCGGGCTGGCCGGCATGATCGACCCGCCGCGCCCCGAAGCCAAAGAAGCGATTGCGGTCTGTGAGAGCGCGGGGATTCGCGTCGTGATGATCACAGGCGACCATCCCATGACCGCTCAAGCCGTGGCGAGCGAATTGGGCTTGCTGAAAAATGGACGTGTGGTCACTGGCGCGGAACTCGACAACATCTCCGATGAAGATTTTAAACGCGAAGTGGAAAGCATCGATGTGTACGCGCGCGTATCCCCTGCTCATAAGCTGCGCGTGGTGACGGCGCTTCAAGCGAACGAACACACCGTCGCCATGACCGGCGACGGCGTGAACGATGCGCCCGCCCTCAAAAAAGCGGACATCGGCATCGCAATGGGCATCACCGGCACAGACGTTACAAAAGAAGCCGCCGCCATGACCCTGACCGATGACAACTTCGCCTCCATCGTTGCGGCGGTGGAAGAAGGCCGCGGTGTGTTCGGCAACATCAAGAAATATTTGATGTACCTGCTCTCCTCGAACATCGGCGAGATCGGTTTGATGGCAGGCTCCGCGCTTTTAGGACTGCCCCTGCCGTTGACCGCCGTGCAAATTCTGTATGTCAACCTTGCAACAGACGGTCTGCCTGCGCTCGCGCTGGCAGTTGACCCCGCAGAAAAAGATTTGATGAAGCGCAAACCGCGAAACTCACGCACGGGCATCTTCACCCGCCCCGTTGTCGCATTGATGCTGGCAGGCGGTATCTGGTCTACAGTCATCAACCTGGGATTATTCATCTGGGCGATGAACTCCGGCCGCGGTCTCGAAGAAGCCATGACAATGACCTTCGTCTCGCTCGTGCTGGTGCAGTTCTTCAAAGCCTACAACTTCCGCTCGGACCGCCACTCGGTGTTTAACCGTCCGTTTGAAAACAAATGGCTAAACACTGCCATCATTTGGGAAGCCGTGCTGCTGTTGGTGATCGTGTACGTCCCTGCCCTGCATGAACCATTCAACACCTTCAGCCTGCCGCTCATCGACTGGGCTATCATCGGCGCTCTCTCCTTGACCATCTCCCCCGTCCTTGAATTTGTAAAATGGATGGAACGCAAAGGCTGGTTCGGCGTAATGGATTCGTAGGAAAAAAGCGGTTAGCAATTGGCGATTAGCTCTTAGCCAATTGCTAACCGCTAAAAGCTAACAGCTAACAGCTAAACGCTCCCCGCATACCCATCCGCCCGTGGATCGCTTCCGCCGCACAACACGCCAGTTTCCGCATCACGCAGAATGACCTGTCCCCTGCCGAAGAGCGCACGCTCATAGCCTTTCACTTCATACAATGGATGCCCCAACTTTTGCAGGGCATCCATTGTTTCTTTTGGCATCCCTTCTTCAATGGCGACACGGCCGCCTGCTTCATCTACATCGATACAGAAGCGCGGGAGGTCGAGAGCGGATTGCGGGTCGAGTCCGTTATCAGCCAGAGCAGATAAAACTTGCACATGTCCCTGTGGCTGCATGAACCCGCCCATCACGCCGTAGGAAGCATACAACGATTCTCCTTCGACCTCACCCCCAACCTCTCTCTTGGGAGGAGAGGGGAGTCTCGTCACCATCGCAGGGATGATGGTGTGATACGGTCGCTTGCCGGGCGCAAGCGCGTTGGGGTGATTCGGGTCGAGGCTGAAATTATGTCCGCGGTTTTGCAGGGTGAAGCCCCAGCCCTTCGGCACCATGCCCGTGCCAAAGCCCATATAATTGCTATTGATAAACGAGCACGCATTCCCAAATCCATCCACCACGCTCAGGTACACCGTGTTCGACGAAGCCACAGGCGTGCCGCGTTTCTGGTCAACGGTGGCGCGCTTCAAGTTAATCAACTTGCGGCGTTCGTTTGCATAATCCTTCGATAGCAACTCATCCATCGGAATTTTTGAGAACGCGGGGTCAGAGACATACCATTTTGCATCCGCAAAGGCAAGGCGCATGGCTTCGATCATCAAATGCATTTTTTCTGGCGACAATGCATCAAGCGACGCCAGATCAAAGCCTTCCAACAAATTCAATGCGATGAGCGCCGTGATGCCCTGCCCGTTCGGCGGGCATTCATGCACGCGCAATCCGCGATAATCAACGGAGATAGGACTCTCCCACGTGGATATATGCGATGCGAGATCATCAGCGGACATACATCCGCCCGCCTCTTTTATCACGCGGACAATTGATTCTGCAATTTGACCTTTGTAAAACCCCTCGGCATTTTTCTCGGCAACCATGGATAGTGTCTTCGCCAGCCCCGGGTTGCGGAAAATTTCTCCCGCCTTCGGGCCGCGCCCGTCGATGGTCAACTCAATCCCATTCAACGCGGACTTCAACTGCCTGTCCGCGCCGCGTGACCAAAAGTAGGATGTGAGCGGCGCAACGGGAAAGCCCTCGTCCGCGAGACGGATGGCAGGCATAAGAATTTCCGCCATTGAACGCGAGCCATGCTTTTCGATCAGGTCACACCAGCCTGCACACGCCCCAGGGACAGTGACCGTATGCGCGTGGAACGGCGGCAATGATTCAGCGAGAAGTCCCTCACGCTTTAGCCGATCAATTGTCAGCGCAGAAGGAGCGCGGCCCGATCCGTTCAAAGCAGTGACTTGTTTTTTGCGCGCGTCAAAATACAACGCGAACATATCCCCGCCAATCCCCGTGGAAGTTGGCTCGGTGACGTTCAGCGCAGCGGCGGCGGCCACGGCAGCATCTGCGGCATTGCCGCCCCTAGAAAGAATTTCGATACCAGCAGCAGTTGCAAGAGGTTGAGAACTTGCAACAATTCCGCGACGGCTGTAAACGGGAGAACGACGGGAGTTGAAGATTGTGGTTATCATTTGCTAACAATAATCGAAGCGAAGATTCGCGTCAATAAAATTCATTTCCTCAACCTCGGAATGAACGCAGGAACCTGCCTGCAATAGTCCTGCCATTGTTCGCCAAACTCCGCCGCGAGCACTTGCTCCTCTCGAAATGCACGGACAGCCAGCATGGGAGCGAAGGCAGCGAAATAAACCGTTGTCCATGTGAAGTAGATCAATAACGCACCCCATGCGGCAAAGGTGAGGCCCACATACATGGGATGACGCATAATGGCATACGGACCTGTCGTCACCAGTTGATGGTCCGCGAACAATTGCGCACCCACAGCCGTGGAGACGAAGTAATATTTTCCAAGCGTCAGCCGTGCCCAAAGCAGGAATGCCATGCCGGGGAAATACAAGAGTGAGCCGAAGGTCAACATCCACACGCGAGCTTGTGGAGAAATCTTCCAGGGTAGAGGAATCCAAGCAACGTAAGCCAAGCCAAAGAAAAAGATGGATGCGAGAAAATAGAATAATGATGAACGTAAGAAACGATCTGCGCCTCCAGTAACGCGTCCTGCCTTCTGTTGGGAGCCGCGCCAAATTCCATAAAACAGGATCACCAGCGTGGAAAATGCCGTCAGTCCACCCAGCCAGCGAATAATGATCTCAATCGATGCTAACGACATTGAAAACTCCTTGCTCAACTTCATGATATGCCGTATCAAAAATAATTCAAGTGACAAATGCTATAATCACGCCAGTTCAACGCGGAGGGCATACAGATGTCTCAGGTGTACGACTATGTGATCATTGGTTCGGGGTTTGGGGGAAGTGTTTCGGCCATGCGGTTGACCGAAAAAGGCTACTCGGTCCTTGTCCTTGAAAAAGGCAAACGCTTCGAAGATAAGGACTTCGCCAAAACCAACTGGCAGTTCTGGAAGTACATTTGGATGCCGGCCATCCGCGCGCATGGAATTTTGCAAATTGCGATTCTCAAGGGTGTGATGGTTCTGCATGGCGCGGGTGTGGGCGGCGGAAGCCTCGGTTACGCCAATGTGCTCGAAATCCCATCCGAAGAAACCTTGTCCACTCCCGCATGGAATGAAAATGTGAAATGGGGCGAGGCGCTGCGTCCGCATTATGAGACAGCCAAGCGGATGCTCGGCGTTTCGCGCAATCCAAAATTATGGAAGGCGGACGAAATCCTCAGGCAGATCGCGGAAGAGCGGAATATGGGTCATACCTTTCGTGCGACGGATGTGGGTGCATTTTTCGGGGAGGCGGGAGTCACTGTGCCGGATCCATTTTTCGGCGGGGAAGGACCCGCGCGGGCGGGCTGCCAGCATTGCGGCGGGTGTATGGTGGGGTGCCGCCATAATGCAAAGAATACACTGCCGAAAAATTATCTATATTTTGCTGAAAAAAATGGGGCGAAGGTGGTTGCGGAAGTGGAAGTAACTGACATCAGACCGTGGACCGTGGACGGTGGACGGGAAAACACGGTCGACGGTCAATCGTCCACCGTCAGATACGAAATTACCTTCCGCGATTCTACAAAACTTTTCAAGCAAACCCAAACCGTACACGCGAAGAACGTCATCTTCTCCGCAGGCGTAATGGGGACGATGAAACTTTTGTTGAAACTGCGTGATGTAAAAAAATCCCTGCCAAACCTTTCGCCGCGGCTTGGCGACATGGTGCGCACAAACTCTGAAGCCCTGCTTGGCTCGATTGCCCGTAGATCGGATGTCAATTATTCAGAAGGTGTTTCGATCTCGTCCATTTTCAACGCGGATGATGTTACACGCATTGAGCCTGTCCGCTACCCGGATGGTTCATCGCTAATGCGTTTTCTCGGCGCGCCGCTAATTTCGGATGTGACGAGTATCCCTGCGCGAATCCTCCAGTCCCTCACCTGGGTCCTTCGCAACCCAATCGACTTCCTGCGTGCGATGGTCCTTCCGGGCTGGGCTCACAACACGACGATTTTACTCGTCATGCAAAATGTGGATAATTACATGAAGCTCCGCATCGGCCGGAGTCTGCTCACGTTTTTCCGCCGCGGGCTGGTTGCCGAACGCGAAACCAGCCGGGAGATCCATGCACGGGTGGACGCCGGCCATGATGTGACAAGGGATTTCGCAAAGCGAATCAACGGTGTTACGCTCGGATCCGTAACCGAAAATATTTTCAACCTGCCCACCACTGCCCACATCCTCGGCGGCGCGCCCATCGGCACAACATCTTCTGAAGGTGTTGTGGATGACGGTTTCGCCATACACAACTACGAGGGGTTGTATATCATCGATGGTTCCATCATGCCTGCCAACCCCGGGGTCAACCCATCGCTTACCATTACTGCACTGGCGGAGTACGCGATGAGCAGGATAGGACCGAAACCATGAATAACAAAGAACTTGTTGAAGGTTTTTGGGGAGCCATGGCCACCAATGATTTTTACGCAGCTTCACAACTTCTCCGCGGTGACTATGTTTTGGAATGGCCGCAGTCTGGCGAACGAATTCGTGGACGGGATAATTTTGCTGCCATGAACACACACTATCCCGCTGAAGGAAAATGGACATTCAAGATCCACCACATCGCGGCAGAGGGAGAGTCGGTTGTGACCGACGTCAGCGTTTCTGATGGAACACGGCAGGATCGCGCGATCACGTTTTCAACTATTCGAGATGGAAAGATATTGAAACAAATTGAGTTCTGGCCTGAGCCGTTTGAAGCACCCGTATGGCGCGCGCAATGGGTGGAAAAGATTTGATGTCATTGCAGGAGATTGCTCACCGCACTGGCGTACGGCGCAAGTGTCGGGCCGGGGTCTCGGTACGCCCTCGAAAAGCACTCGGTCTACTCGACCACCAACCCTCGCAATGACATGTTATTCAGTTGGCTCCAAAAAATAATTGGGATAGTTCAATGGGGCTTCAGCAGACCAACCTTCGCGTCCATTTTCCATGCGGACATTCCACCATAAATAAGCTCTGGGTGGGTCACCTCCTCGTAATGTGCAGACAGGACCGCCGATGACTTCCATTTCTGTGCCGGGCCTGTTGGTGCGTTGGATCGTGTAGTGCAACCCAGGGCCTGTACGGAAGTTCAGCCAGTCCAGCACGCGGACTGTATTGCCAGCCTGAAGGCGAGTAGGGTTTGCCGGGCAGGCATTCGGGTCAGAGGCAGGGATTGATTCTGTGGGGGGCGTTTCTGTTACAGGCGGCTGCACCGTAGGGGTCAGTTCGGTGGGCGCAGGTTGGGTCGAGGTTGCTTCAGTAGGAGTTGATTCAATAAGAGCGGCTTGTGTTGGAATTGGCTCAGTGGACGTGAGAGACGGAAGTGGAGTTGAGGTGGCGGTCGCCATAGGGGGTAAAGTCGGCAGAGGCGGAGATGTCATCGTTGGCAGAACAGTTCTTTTGGTCATAGAGGATGCGGTTACCGTCAGGCTGAGTCCCGCGTATCGCAACCGACTCTCCTGCAACAGCAAAAGGATCAGGATGATCGTCAGGATCACCGCGACAATTAATTTGAAGAGATCATAACCTGGGGTATATCGCGACCCGTTGTTTTGAGTCATGAGATTACCCCGCTTTCTTTTTATCGGCCAACCCGCGAGCCTGCCGCAAAATGGACCTTTCGTTGATAAAACGCTGTAAGAGATCCCCAAGCGCCTCCTCGAATTCATCGAGTGTGAGGTCGGCCAACTGCTCGTAGGTATAAATCCCAGATTGGTTAAGCCGTTTCGAGATGACAGGCCCGATGCCCTTGATGGCGATCAAGTCATCCGGATGGGCAGGGGGCGTTTTAGACCGCTCTGTTTTCTGAGGGGCAGTGATCGCAGAAACAGGGGGTGCTTTTTGTACAGGCTCCGAGCGAGGACGCCGCCAATAGAACCAGTCGATGACCCATTCAATCAACCAACCGATCAACAATCCGAGCACGAGGGCAATGGCGATGTTCATGGCTGTTCCTTTTATCAGTACAAGCACAATTGGAAGTATGCAAAATTATAACTGATGCCAATCATTACAACGCCAAAACATGAATTACGAGTATCCAATTTTGAAAACTAAAATTTCCCCATTTTAGATCCACTAATTGGTTTATTTTACCAGTGCGAGCTAAAACGATGGAATCATATCGATTTCGATGCTAATACCTATTTCCTACTAATGAGTCTGTAACACAAGCGGTGGGTTTGAGGCGAAAAAAGGATGAGTTTCTTGTAAGATAAGGTTATCGACACCAAGCTTATAAGGAACTCATCCATGTCTATTGTTGTTCTGAAACTGCCAGATGTCAAGCAAAAAAC